>NZ_ACQA01000001.1:681666-1022500 GCF_000182645.1 Brucella intermedia LMG 3301
CTGGCTGGGAATGCGTCGCCACGGCGAAGGGTTTCCAGTTCGGATCATGCAAGAGTATTGAGTGAGTAGGGCACGTTGAACGCCATTCTTTTGAAAACAGCCGATACCGTCCGCACGAGCGTGCAGGCGATCAGCCGTTTTTACGAACGTTTCTGCTGCCGCTGGGTGTCCACACCCGACGCGGCCTCCATACGTGTCATCGGCTCGGTTCTCACCGTGCCGGTCCTGCTTTGTGCTGCGGTGCTCGGCTCCGGTGTAACGCCGGGCTTCACGGAATTTGCCATTCTCGCCGCCAGCTTTGCAGGCGTGGCCATGATCCTGTGCGCGCTGTCGCTGATGGGCGTTGCCGCGCCCGTTCTGGCGGGCCTGAATTTCGCCGCCTATGGCGCGGGTCTCGCTGCCATTGGCGCCTTCTCGCATGGCAATGCGGTTCTGTGGCTGATGGCGGCAGGCCTGCCGCTTGAAGTCTGGTTTGCGACCCGCCGACCGGGCGCTGCCGCAGCAGGCGCTGCGTTCGCCGCCATGATTCTGGCTTTCCTCGCGACCGCAAGCGGCGGCGCTGTTTCCGGCGGCAGCTATGCGTCTGTCGCGGTTCTTGTCCTTTATGCCGCAAGCCTTGTGGCGCGTGGCTTTGTGAACGCTGCCAAACCTGCCGAGATCAAGGTCGGCGCACCGCAGATCGCGGTTGCTGCCGGTGACGTGCAGTTCAGCCTCGACATGGAAGGCGTGGTGTCTTCGGTCGATGCAAATTCTGCCAAGCTTCTGGGCGTGCAGCCGAAAATGCTGGAAGGCACGGCCCTGATCGACCGCGTGCATGTGGCCGACCGCGTGGAATATCTTTCGCTTCTGGCCGATCTACGCGCCGGTGCCACGGTACGCAAGATCGACGTGCGCCTGCGCTCCATCGAAAATGGCGAGACCATCTTCCGTACCTATCGTCTCGAAGGAGCTGCAAGCGCCCACGCTATCACGCTGATCGGCCGTTCGCTGGAAGGCGAGCAGAAGCTTCTGGAAGAGATTGCCACGCTGAAAGCGGAGCTGGAATCGGAGCGCATCGGCAAGGGCCGTCTGCTTGCCGCCGTCAGCCACGAACTGCGCACGCCGCTCAATTCCATCATAGGCTTTTCCGACATGCTGTCGCATGAAATGGGCGGCAAGCTCGCCAGTGAAAAGCAGCGCGAATATGCGGGCCTCATTCACCAGTCCGGCCATTATTTGCTGGAGCTTGTTAACGCCGTTCTCGACAATTCGCGTCTGGAGACCGGCAATTACAGCATCGATCCGCAGACGCTCGCTTTCCGCGAAGCAGCCGAAATGTGCACCGCCGTCATGCTGCCGCTGGCTGAAAAGAAAGGCGTCGCCTTCTGCCATCGCGTCGGCAACGGTATTGGCGAACTGGTGGCCGACCGCCGCGCCGTCCAGCAGATCCTGCTCAACCTTGCCGGAAATGCGGTGAAGTTCACGCAAAGCGGCGGCTGCGTCACCATCGATGCAGCGCGCGTTATGGCCGAAGGCCGTGCTATGCTGGAATTCAGCGTGTCGGATACCGGCATCGGCATCGAGCCGGAAGACATGCAGCGCATCGGCACGCCATTCGTGCGCGCCAACAACAATTATGCGCGCGCGCAGGAAGGTAGCGGCCTCGGCCTTTCGGTGGTCAAGGGGCTGGTGGAACTGCATCAGGGAACGATGCAGCTGAAAAGCTGCCCCGGCGAAGGCACGGTCGTCACGGTCCGCCTTCCGGTGGCGGGTCCGCAATTTGTGATGGGAGAAGACGAATATCAGGAGCTTGGCCCAGAGCTTGGCATGGTGATCGACATGCACCGTCACCACGGAGAAAGGCGTCATGACTGGCAGAACGACGAAATCCGGGAGCAGAAAAATGCGCAAACCCGCAAAACGGCGTAGTCTCGGATCGCGGCTCCTCCATTTCTTCTTCACCTCGGCCTCCGCGCTGGCAATTGCCGCCGGAGAGTTCATCGCGCGCAACCCCGTCCTCACCGGCGGGGCAACCGCGTTTCTGGTGGTCATGAGTTTCGTTTCGGCCAATGCGCTCTGGTATCAGCCGGAGGCGCATAATGCCGTGTTCTTCCGCACAAGGCCGGATTTCGTGTTCAACCCAACGCCGCGCGCGGTCCTGCCGGGAACGGCGGCGGCGAGCGACAACGCTCCGAAACCGACCGAAAGCGCTTCCGCAGCGGAGGTGAACAACGAGCCAGCCCAACCGCTGGGAACCCGCCAACCTGTCGGCTGACCGGCTGAATATGAACGCCTCGGTGGACGATATGCTGCCGGCGCTTGCGCCCAATGCCGATCTGGAAATCGCGCGGCTGCAGTATCGGCTTTCGACGCTTGGAATCTACAAGGGGCCGGTGGACGGTTTCACCGGGCCGCAGACCCGCGAAGCGGTGGAACGCTGGCGCGCCTTGCAGCAGAAGCTCGGCGTGCAGGAGGCCAACATCCCGCCGCAATTGCTGGCCGACACCCAAAACGGTAACCCGAACCGCACTCCGGCTCGGGACGATGTGGCAAAAGCCATCGAGGTCGCGGTTCCATCGCCGCGTCCGCAGCCCGCTGTCCTGAAATCGGAAACAGTTTCCAAACCGAAGCCGGATCTTGCTTCCTATGAAAAACCGGCGCCGAAAAAACAGGTCGCGGCAGCACCCGCCGGTCAGTCGGCGAAGGTGAGTTCGCAGGATATCATCCGCGTGCAGGCCGGGCTGAAGGCATTCGGCAACGACACGGTGCCGGTGAACGGACAGCCGGGCAAGTCGACACAGGAAGCGGTGCGCGAATTCCAGAAACTGTTCAGCCTGCCGGTGACGGGCGAAATCGATGGAACGCTCATCGCCAAGATGCGCGAGATCGGCCTGATCAGTTGATGGATTTGCGATGCGCCTGACATCCGATTTCTGGGTTTCAGCCTTGATCCGCAAGGTGCAGGGCGAGGGCGGCTTTGCCTATCTCGCCCGTCGCGGCTCGCCGGAAGCCGGCGCGATCTTCATCAAGGTAAGCTCGCGCTTCGGCACCTGCGATCTCTATTCGCCAGCGCCGCAAACCTCCTATGAAGAAGATCATGACGGGGAGCGCATGTTCCTGCGCATTCTTCATGACGCCGATGACATGGCGGCAAGTGACCGCATGGCGCGGGAAACCCGCTTCGACCCCGACCTGTGGCTGGTCGAACTGGAAGATATTGCCGATGCTTCGGCGCTGTTCTCGATTTCGCAGGACGGAGAGGCGTTCTGAATTTTTTGATGCGCTTATTTCGCCAGCCGCTGGCGGGAGGGATGATCGGAATTGGCCGCATCCACGAGCGGGGTATCGTCTTCGGCTTCCGCCATTTCGCGCAGTTTGCCGCGCAGCATGGCCGACATGTCTTCAGCCTTCCAGCGCCGCACGAGCGCCATCGCCTTTTCGCGGTCGATGGATCGGTAGATGTGGACGAACTCCCGCAGGCTGTCGCGATTGGTGTCGATCGGTCCCAGAATGGCTGTCATGGTGAGATAGCATTCCGCAGGCGACAATCCCAGCGCCTTGAGCGCAATCGGCAGATGTGAATCCGGCCACTGGCCGATGATCGCATCGGCCCGCTCGAACGAAATGTCGAGCGCATCGGCCAGCGCATTGCGAAAGAACTGGCTGTCGATCAGAAGCGCGGTATCGATGAGATGCTGCGCGCCGGTGGCCGCACCTGTCTCGTAGAAAGGCTGTTGCAGCGCGCGCGCCAGCCGCTCGGAACTGCCTTCCTTCATCAGCGGCGTTCTGGCGGCCGAAAGGTCGGGTACATCCGGCTTTTCCAGCGGTTCGGCTTCCATATTGGCGAGATTTTCCTGAAGCGCCAGCGTGCGGTCGATCACCGGATCGGCAAAACTGCGCAGCACGCCTTGCAGAAGCACATCGCCGGACTGACGCCGTGCAACAGCGCGCGCATGGGCAAGTCCGTTCCTGCCGATGATCTCGATCAGGTCGGACGGGCGCAGAAGGGGAGAGCGCAGGAGAATAGGCGCGGAGATTTCCACGGGCTGGTCGGCCAGCGCCAGAATGAGGCGGCGTGGCGCGTCTTCCAATTGCGCCAGTGCATTGGCTGCGTGGCGCTTGCCGCGGGTGGAAGCGCATTGCAGAAGGGGCATGGCAAGATCTTCGAGCTGCTGCATATCCTGCCGTCCGGGGCGCGTGATACCCGCGAATGCCGAAATGGCGGCCGCCAGAAGGTCGTCCGCCTTGCTGCTCCCCGCTTTTGAATTCGACGGGCTCCGGTGGCCTGAAATATCCTCCAGGGCGCGGAACTGATCATTTGTCACGCAGAATACTCCGGTAGGCACACAACTCACCCGCCCCAAATCGCAGATCACGCCTCCGGCAGCGGCCGGCTTGCGCGCAAATGCACCCCGCATGGGTCGGTGTTCCGGATAGTAGCGTTGAAGCGTTAGCAACTCATTAACCGTGCCAAAAAGAAACAGCATCGCTTCAGGCTTGGAGAGGTTCCAGTCGAACCGGGGTCGTCGGAAACGCATTAAGGCGGGACGCCGGGATGCCAACGCATCACGCGCTGAAAATGCCGGGCACGGGTATTAGAGACCCTCAAACGGCGCACAGCGCGCTTCGGTGAAGAAGCGCTGCACTTGCCTGTTCCACGTTCCATCGGGCACGAAAGCGCGCAGCACGGCGACGCCTTCGCCGATATTCTGCTCGATCAGGATCGAACGCGCATCAGCCTGCGAACCATCCGAGCGCAGACTTGCCATGCCGATGGGATCGGCAAGGATCAGGTCGAGCTTGCGTTCGTTGGAAACGCTGTCGTTGAGGCTGTAGAGATTGTCCCCGTTGGGCGCGTAGATCGAGAGCGACCAGTAAGGCACGTTTGCGCCTGTCGTGATGTGCACGGGGCCGTCGGCAAGATCAAAGCGGCAGGTGGCTTCCTGTATCAGCGGGTCGCTGTCGCTGACCGGACCGGTCTTTTGATCCAACCGCTGGAAGCGGTATGGCTCGCTTCCGGTTTCGATCCGCGACCAGGCATTCTTGTCGGAATAGAAGGGAACGAGGAAGAGAACCGCGATATGGACGATCGCCGCGCCGATGATGCCGAGAAGGACGAGGCGGAAAATTCTAGCCACGGCACGCTCCCGGATTTGCTCCCGCAATACGCACCAGCCCCGGCATGACCAGATCGGAAAGACCCGAGGATGATGCCGCAGGCGTGTCGTAGAGCGTCATGACGAGAACGAAATCGCCGCCGCCTTCGACGGGAAGCCAGTTGCCGGGCGCGGCATCCGGGCCGATGGTGATCGTGACGCTGCCGTCATCGCCATAAAGCACCTCGCGGGAATGCAGCGCTTCCAGCAATCCGTCGCGCGGCGTGATCGGCTCGAGATCGGGCGTGGCCGGATAGACCGTCCAGAAACGGGCGGGCGGGGTTAGGCCGCTGAGGCGATAAGTGCAGCCGCGCTGCAATGTGCGCCCGCCATTGTCGGTACGCGCATAGAAAGGCAGCCCTTCCGCCGTTCCAAGCGCGAGATAGGCTTTGCGGGCCGCACGGGCCTTGGAATAGGGATCGGCATCCGGCGTGCCAGCCGCCGGATAGGCGCTCCAGGCCCCGACGCGGAGTTCACCGAAACCCTCGAACCGGTCGAGCACCTTGTCGACGCTCCAGATGCCGCCGCCGAGCGCCAGCACAAGCACAATCGCCGTGTTGAATATCGTCTTGAACATCGCCCCTCAGAGTACCGATACTTTTGTGCGCCCGGCGATCTTAGGCAGAGGCGGTGCCGCAAGGAAGCGGTCATGCAGTTCCTTGATGACTTTTGTCGACATGGGCGAGAGCACGCGCGGCGGCGCGGCCATGACTTCTTCCGGCTTGGCGTTGGCCACTTGCGGCTCGCTCTTCTTGGGCGGCGCGGGGAAGGGCGGCGTCACGCCCGGTATGGGCTTCAGTTCGATGTTCTGATGCGCATAAGCCATCATCCGCTGCCAAGCCATGGCAGGCAGGACACCGCCGGTCATTTCCTTCATCGGGGTGAAATTGTCGTTGCCGAACCACACCGCCGCCGTGAAATTGCCGGTGAAACCGACAAACCATGCGTCGCGATAATTCTGCGTCGTGCCGGTCTTGCCGCCAACGCGCGTCGTCGGCAGTGCGGCGCGGCGTCCGGTGCCGCGTTCCGGCACCTGTACCAGCATGGAGTTCATCTCGAGCGCCGCTTTCTCCGACAACGCCCTGTGCGGCTTCGGTGCATCGCGACCGAAATCCCACAACACCTTGCCATCCGATGAAACGATCTGCGTGAAGGCGTGGCGGTTACCGGCCATGCCCGTATTTGGAAACACGTTGAAGCCGGTAGCCTGATCCATCACCGTCATTTCCGATGTGCCGAGCACCATGGTCTTGTGCGACGAGATCGGCGATTCCACGCCCATCGCCTTGGTCAGCGCAACGATGGGGGCCGTGGTCAGATAATCGCGCGCCAGCCGCACCGGCACGCTGTTCAGCGAACGGACAAGCGCGGTGGTCAGGTCGACGCGGCCCGCAAAGCTGCGGCCATAATTGCGGGGCGACCAGTTGCCCCAGCTGATTGGCGCGTCCGAGACTATGGTGCTGGGCGTCAGCCCCTTTTCCATCGCCGCCGCATAGACATAAGGTTTGAAGGACGAACCGGCCTGCCGCAATGCCTTGGTGGCGCGGTTGAACTGGCTTTCGCCATAGTCCCGCCCGCCGACCAGTGCGCGCACGGAGCCGTCATTGGCGATCACAACGGTCGCCGCTTCCGAGACATTATAATCCTTGCCGAACTGGCGCAGGTGATATTCCAGCGATTCCTCCGCCGCCTTTTGGATGTTGCGGTCCAGCGTCGTGCGCACGATCAGCGTGTGCTGAGGAATATTGGCGGCGACCTTCTTCACCTCCTCGAAAGCCCAGTCGAGAAAATAGTCGGGGCTCTCGTTCTTGGCGCGGTCGATGACGCTTGCCGGATGGCGGCGCGCAACGGCGACTTGCCCTTCGCTCAGGAAACCGCTTTCAACCATATTGGACAGCACGACATTGGCGCGTGCACGCGCCGCCGGCAGGTTGACATGCGGGGCGAATTTGGCAGGCGCCTTGAAAAGACCGGCCAGCATCGCGGCTTCCGCAAGCGAAATATCCTTCACGTTCTTGCCGAAATAGAATTCCGATGCGGCGGCAATACCGAAGGTTCCGCCACCCATATAGGCGCGGTCGAGATAAAGCTGCAGGATTTCCTTCTTGCTGAGATTGCTTTCCAGCCAGAGCGCGAGAAAGGCTTCCTTGATCTTGCGCTCGATGGTGCGCTCGTTGGAGAGAAACAGGTTCTTGGCAAGCTGCTGGGTGATGGTCGAGCCGCCCTGGACAACGCCATTGGCGCGCATGTTCTGGCTGAAAGCGCGGGTCAGGCCCCAGAAGTCGATGCCGTAATGATCGAAAAAGCGCCTGTCCTCGGTGCCGAGCACGGCCTTGATGACATGGTCCGGCAATTCATCGATGGGCACGGCCTGACGATGCAGGATGCCGCGCTGGCCGATCTCATTGCCGTAGCGATCAAGGAAGGTGACGGCATAATCGTCCTGCGCGCGCCAGTCCTTCTTGGTCTCCTCGAAGGCGGGCAAGGCCAGCACCAGCATCAGCACCGCTCCGGTAACCCCGAGCGTAAATCCCTCGTCGAGAACCTCGACGACGAAACGCCGGAACCCGCGCACGCGAAAACGCCGGGAGAAGATGGTGATGTTTTCCCACCACTCGCCGAGACTGTAGCGCAGGCTGTAGAGGGTGGAATCGATCCACGCGTCGAGCCCGATCAGGCGCGAAACCCTGAACGGTTTACGCTTCTCGCTTCCCGGTTCTTTTTCTGCCGTCTTACGCATTCACTAACTTCGGCACGGTTGGTTGTCGCAGACAGATGGAGTGTCTATCATAGCAGATAAATAAGCCACAGCTCATGTGAAATGGTTAAGGCCCTGGCAGCTTTATATGGATAGGAACAAAATCAAATTATAGGAAAATAGTCCTTGACGGCGTAACGGTGCTTTGCTAGGTTTTATCTACGGTCGACAAAGTGTGACTGTCGCCGGTCCCTGCTATATACCCGGCAGATACCGGTGTGCATAACCCTGAGAGGCTATAGCGGCTTTTCAGGGTTATGTCTTTTAGACAATTGTAAAAATTGTGATGGTACACCCTAAAATTGTGGATAAGTTAGCACGTGGCGAAGCACGCCTTCGTCTGACGCACCAATTGCAGGTTGCACACGGCATCGACCCCGCGGATATCGCGCTATTGCTGTCTGTTCCGGTAAGCCAGTATCTCAACCGTCTCAATCGCCTCAATCTGGACTGTTCATCCGCTGCGGCTGATTCGCAGGTGAAGACGCGCGATGCAATCCTGGCGCGTGCAAAAATTCGGGCGTGGGGGATCCTGGACGGCAGGCCTGACGCCGCAGCAAGTGGAAGCAGCGGAGGAGGAATGGCTGTTTCAGGCGCGTGATGCGCAATTGTCCCCTATGGTTACCTGGCGCACCTGAAGGAAACCTGGGGCATGCTGCAATTCGACTTGCGTCTGCGCGCTTCTCCAAGACAGGTCGTGACAATGACACCGCGAGCGGTTCCGCTGCTGAAAGCGTTGGTCCGCGACGCCTCGGTTTCGATGACGCCCATGCGCACGGACGAAAACTCCGCGAATCTGGCGCAAGGCTCATGCAGACGATCAGCGACCGCTATGGCGAGATGCCTCTGGGACGGCGGGAACTCGACGGCGCGCATTTTCGATGCCTCATTTCTCAGCGACGAAGAAGAAACGCGATGCGGTGGGCTACCAACCGCATTCAGCCAGGAGGTCATCATGACGAACTTCACCGATGCAGTATTTACCTCGGAGACGACGTGGATATGGTTCGCCAAGATGGTGGGCGCGATGGCAGGTTCTGCCGTATCGCTCGCCTATATGCTGCCGCATGGAAAGCGTGAAGCGGCCATTCGTTTCGCCGTCGGCATCATTTGCGGCATGGTTTTCGGAGGAGCGGCTGGCGTCAAGATTACCGATACCCTTGCTCTCAGCGGATTGCTTGGCCGGGCCGAGCTGATGCTGATGGGATCGGCTGCAGTAAGCATTACCGCCTGGTCGGCGCTTGGCATCTTCAAGCGCTTTTCTGAACGGCTGAAAAAGGCGCCGATCCCTGGAATCCTGACTGAGGAAAGGGAAAGCAATGGCGATGCTTGATATGCGGCCCGAAACGATGCAGCCCGCTCTCGCCATCGAGGATGTGGAGCTGGCCGGTAGCCTTTCCGGCTATGCCAGTGTCTTCGGCCTGTCCGCTCTGCGCAAAGACGTCGTCAAACGGGGGCGATCGCCCGCTCGCCCGCCAAGGCCGCGTGTCGGACGTGCGGATGCTCTGGCAAGCATGATGCGGCGGAGCCAATCGGCATGTGGACGGCAATCTGCGAGGATGCGCGCGGCCTTTATGTCGAGGGCAGGCTGGCGCGGATGCGCGATGCGCTGGAACTGATGCGCGGCGGCGGCTGGAAGGCTTGTCCATCGGCTTTCGCACCGTCAAGGCGCGCACGGATGCCCGCACTGGCCCGCGCCACATCATCAAAGCCGATCTTTGGGAAATCTCGGTCGTCACCTTTCCGATGCGGCCGCAGGCGTGTCAGCAGCGGCAAGGCGGGGACTGCCGACGATCCGTGAATTCGAACGCTGGCTCACGCGGAATACGGGGCTGAGCCGAACTGCCGCGAATACCGAATTTGCCACGGGCTTTGCGGCGTTCGCCGGTGAGGGAGAGGGACAGGGGCGGGACGCTCGCCTGTCGTGGCGGGAAACAAGCCTCGCCGAGAGCTGGTTCGACGTCGGCATGGTCTGGGGGCGGATCGAGCCGCTGTCTACGTCGCAGAAGGATTTCGGCACGATCCGCGGACCGTTTCAGATAACGGCGCCCGAACATGGTGGCAATCACGATGCCGAGGTGACCTTCGAGATCGCACTGGAATCGGCAAGCCAGGCGCTCCAAGGGGAAGGGTGGTGGAGGGGCAATCGGTTGAGGTCGCACTTCATTCCGACGAGATGCAATCGCGGCCAAGGGCGCAGATATTGAATGGCGCCAATACAGGCCTGCTGCTCGTCCAATGGAGAAGGGAGGGTGCTCCTGTTTTGGATGAGGAGGAAATCGGTCTAAATCGCTGGAAACTCACGCGCGCCTCACGCGGGCATTTTGAAACAGAGCAGGCCGCGTCGGTCGTGAAGAATGCCGAGACACCTTTCATATGGCTGGACGGTGCGGTTGTGGCTGCCAGTCTGCAAGCGTCGGAAGTCGGATTTGAACTCAATTGGCGTGTCGGCAACTGACAGGAAAAAATATGAACGCAGATAAATCATGGTATCTTTCGCGCACGGTCTGGGCTGGTCTGGTTGCGCTTTTTCTATCGCTTGCGGGCGTTTTCGGCGTGGCGACGGATCTTTTCGACCAGGGCGCGCTAACGGATGTTTTGCTGCAACTGGCGACCGCAATTGCCGGAATTGTTACGATTATCGGGCGCATCGGGGCAACATCACGCATTTCATAATTACACAAACCGTGATAGTCAGATGCTGATTTTTCCTTTGGGCCCGCAAGAAGTTTGGTTGTTCATGCATCATTCAGCTGTTGGGCGCTATATAAGGCGGCATGATGAAACAGAACCCTGCACTCAAAGTTTTCGCGCTTCTCGCCGTTAGTATTGGCTTGCTGCCGGTCAGTGCCGGTGCCTTGCCGATAACCGCGCCGCAGAAGTCCAATCTCATTGTCGCTGCCGCTGGTGATTGCGCCGCGGTCGGCGAACAGGTGGCCGCCCAGCAGGGTGGCCAGCTGGCCAAGGCAACTGCCACGACGCAGAATGGCCGCCCCATGTGTGTGGTCGTCGTGCTGGTGCCGGGCCGTGATGGCGAACGTCCGCGCCGCGTTGAAGTGGCTGTTCCCGCTCAATAGGGCGGTTTCGTCAGACTGAATCGTCGAAACCGCTCTGCCAGTTTGTCTTGACGCGCATCTTCCTCCGAAAACCGCTTCGCTTTTTCGGGATGCGCTCAATGACAACGGCTTTCACCGCCGTTCGGTTATGGATTGAGGGAGAATGTCCGCTTGCGTATCCTGATCGTTGAAGACGACAAGGACCTGAATCGGCAGCTTGCGGAAGCAATGGCTGCTGCCGGTTATGTGGTCGACCGCGCCTATGACGGCGAAGAAGGCCATCATCTGGGCGACACCGAGCCTTATGACGCGGTCGTGCTCGATATCGGCCTGCCACGCATGGACGGCATCAGCGTCGTGGAGCGCTGGCGGCGCAGTGGCCGCGCCATGCCCGTTCTCATGCTCACCGCCCGTGATCGCTGGAGCGACAAGGTTGCCGGCATCGACGCCGGTGCCGATGACTATGTAGCCAAGCCCTTCCATATCGAGGAAGTGCTGGCGCGGCTGCGCGCGCTGATCCGCCGTGCGGCTGGCCATGCATCGTCTGAGCTTGTCTGCGGGCCGCTTTATCTCGATACGAAAACATCGAAGGCCAGCATTAATGGCGTCGCGCTCAAGCTGACCTCGCATGAATACCGGCTTCTGTCCTATCTTATGCACCATATGGACGAAGTGGTGTCACGCACCGAACTGGTGGAACACCTTTACGATCAGGATTTCGACCGCGATTCCAACACGATCGAAGTCTTTGTCGGTCGCCTGCGCAAGAAGATGGGCGTGGACCTGATCGAGACCGTGCGCGGCATGGGCTACCGCATCCGTTCGGAAGGCGGGGGCGAAACGAAAGGCAACGACAGCTGAAGCTTCTTCGCGTCTTTCCTCCGCTGCGTTCGCTCGCGGTCCGCGTCGTCACCCTCTCAACGATCTGGGTCATCGTGGCCCTTGTGGTGGTCGCGACCTTTATCGGCTCCCTATACGGCGAAGCTGCGCGCAGCAACTTCGAGCGGCTCCTGACCGCCCATCTGTTCAGCCTTGTCGGCGCCGTCAGTACGTCGGGCGAAGGCTTTTTGCAGGGGCGGCCTGAACTGGGAGAACTGCGCTATTCCAGCCCGCTCTCTGGCTGGTACTGGTCTGTCGACCCCGTCACGCCGAACCTGTCCGGAAAACTGCAGTCACCTTCGCTGCTTGGTCGCATCGTGCCGGAAATGCCGGTCTCGCAGGCCCCTTTCGACAGTTCCTTCATGCGCAGCTACACCTTGCCCGGTCTCCATGGCGAGGAACTTTTCATCGTTGAAACCGAAGTGGTTCTGGACGCCGCCAATCGGGTTGCGCGTTTTCGCGTGATGGGCAATCTCAGCGAAGTCCTCAAGGAAATATCCGATTTCAGAACCAGCCTCGCGACCTATCTGGCGATCTTCGGCATCGGAAGCATTCTCATCAACGCGGCCGTGATCCTGTTCGGATTGCGCCCGCTCGACAAGGTGCGTCAGTCTTTAGCCGACATTCGCGAGGGGCGTTCGTCAAAGCTCGATACGTCGCTGCCTGTGGAGATCGCGCCGCTCGCCAGTGAAATGAATGCGCTGATCGAAAACAATCGCCGCATCATGGAACGGTCGCGAACACAGGTCGGCAATCTCGCCCACTCTCTCAAGACACCGCTTTCGGTGCTGGTCAATGAAGCACGAAGCATGGGCGGCGAACATGGGCGCATCGTCCAGGAACAAAGCGAGGCGATGCAGGTGCAGATACAGCATTATCTGCAACGCGCCCGCATTGCCGCGCAGCGCGACAGCGTTGTTTTCCGCACGCCTGTGACCCCGGTTCTCGAGCGCATACAGCGGGTAACGGCTAAGCTCAACCCGGCTTTCAAGGTCATGTTCCGCAACGATTTGCCTGACGCGGTCTTCGCGGGGGAACGGGAGGATTTGGAAGAAATCGTCGGCAACCTGCTGGAGAATGCGGGCAAATGGGGCCGCAAACGCATCAATATCGGGCTTTCCCCCGTTTCCGGCGAGCAACGCCAGTTCGAAATCCTGATCGAAGACGACGGGCCGGGGCTGGCATCGGACAAGATCGAGGCGGCGCTGAAACGTGGCAGCCGCGTCGACGAAACGAAACCGGGAACCGGGCTGGGACTGGCGATCGTGCAGGATACCGTCCGCGAATATGGCGGCGGCTTGCATCTGGGCAAGAGTTCGTTCGGCGGACTGGGAGTCCGTGTCCTGTTGCCCCTGACAGAAGATTGACGGTTGTTTTTGGCTGAAAGCGAACTAGAAGATAAATTGAAAAGCCGCATGCCGTTATAGTATGCGTGCTAATTGTTCATGAAGGCTGGTTGTTATGGTAATGGTATCCAGGTTGTCTTCTCACCCGGTTTCAGTTGCTTCGACGATGTTTGCCGTGGCGCTTGCATTGTCAGCTTGTGGCACGACCACCGGCAAGGGGATCGGGCTTGGCTCGCTAGGCGGCGGCTCTGCGGCGCAGAAGCCGGAAACCAGCCTGTTGACGCCGCTCGGCAATGGTCTTCTCGGCAGTTCGGCAAATCAGCTGAATGCAGCCGACCGAAAGAAGGCGCTTGAGGCCGAATATCGCGCGCTCGAATATTCGCCCGCGGGCAAGGTCGTATCCTGGAGCGGCAGCGGATCGAATTCCGGCGATGTGACTGCGGCGCAGCCTTATCAGGTCGGCTCCCAGAATTGCCGCCAGTATTCGCACAGCTTCACCATCGGCGGATCGCAGCAGACTTCGCGCGGAACGGCCTGTCGCAATCCGGATGGCAGCTGGACGCCATTGACCTGACATCCTTTGCGGCGAATTGCCCTAGGCAGCAACTTACTGCAGGTAGTGGTTGGTTTTTCCCTTGGCTGCGCTTAAGTCGTAGCCATGGGATTCTGGCTTATTGCAGCATTACTGACATTGGCAGCCACTCTGGTTGTTTTGTTGCCTCTCACGCGGCGCAGCAGGCGTTTTTGCCCGCTGAAAAGAACGACCTTGAGGTCTATCGGGACCAATTGCGCGAGGTCGAAGCCGACGCTGCCCGAGGCATGATCGACCCGCAAAGCGCCGAACAGGCGCGCATCGAAATTTCACGTCGCATTTTGAACGCCGAAAAGTCAGCGAGGGAAGCTGCCGAAGCCGCAGGCAAGACGACACCGGGCCGGTTGCTCGCTTTTCTGGCGGTGCTTGCAGTGCCGCTGGTCGCCTGGGGCGTCTACCCGCTGTTCGGAAAGCCGGACATGCCGTCCATGCCGCTCGCCGAGCGGCTTTCGGCAAGCGCGGATCGTGGCTCTGTCGATGAGCTGGTAGCGCGTGCCGAAGCGCATCTGGCACAAAATCCCGACGATGTGCGTGGATGGGATGTGCTGGCGCCGATTTACTTGCGGCTTGGCCGCGCTGCCGATGCCGTCAATGCATATCGCAGCTCCATTCGTATCGCGGGTGAGAATTTCCCGCGCGTTCTGGGGTTGGGTGAAGCACTGGCAACCGCTTCAGGCGGTACTGTTACCGCCGAGGCCGAAGGTTTCTTCAGGAAGGCTGCCGATCTCGAACCGAATGATGTGCGCCCGCAATTCTATCTCGCGCAGGGTGAGATGCAGGATGGTCGCATGGATCTGGCGGCCAACCGCCTGCAGGCGTTCCTCGACAAAGCCCCCGCCGACGCGCCGTGGCGCGGCCAGATTGAACAGGCCATCGCCCGGCTTCGCGATCCTGCTGCTGTTCAGCAGCAGCCGAAGGGGCCAACGGCTGACGATGTCGATGCCGCTTCGTCGATGAGCCCCGAAGACCGGCAGGCGATGATCGAAGGCATGGTTCAACGTCTCGATGAAAGTCTTCGCCAGAATAGCGGGGATGTCGAAGGCTGGAAGCGCCTTGTGCGCTCCTATATGATCCTCAACCGCCGCGATGCAGCGCTCGACGCTCTCAATCGCGGAATGACAGCCCTTGAAGGCGAAAGCCGGTCGAACCTTGAGAGTTTCGCAGCCGGTCTTGGACTAGATCTAAAGGCAGGGAACGCACAAAAATGAGCGCGACCGCAGACGACAACGCACGCAAAAGCAAACCAGCGGCCAATTTCGCCCGTACCGTAAGCCAGAGAAAGCGCAAGCGCCTGTTCCTGATCGGCGGCGCGCTGGCAGTTCTGGCTGTGGCGGTCGGGCTGATGCTGATGGCTTTCAGTCAGGACATTCGCTTTTTCCGCACGCCAGCCGACCTGACGGAACAGGACATGGCCTCAGGCGCGCGGTTCCGTCTCGGCGGTCTCGTCGAGGAAGGGTCGGTCAGCCGCCAGGGCAGCGAACTGCGTTTCACGGTGACCGATACGATCAAGACCGTGAAGGTCGTGTTCGAGGGCATTCCGCCTGATCTCTTCCGCGAAGGGCAGGGCGTCGTCGCCGAAGGGCGTTTCGGTGATGGCGGGGTTTTCCGCGCCGACAACGTGCTGGCGAAGCACGACGAAAATTACATTCCCAAGGACCTTGCCGACAGCCTAAAGGAAAAGGGCGTCTGGGAAGGCAAGTAACAGTTGGGGCACTCCAACCGGCGATGTCCGGTTGCGTGCCTGATGGAGACTGCAGATGAGCGTCGAGATAGGCCATTTTGCTCTGGTTCTGGCACTGGCACTGTCGATTGTCCAATCGATCGTGCCGGTGGTCGGCGCGCATCGTCGCGACCCACAGCTCATGTCAGTCGCCGCCCCGACTGCAATTGCAGTCTTTGCGCTGATCTGCCTTGCATCCGCCGTGCTTGTCCATGCCTATGTCGTGTCGGATTTCTCGGTCCTGAATGTGGTCGAGAATTCTCACTCGCAAAAGCCGCTTCTCTACAAGATCACCGGCGTCTGGGGTAATCACGAAGGCTCAATGCTGCTGTGGGTGTTTATTCTCACCTTCTTCAGTGCGCTGGTCGCGGCTTTTTCCGGCAACCTGCCTGAAACGCTGCGCGCCAATGTCCTCGCCGTGCAAGGCTGGATCGGGGTGGCTTTTCTGGCGTTCATCGTCTTCACCTCCAATCCTTTTACCCGTATTTTTCCGGCTCCGATGGAGGGCGGCGATCTCAACCCGATCCTTCAGGATATCGGCCTCGCGATCCACCCGCCGCTGCTCTATCTCGGCTATGTCGGGTTTTCGGTTTGTTTCTCCTTTGCCGTGGCGGCCCTGTTGGAGGGGCGCCTTGATGCTGCATGGGCGCGCTGGGTGCGCCCATGGGCGCTTGTCGCATGGATGTTCCTGACCGGCGGCATCGCCATGGGTTCCTACTGGGCCTATTACGAGCTTGGCTGGGGCGGCTGGTGGTTCTGGGACCCGGTTGAAAATGCATCCTTCATGCCTTGGCTGGTCGGCACCGCACTGCTCCATTCAGCACTCGTCATGGAAAAGCGCTCGGCGCTGAAAATCTGGACCGTGCTGCTGGCGATCCTCACCTTTTCGCTGTCGCTGCTCGGCACCTTCCTTGTCCGCTCCGGCGTTCTGACTTCGGTTCACAGCTTCGCCACCGATCCGGGGCGCGGCCTCTTCATTCTGGCCATCCTTGCAATCTTCATTGGCGGTTCGCTCTCGCTTTTCGCGCTCCGGGTGCAGAGCCTGACGGCAGGCGGCATCTTCCATCCGATTTCGCGCGAAGGTGCACTGGTCTTCAACAATCTGTTTTTGACGACCGCCGCTGCGACCGTGCTGATCGGCACGCTTTATCCGCTGCTGCTGGAAGTGATGACCGGCGACAAGATTTCCGTTGGCGCACCGTTCTTCAACATGACGTTCGGCCCCCTGATGATCCCGCTTCTGTTCGCGGTGCCCTTCGGCCCGCTGCTCGCCTGGAAACGCGGCGATCTTTACGGCGTCTCGCAGCGGCTGATGACGGCTTTCGCGCTCTCGCTCGTGGCTGCGGCAATCGTCCTGTGGAGCACATCGGCGAAATCGGTTCTCGCCGCCTGCGGGATCGGGCTTGCGGCATGGCTGATTTTCGGCAGCCTGACGGACCTCGTGCTCAAGGCTGGCATAGGCAAGGTCTCCGCGAGCAAGGCGTTTGCGCGCTTCAAGGGTTTGCCGCGCTCGGTTTTCGGTACCGCACTTGCCCATATCGGGCTCGGCGTGACACTGCTGGGCATCGTGAGCGTCACCACTTTCGGCACGGAAAATGTGCTGATCATGCGTCCGGGCGATACCGCCAGGGTACAGGATTACACGCTGCGCTTTGAAGGCCTGCGCCCGCTCACTGGCTCCAACTTCACCGAAAATCGCGGTACTTTCACGCTGCTCGATTCCAGCTCGCGCAGTCTTGGACAAATCGAACCGTCCAAGCGGTTTTTCCCGGCTCGCCAGATGCCGACAACTGAATCAGGCATCAAGACGCTATGGTTCAGCCAGGTCTATGTTGCGCTTGGCGACGAACCGGGGGACGGATCGGTCGTCGTCCGTATCTGGTGGAAGCCCGATGTGACACTGATATGGTACGGGGCTCTCGTCATGATGGTGGGTGCACTGTTTTCTCTGGCTGACCGGCGCCTGCGGGTGGGTGCGCCTTCGCGCAGCCGCAAATCGGCTCGCCAAGAGGCGGAGGCCGCGGCATGAAAACGCGCTCGGCATTTGCGGCACTTCTGCTTGGCGCAGCCCTGGCCTTTCAGGGAACTGCAGCGCTCGCCGTCAATCCGGACGAGGTTCTCTCCGATCCAGTGCTTGAAAAGCGCGCCCGCACCATTTCCGGCGAACTGCGCTGCATGGTTTGCCAGAATGAATCCATCGACGATTCCAATGCCGAGCTTGCCCGCGATCTCCGCATTCTTGTCCGTGACCGGCTGAAAGAAGGCGACAGTGACGAACAGGTGATGGACTTCATCGTCGACCGTTACGGAGAGTTCGTGCTTTTGAAGCCGCGTCTCAACGCGCGCACCGTACTCCTGTGGGGATTTCCGGTCGTCATATTGCTGATCGGTGCTGTAGCGCTGGTTTTCGCCTTTCGCGGACGCAAGCGGGTGGGGGAGGCGCCCCAGCCGCTTACCGAAAGCGAAAAGGCGGAATTATCACGCCTGCTCGACGGAAAATAGGCGCCGGTCGCCGGTATTTGTTATTCGTAACCTTACGAAACTTTCATGTGGTGGAAACGGAGCGGTAAGGTAGCCCTGACTATCTTACGCTCTATAAAGGTTTCACAGGTCCACGTTTCCTGAATGATCAGGACCGCGGCCGGATTACTGCTCGTAAGGAGAAATACATGTCCAGAGCCAGGATTTCCAACTATCGCAAGAGCGTTGCCGCGATCGCATTGTCGGCCGTTCTCGCCGGTGGTTTTGTCGCGACCGGTCCTATCGGTGCGCTCAATGACGCCCGTGCGGATGCCGTGCAGGTAACGCCGCCGCCGCAGGCTGCGGGTTTTGCCGATCTCGTTGAGAAGGTTCGTCCGGCTGTCGTCAGCGTCCGTGTCAAGAAGGACGTGCAGCAAACCGCTGATCGTGGGGGTGGCCAGTTCTCCGGCCCTCAGGGCTTCTATCAGCTTCCGGACGACCATCCGCTCAAGCGCTTCTTCCGTGATTTTGGCATGGACCCGCGCGGCGATGCACGTCCCGATGCGCGCCCTGATCGCCGCGGCCCCGGCAAGCGCGGTCCTCGTCCCGGCCACGAACGTCCGGTTGCCCAAGGTTCCGGCTTCTTCATCTCTGAAGACGGTTATGTCGTAACCAACAACCACGTTGTTTCCGACGGCGATGCCTATAGTGTGGTCATGGACGATGGCACGGAACTCGACGCCAAGCTGATCGGCACCGACCCGCGCACCGATCTGGCCGTGCTGAAGGTCAACGATCCGAAGCAGAAGTTCACCTATGTCGCATTCGGCGACGATAACAAGATCCGCGTCGGTGACTGGGTCGTGGCTGTCGGTAATCCGTTCGGTCTCGGCGGTACGGTGACCTCCGGTATCGTGTCGGCCCGTGGCCGTGATATCGGCGCTGGTCCTTACGACGACTTCATCCAGATCGACGCGGCCGTGAACAAGGGCAACTCCGGTGGTCCCGCCTTCAACCTGTCGGGTCAGGTCATCGGTATCAACACCGCCATCTTCTCGCCTTCGGGCGGCAGCGTGGGCATTGCCTTTGCAATCCCGGCCTCGACCGCAAAGCAGGTCGTTGACCAGCTCATCAAGAAGGGCTCGGTGGAACGTGGCTGGATTGGCGTACAGATCCAGCCGGTGACGAAGGATATCGCGGCTTCGCTCGGCCTTGCCGAAGAGAAGGGCGCACTCGTCGCTTCGCCGCAGAAGGATGGACCGGCTGCCAAGGCTGGCATCCAGTCCGGCGACGTGATCACGGCAGTCAACGGCGAAACCGTGCAGGACACTCGTGATCTGGCACGCAAGGTGGCGGGCGTTGCTCCCGGTGAAAAGGCGGCTCTGACCGTCTGGCGCAAGAATAAGGCCGAGGAAATCAGCGTCACCATCGAAGCTATGCCTGGCGATTTGGGCAAGTCGGCCAGCCCTTCGACCGACAATGGCGGCGGCCAGAACGAGACCCTCGACTCCTATGGCCTCACCGTGACCCCGTCCGAAGACGGTAACGGCGTGGTGGTGACCGATGTCGATCCCGACAGCGACGCCTCCGACCGCGGTATCCGTTCCGGCGACATCATCGTCAGTGTCAACAACCAGACGGTGAAGAGCGCCAAGGACATCAACAACGCCATCAGCGAAGCCGAAAAGTCGGGTCGCAAGGCGGTGCTGCTGCAATTGCAGAGCAACGACCAGAGCCGCTTCGTGGCCCTGCCGATCGATCAGGGATGATGACCGGCTGCTCAAGGCTCTGAGAAATTCGATGCCAGGCGGTGCACCGCCTGGCATCGCCTTATCCTCAAACACTATTATAGTAGCGCCATGAAGATTCTCGTTATCGAAGATGACCGCGAAGCGGCCCGCTATCTGGAGAAGGCCTTCACCGAGGCCGGACATTCCGCCGATATCGCCGGTGACGGCGAGACCGGCTATGCGCTGGCCGAAAATGGAAGCTACGATGTTCTCGTAGTCGACCGCATGCTGCCAAAGCGCGACGGCCTGTCCGTGGTGGCAGGTTTGCGCGCCAAGGGCATGGAAACGCCAGTCCTGGTTCTTTCCGCGCTGGGCGAAGTGGATGACCGCGTTACGGGCCTGCGCGCCGGCGGCGACGACTATCTGACCAAACCTTATGCATTTTCGGAACTGCTGGCCCGCGTCGAGGTTTTGCAGCGCCGTTCCAGCCCGCGTGAGGCGGATACGATCTACCGTGTCGGCGATCTGGAGCTTGACCGGCTTGCGCACACTGCGCGCCGTCAGGATGTGGACATCACCCTCCAGCCCCGCGAATTCCGCCTGCTCGAATATCTGATGCGCCACGCCGGACAGGTCGTGACGCGCACCATGCTGCTCGAAAATGTCTGGGATTACCACTTCGACCCGCAGACCAATGTGATCGATGTGCATATCTCGCGTTTGCGTTCGAAGATCGAGAAGGGCTTTGACGTTCCGTTGCTTCACACGGTGCGCGGCGCCGGTTACATGCTGAAGGCTGGCAAGTCGAAACAGTCCACAGGCACCAAGGTGGATTGAGCATGTCTCCCAAAAGTGGCAACCGGTTTTGGGATAAAGACATGCGTAAAAACAAAAGGATAGAGCGTGTCCTATGATTCAGTTTAAACAAGAAATGCTCTAATGGGCCGCTTTTCCGCGCTCATGCGCACCACCGCCGTTCGATTGTCGACGCTTTATCTGCTGCTCTTCATTGTGGGTGCGGTGGCGCTGGTCTTCTATATGACCAATCTGTCCGCCTCCATGCTGGCTGCACAGACCCAGCAGTCGCTCGGCGAGGAAATAGGCAGCATCGGCAAGAGCTATGCGCGAGGCGGCATTCCGCAGCTTGTGCGGACCATCGACTATCGCTCGCGACAGCCGGGCGCCTACCTCTATCTGGTCGCTGATCCGACGGGCCGCATCCTTGCGGGCAATGTCGAGAGCGTGGAACCCGGTGTTCTGGACACGAATGGCGTTATCGAACGTGATTTTAAATATCGGCGCTACGGCGAGCAGGGGCGCCGAGACGGAACACCGCGCCATTGCGGTCGTGATCGCCTTGCCGAACGGCATGCGGCTGCTGGTTGGCCGTGATCTTGGCGAACCGGAACGGTTCCGCGATGTGGTCCGCCGGTCGCTCATGCTGGCGCTGGGCATCATGGGAATCGGGGCGCTGCTGATATGGCTGTTCGTGGGGCGGCGCGCCTTGAAGCGCATCGATGAAGTATCGAAGGCCTCACAGCGCATCATGGATGGCGACCTGACGGGCAGGCTTCCGGTCAACGGTTCCGGCGATGAATTCGACCGCCTGTCGGGCAATCTCAATGTCATGCTCGGCAAGATTCTCGAACTGAACGAAGGGCTGAAACAGGTCTCCGACAATATCGCCCACGATCTCAAGACACCGCTTACGCGCCTGCGCAACCGTGCGGAAGAAGCCCTTTCCGGTAAGAAGGCTGGCCCGGAATATCGTGAGGCTCTGGAAGACATCATTGGCGAGTCGGATCAACTGATCCGTACCTTCAACGCAATCCTCATGATCTCGCGGCTTGAAGCGGGCTATTCATCGGAGAGTCTCGAAAACATGCCGGTGGCGCCCATTCTTCGGGACGTGGCCGAAATGTACGAACCGGTCGCCGAAGATGCGGGCGTGAATCTCACGCTTGGCGATCTTGATGAAGTTGCGCTTCACATCAACCGCGAACTGGTCGGGCAGACGATTTCGAATCTCGTTGATAATGCGATCAAATATGCGGGCGGTGATGAGCGGACCGCGACCGTCAGTCTTTCGATGGAACGTGATCCGAACTGGGTCCGCATCATCGTTGCCGATAACGGCCCCGGCATTCCGGAGGAAAAACGCGAACAGGCGACGGAACGTTTTGTTCGCCTTGAGGAAAGCCGCACACAACCCGGCTCTGGACTCGGTTTAAGCCTTGCCAAGGCTGTGATGAAATTGCACGGTGGCGCACTTCGACTTGAAGGCAACGATCCGGGCCTGCGCGCCGTTCTGGAGTTCCCGTTGCCGTCGGAGAAGGTGGAATAACGTGACGTAAGAGGGGATCATGGCGGCAGAAAACGCAAAGGCACAATTTTTCGGCAGAGATATTCGTGCTTTGACGCCGCTTGATCCCGCAAGGGCGGAAGGTTTTTTAGCCGACCTTGCAGCACGCGCCGGAGAAGAGGAGCTTACGGGCGTCGTTGCCTTGCTGCGAAAGGCGGAAGCCGCCCGTTTCCTTTCGGCTGTTCTCGATCTCTCACCGTTCATTCGCGAAGCTCTGACCCGCCATCCGCGCATTCTCGACCGCATCGTCGCAAAAACGCCCGAGGCGGCGTTGAAGGATATTCTGTCGGAAATATCGGCCAGCGCTGCAAGCGACGCCGTGACGGAAGCCTCGCTCATGACGAGCTTGCGCGTTTTGAAACGCGAAGCACATGTCCTGATCGCCCTCTGCGATCTCGCCGGTATCTGCGACACGCAGGCAACGACTGGTTGGCTCACCGATCTGGCGGAGGCCTGCACGGGCGCTGCCGTTCACTTCCTGCTGCTCGATGCGGATAGCGCGGGCAAGATCAAACTTCCTGACCGCAACCATCCCGACAAGGACAGTGGCTGGATCGTGCTCGGCATGGGCAAGTTCGGTGCGCGTGAACTCAACTACTCGTCCGATATTGATCTTATCGTCTTCATTGATGAAACCCGACCGGCTATCGGCGATCCTTATGAATGCGTCGAGACTTTTTCACGGCTGACGCGCCGCCTTGTCCGCATCCTGCAGGACCGGACGGGTGACGGCTATGTCTTCCGTGTCGATCTTCGCCTGCGCCCCGATCCCGGTTCCACGCCGCTGGCCATTCCTGTCGGCGCGGCACTTCACTATTACGAAGGGCGCGGCCAGAACTGGGAACGTGCTGCCATGATCAAGGCGCGGCCGGTTGCCGGTGATCGCGAATCCGGAAAGCAGGTGCTCGCGGAGCTTTCCCCCTACGTGTGGCGCAAATATCTCGACTATGCGGCCATTGCCGATGTGCACTCGATTAAGCGGCAGATTCACGCCCATAAGGGCCATGGGGATATTGCCGTGCGCGGCCACAATGTGAAGCTTGGACGCGGCGGCATCCGTGAAATCGAATTCTTCGTCCAGACGCAGCAGCTGATCGCTGGCGGGCGCTTTCCTGAACTGCGCGGCAACCAGACGGTGCCGATGCTGGCAAGACTGGCGGAGCGGGGCTGGATCACCGATAAGGCCCGCGATGCTCTGGCGAAGGAGTATTATTTCCTGCGCGATGTGGAGCATCGCATCCAGATGATTGCCGACGAACAGACGCACATACTGCCGGAAGACGATGAAGGCTTTGCGCGTGTCGCCCATATGATGGGCTATACTGATCCGGCAGTCTTCGCCGATGCATTTCTCGACGCGCTCAGGGTTGTTGAAAAGCACTACGCGGCGCTGTTCGAACAGGCTCCCGAACTTGGAAGCTCATCCGGCAATCTGGTCTTTACCGGCGATGTGGACGATCCGGGTACGCTGGAGACACTCGCCGCAATGGGCTATGAGCGTCCGAGCGATATATGCCGCGTGATCCGTACATGGCACTTCGGGCGTTATCGCGCGACCCAATCTGCCGAAGCGCGTGAGCGTCTGACCGAACTTACGCCGGCCCTGCTCAAGGCTTTTGCCGAGACCAAACGTGCCGACGAGGCGTTGCTGCGTTTCGATGGCTTTCTGAAAGGCCTGCCGGCGGGCATCCAGCTTTTCAGCCTGCTGCAATCCAATCCCCGCCTCCTGAACCTCCTCGTGATGATCATGAGCGCCGCACCCCGGCTTGCTGAAATCATCACGCGAAATCCGCATGTTTTCGACGGTTTGCTTGATCCGGCGATCTTTTCCGAAATGCCCACGCGTGCCTATCTGGAAGAGCGCCTTCGCGTGTTTCTGGGGGCTGCGACCGACTATGAGGAAGTTCTGGACCGACTGCGCATCTTTGCCGCCGAGCATCGCTTCCTGATCGGTATTCGCTTGCTCACAAGCGCCATTGACGGCGTGCGGGCTGGCCGCGCTTTTTCCGATCTGGCCGAACTGATGATCGGCAAGGCTTTCGAGGTTGTCGAGGCTGAACTGGAACGGCGACACGGCAGGGTGAAGGGCGCAAAAGTCGCCCTTCTGGCGATGGGCAAGCTTGGCAGTCGTGAGCTTACCGCTGGTTCTGATGTCGATCTGATCCTGCTTTACGATCACGACAAGGATACGGATGAATCCGACGGCGAAAAGCCGCTGGCTCCGTCACAATATTATATCCGCCTGACGCAGCGGCTCATTGCAGCACTTTCCGCGCCAACGGCGGAAGGGGTGCTTTACGAAGTCGATATGCGGCTGCGCCCTTCCGGCAACAAGGGACCGGTTGCGACCCATATCGAGTCCTTTGGCAAATATCAGCGCAGCGAAGCATGGACATGGGAGCATATGGCCCTGACCCGCGCGCGCCCGATCCACGGCGACGCGGCCTTTATGGAGCACATCAGGAGCGAGATAGACGAGGTCCTTTCAACGCAGCGTGATGTAAAGAAGATCGCCAAGGATGTGCGTGAGATGCGCGATCTCATCTATCAGGAAAAACCGCCTGCCGACGATTGGGATTTCAAGCTCAAGCCCGGTGGCATTGTCGATCTGGAGTTCATTGCCCAATTTGCCGTGCTGGCGAACAAGCTTGACCGGAAGCCGCGCCCCCTGGGTACAGAAGAAATCCTTTCAGCGCTCGACCCGTCCTTTGCCGATCCGGCGCTTGCCGACAATCTGGTGAGTGCACACCGCCTCTATACCAATCTGAGCCAGACGATCCGCCTGTGCCTTGGAAGCGACGCCAAGCGCGAGGAGTTCATTCCGGGCATGATCGATCTGTTATGCCGTGCGGCAGACATGCCCGATATAAAGCGTGTCGAGCATCATCTGGCGGAAGTTGCCACTGACGTACGGACAGGTTTCGAGAAGCTCTTGAATATCTGATCAAGCCGCGTGAGTTTCTGCGCCATTTCCAACGAGACCGCGCTTGCGGTCAGGAATGCAGACAGAAACCACGGTGCCGACGCCTTCGGTCGAGCGAATGCGAAGCCAGCCGCCGTGAAGTTCGGCGAGAGAGCGGGTGATGGCAAGCCCCAGACCGGAACCGGTGTGGGTCTTGGTGAACTGGTTCTCCACCTGCTCGAAGGGCTGTCCGATCTTCTTGATCGCCGATTTCGGAATGCCGACGCCGGTATCCTGAATGGTCATGAACAGGGCCGAGCCGGTCTTGCGTGCCCGCACCGTGATCTGCCCGCCATAGGACGTGAATTTCACCGCATTGGAAAGAAGATTGATCAGCACCTGCTTGATCGCACGCCGGTCGGCATAAAGCTGCATCGCGTCTTCAATGCGCGTATTGACCGCAATATTCTTCTCATCCGCCTGTAGCGAGATCATGCGCACTGTCTCGTTGATGAGCGGGCAGAGATCGATCTCCTCGCGGTCCAGCGAGAAATGTCCGGCCTCGATCTTCGACATGTCGAGAATGTCATTGATGACGTTGAGCAGGAAGTTGCCGCTCGTATGGATGTCGTTGATATATTCTTCGTAGCGATCGGAGCCGAGCGGGCCGAATGTACCCGCCTGGATCATTTCCGAGAAACCGATGATCGCGTTGAGCGGCGTGCGCAATTCGTGGGACATATTGGCGAGGAATTCGGACTTGGCGCGGTTGGCAGCCTCGGCGCGTTCCTTTTCCTGACCATATTTGCGCGCTAGCTCGGACAGCTCGCGCACACGGTCGCGCTCGCCCTTTCGCGCAATCGACAGGTCGTGAATGGTCGCCATCAGGCGGCGTTCGCTATCGACCAGACGTTCCTGATGCAGCTTGAGCTGGGTAATATCCGTGCCGATGGAGACAAGGCCGCCATCCTGCGTGCGCCGTTCGTTGACCTGAAGCCAGCGTCCATCGCTCAACTGCCGTTCAAATGTCTGGCCACCGGCGCGGTTATGCTCATTGGCCATGCGGCGCTCGAAGGTGAATGGGCGCGTATGGGCGTCGACTTCGTTGCGTGGCACGCCGGGTTTCAGCGTCCAGACCGGAAGGCCTGCATATTCGCTGAATTTGGAGTTCGCCATGACGAGGCGATTGTTGGAATCCCACAGGATGAAGGCTTCCGAAATGTTCTCGATGGCTTCGCGGATGCGCATGTCGGCTTCCGCCGTCTGCTGTGCAAAACGGTGCTGTTCGCTGACGTCGAAGGCAATGCCGACCAGATGGAGGTCGCCTTCGCTCGCAATTTCTGCGCGGACACGCATCCACACCCATGAACCATCGGCATGACGCATGCGGAACACACGATCAACATGCGAAATATCGCCCGCAGCTGCCTGTTCGGCGATGGAATAGAGGTCGCCGTCTTCCGTATTGATGATTGCAGCCACATCGCCGAATGGCAGCACTGCGTCCTGCGCTTCATAGCCCAGCATTTCATACATCGAGCGCGACCAGTAGATACGGCCCCGCGCCATGTCCCAATCCCACAGCCCGCAACGGCCGCGCGCCAGCGCCAGATCGATACGCCGCTGGATCTGGCCGGAAAGATCGTCGGCCTCGCGAGCGCGCGCCGCCTGGCTGAAATAGGCGTAGAGAATGGCGAACATGACGCCCGTCGTACCGGCAAAGAGTGTCACATTGAGCGACACGGCCCGGCGCCATTCCGCAAAGATCGTGCTTTCCGGTTCCACGGCGATAATGGAATAGGGCAGGGACAGCGGCTTCGACAGGGCGCCGAATGCCGGTTCGGCCTGCAGCGTGACTTTCAGCACACCTGCACGCTCTGCAAACAGGAACAGCGGCTGCGCATCCGACAGGATTGTGTCGAGTGGTTTGCCGGAAATATCAGGGCCCGGACCCGATGCCGCCACCACGGATGATTGCCCGTCAATGACTGCAAGCGTCATGCCCGGGGATGACAGCCCGCGAGAGCGAAACTCCGCCATCGTGTCCTGAATGTCCTTCGCGGATAACTGCGCACCGGCATCGGTGCCATTGGCGGCGCGTTCGATCATCTGTGCAAGATTGGCCGTTGCAGCCGACAGAAATGCCTTGTGCTGCTGCTCGATATCGTCGCGCCACGCCAGCATCGAAAAGACGCGCGCAACGCCGAGAATAATCAGGAAAATGATGATGAGTGCAGGTACGAGACGTCGCAGGATAGGCTCGATCGAGACGAATTTGCCATAGGCCGGACCAGCAAGAAGACTGACATGGCCCGAAAGCTTGCCCTTTCTTCTTTTCCGACCGGATTCGCAACGCGTCCCCGCCGGCGCGCCATACGCGTCGGTGCTCGCCATATAATGGTCCCTCGTGAATTCCCTGCGAGTGAAGTGATTCGGAATACGCCACCTCCGAATGATATCAATGAATCAAAAGTGATTCGCGCTGTCCAGCGAATTCGTTAACGAGGCGTAAAAATCGGAAATTCACCGGCCAATTTATTCATGAATCTCAAGCTGTTAAGTGGAATCTGCGTGGCATTTGATTCGGCTAAACGCATGAAAAGACTCATGAAAGCTGACTGCCTCGCCACCTTTGCCCTGGCCCGCATGAAAAGCTCCGTTCCGGTAGCATATCAGCAACCGGAACGGGCGAATCATCACGATGGCAGGATGGAACGCGAATCAGGCGAGAGTGCGGTCCACGATGTCGCGCAGGTCGGTCGACAATTTGCCCGCGCCGGAAATGCGCGCCAGCGCTGCCCTGGCATGTTCACGGCGGGTATCTTCGAGCGAGCGCCAGGAACGGAGCGCAGTCAGAAGCCGCGCCGCCAGTTGTGGGTTCTCCGGGTCGATGGACAGGATCGTGTCGGCAAAAAACTCGTAAGCCGCACCATCCTTGCGGTTGAAGCCGGTCGGGTTGGACGCGGAGAACGAACCGATCAATGAACGGACGCGGTTCGGATTGTCGAGCGAGAAGAGGGCGTGTTTCGTAAGGTCGCGCACGGCCTGCAAGGCTACTTCGCCGGGACGGCTCGCCTGCACGTTGAACCATTTGTCCATCACGAGCCCATCCTTGCCGAACTGCTGTTCGAAGCTTGCCAGTGCGTCCTTTGCTTCGCGCGTATCGCCAAAGCGATGCACCAGCACGGTCAGCGCCGCGAAGCGGTCGGTCATGTTATCGGCAAGGGCGAACTGGTCGGCGGCGCGTTGCTGGCTTTTTTCATGACGGCTCAGATAGTCGAGCAGCGCGTTTCGCAAGGCGCGCTTGCCCGCTGCATCGGCATCCGGCGAGAAGGCGCCATCCTGTTTGAGGGCATCGTAGAGCTTCGCAAATTCATCGGCATAGCGGGCGGCGATGGCATCGATGAAATGGTTCCGGCTGGCAAGGATCGCGTCCGGATCGACATTGCTGCCCATTTCGCGCGCGATATCGCTTTCGGTAGGCAGCGTCAGGCAGAGCGCGCGGAAGGCCGGATCAAGCGTCTCATCGGACGCCACCTTGCCCGCAAGTTCCACATTTCTCTCATCAATCGCCGGTGCATGATCGCCGCGAACGCGCTTGGCTCCTTCAAGCAGGACCTGGCTGAAAATTCCGGTCAATGCCTGCCAGCGTGCGACCGGGTCGCTGTCGTTCAGGGCAAGGAATGCGCGGTCATCATCCGATAACGGCGCCGTCAGGTTAACGGGAGCCGAGAACCCGCGCAGCAGCGATGGCACGGGGCGTTCCTTGATGCCATGAAAGACAATGGTTTCCGATGCGCGATGCAGATGGATGACATCGCCGCGCACATCACCGCCTTCAATGGAAGCTGGAGCCATGTCCTTGCCGTCTGGCCCGACAAGGCCGAAGGCGATCGGAATATGCATCGGCTTCTTGACCGATTGCCCCGGCGTGGCTCCAAGCGACTGCGAAAGTTCAATCGTGTAGGTTTCCTTTGCCGCATCATAGGCGAAGGCGGCTTCTACCTTCGGCGTTCCCGCCTGATCGTACCAGAGCGCGAACTGTGAAAAGTCCTGGCCGGAAACATCAGCGAAAACCTTGACGAAATCCTCGATGGTTGCAGCGTCTCCGTCATGACGCTCGAAATAGAGGTCCATGCCTTTGCGGAAGAGATCGGGTCCGATGATCGTGCGGATCATGCGCACCACTTCCGAGCCTTTTTCATAGACGGTCGCCGTATAGAAGTTGTTGATCTCACGATATTCACGCGGGCGCACCGGATGGGCGAGCGGCCCCGCATCTTCGGGAAATTGCTGCGCTTTCAGAATCTTCACTTCGGTAATGCGCTTGACCGGGCGCGAACGCTCGTCAGCGGAAAATTCGTGATCACGATAGACCGTCAGGCCTTCCTTGAGGCACAGCTGGAACCAGTCTCGGCAGGTGATGCGGTTTCCGGTCCAGTTATGGAAATATTCGTGCGCGATGACCGCCTCGATACCTGCATAGTCGATGTCGGTTGCTGTCTCTGGATCGGCCAGCACATATTTGTCATTGAAGACGTTGAGCCCTTTGTTCTCCATCGCGCCCATGTTGAAATCGGACACGGCAACGATGTTGAAGACATCGAGATCATATTCGCGACCGAACTTCTCCTCATCCCAGCGCATGGAGCGTTTCAATGCATCCATCGCATAGACTGCGCGGCTTTCCTTGCCATGTTCGACATAGATCGCCAGATCGACCGGTTTTCCCGACTGCGTGGTGAAGTGATCCTTCACGACGCCAAGCGATCCGGCAACGAGCGCGAAAAGATAGGAAGGTTTCGGGTGCGGATCTTGCCAGACGGCGAAATGCCTGTCGGGCTTGCCTTCGACCGATCCGCCATCGACCGGATTGCCGTTGGACAGAAGGATTGGAGCGGCTTGCCTGTCAGCGTCGATGTGGACCGTATAGACTGACAGTACGTCCGGGCGGTCGTAATAATAGGTGATGCGGCGGAAGCCTTCGGCTTCGCACTGGGTGCAATAGACACCGCTTGAGCGATAAAGGCCGGACAGCTGGCGGTTTGTCGTCGGATTGATTTCCGTCACGATTTCAAGCGTGAAGCGCTTTCCCTCCGGCAGGTCGCTGATTTCCAGCTGGTCGGGCGTTGCGACATAGCTGTTATCGGCGAGCGGCTTGCCATCAATGGCGATGCTGACGAGTTTCAGTTCGTCGCCATCCAGCACCAGAGGCGTACCGGCGGGGGTGCCATCGCGGCGTTCGATAGTGAGGGTCGCACGGACGATGGTTTTTTCCGGTTCCAGTGAGAAATCCAGTTTCGTCTCGGGTATGGCGTAAGGGGTCGGACGGTAATCTTCGAGACGAAATGTCTGGCCGGTTTCAGTACGCATAGTGGAAACTCTCTCCCTGAACTCACGTTGAACTCACGATGCTGGATTCGTACCCGGAATTGCTGCCGAGGGAAACTTAATTCCAGAACAACCAGCCCGGCTTTGCAGCAGGATGGATGTTTTACCAAATATTTTTCGACTTGACCTTTGAGCTACTGGTGCTGTGTCACAAACAGGAATAAGAAAGACGGGCACGCGAATATTTCGGGTGTAGCTGCGCATCATATTTTAAGGAATTGCGTTGTGAACGCTCATGCGAGCGCGCCTGTCGAGGCTGCCCATCTTGAAACGAACCCGATGCTTGGCATCGGTCTCAAAATCGCTTCCGTTGCTGTTTTCGTCGCCATGTCCACCTTGCTGAAGGCGACTGATGGCGTGCCGGTCGGGCAGTTGATCTTCTTCCGATCTTTCTTCGCAATCTTCGCGATATTGCTCTATCTGGCGTGGCGCGGGCAACTTTCGGGCGTATTCCGCACGCAGAACGGTTTCAGCCATTTCTGGCGCGGATTGGTCGGCGTCTGTTCCATGTCGATGAGCTTTTTCGCTCTGACCAAGTTGCCGTTGCCGGAAGCAATCGCCATCAATTACGCTTCGCCGCTGATCAGTGTCATTCTTGGCGCGGTCGTCCTGCACGAAGTGGTGCGGCTTTATCGCTGGAGCGCGGTGCTCATCGGGCTCGGCGGGGTAACGTTCATCTTATGGCCGCGGCTGACGGTGTTCTCTGGTGGCGATATAGGGTTTGAAGAGGCCGTAGGTGCCCTTGCCGCCCTCGGTGGAGCGGTCATGTCCGCAGTGGCCATGATGCTAGTGCGCCATCTCGTGCAGACGGAACGCACATCGACCATCGTGATCTATTTTTCCATATCCGCGAGCGTCATCTCCCTGGCGAGCTTTCCATTCGGCTGGATCGTACCAAGCTGGCCGCAGCTTGCCATGCTGATAGGGGCCGGCTTTGCCGGTGGGGTCGGGCAGATCCTTCTGACCGAATGTTATCGCCACGCGCCCATGTCGACCATTGCCCCTTTCGAATACACATCGATGCTGCTGGGGCTTGCCATCGGGTTCCTGCTGTTCGGCGATATCCCGACACTGGAAATGCTGGCAGGCAGCGCCATCGTCATGGCGGCTGGCGGTTTCATCATCTATCGCGAGCACAAGCTTTCCATAGCGCCGCACAAGGTGAATGCGCCGCAAACGCAGTAATCAACTCTGGCCAGGTGCGCCTTCTGCGCGAGGGTCGAGTTGCATGGTCTCCGGCGTGGACTGGCCGTCCGGCGTATGGAACTTGTATTCGGTCTTCTGGTCGCTGATGGCCGGACGCTCGAAGCGGCGGATGCGCCAGAACGCGTGCAGGCCATATAGGGCATAAGCGATAGCCATGGTCACGAAGAAGCCCGAAGCGCCGATCAGATCCATCAACGGGCCGGAAAGCGCGGGGCCGATGACACTGCCCCACGCCGTAGATGATCAGCAATCCACCGGAAACCTTCACGAATTCGCTGGCGTCTGCATAGTCGTTGGCATGGGCGACGTTGAGGCTGTAGATCGGATAAATCACCGAACCGAACAGAAACATCATGATGTAGAGCGCTGTGGGCGAAGTGGGATGGAACAGCACCATCACCAACGACAGGACAAAGCCGATGATCCCGGCTATCACCATCACATAGCGACGGTCCACGAAGTCTGATCCCCGGCCAAGCGGATACTGGAAGATCGCACCGCCGATCATGGCGCAGGCAAGCATGGTCGCAATGCCGAAGGTGGAAAGGCCATTCATCTCGCCGTAGATGGCGGCGAGGAAATTCCACGTGCCCGCAACGATACCGGCGATCAGCGAGCCGACCGCCGCAGCCGGCGACCGCCGGTAAAGCCCCTTGAGGTCAAGCGAAACCTGCGTCAGCGGATTGGGCGATTGCGCGCTTGAAAGGGCTGTTGGAAGCAGCGCGCTGGCATAGATGATGGCGCAGATGATGAAGAGCGTCTGGGTTCCTGCGTCGCCGAACGGCAGGATATACTGTCCGCAGAGCAGGCCGAGCATGGTGATGATCATATAGATCGAGAAGATGCGGCCGCGCGATTCATTGGTGACGCGCTCGTTCAGCCAGCTTTCGATAATCATGTAGCTGCCAGCGAGTGAAAAGCCGGCGACGCCGCGAAAGATCATCCATGCGACGGGGTTGACGAGCAGTGCATGCAAGAGAAGCGCCATCGAAAGCAGTGTCAGCAGCGCGGAGAAAACCCGAACATGCCCCACGCGCCGCACCAGATGCGGCACCACGATGCAGCCAATCGTGAAAGCGAAGGAGTAGCTCGTGCCCATCCAGCCGATGGTCGTGGTCGACCAGCCTTCAATGCCGCCGCGCAAAGGCAGAAGAATGCCCGCAAGACCGCCTGCAAGCAGCATGAGGAAGGTGCTTGCAAGCAAAGCGGCTATGGGCAGGAGCTGGCCAGCCATGAAAAACTCCACTCGAGCATTTCCAGCAAAAGTGCGAAGCGGCTTTGCGTCGGACAATGCATAAAACAAACAGATAGAGCGCTTTCCGCTCTATGAACCAGAATTTAGGGCTACATGTCGCCGATAGGCGCTTTGGCAAGCGGCGGAATAGACCATGTTTGCGGCATGTTGGTGACAATGCCGCCCGGGTCCTTGTCGATGCCACTGAAATATCCGGTTATCAACTCGTCAATTCGGCCAATTTCAGCTTCACGGCCAGAAAATCACGCCAGGCGAAACGTTTCTGCGCCGGAGTGCGCAGAAGATAGGCCGGATGCAGCGTCGGCATGACGGGGATTTCGATGCCGGATGGTGTCCGATGAATCTTCCAGTTGCCGCGCAGCCGCAGGATGCCTTCCGTCGCACCGGTGAGCGCCTTGCCCGCCGGTCCGCCCAGCGCAACCAGAACCTTGGGTGCGGCAAGCTCGATCTGCCTTTCAATGAAAGGCCGGCAAAGCTCTGTTTCAAGCGGCGTCGGTGTACGATTGCCCGGCGGACGCCACGGGATCGTGTTGGCGATATAGACGCTTTCCCGCTTCAGACCGATGGATTCGATCATACGATTGAGAAGCTGGCCGGATTTTCCGACGAACGGCAACCCTTCCATATCCTCATCCCGTCCGGGCGCTTCGCCGATGAACATGATGTCGGAGGATGGATCGCCGTCGGCAAAGCAAAGGTTCTTCGCCGTGAATTTCAGATTGCAGCCATCGAATGCGGCAAGCTTTTCCCGCAGTTCGTCCAGCGTTGAAGCCTGCGCCGCCGCTTCGCGCGCAAGCGCAATCTGGGCCGTATCGGGAAGATCGGCCGCAGCTTGAACAGGTCTGCTGGTGGGGGCAGGCGCTGGTGCGGGGCGAGGCTGCTGCCGGGGGCGTTCAGGCGGGCTTTGCGTCTGCATGGCGGGCTGGGCCGGGGCAGGGCGCTGCGGCTCGGCAAACCGATCTATCGGCGTTTCGGAAAGCGGCATGTCGACGCCCGCTTCTGCATAGAAGCGTAGCAAACCTTCAATATCCAGCGTTTCGCGATTTTCAGCCATTATCTACCTCACCTTTGAGGTGGCGAATTTTGCAGGTGAATGCAATAGCCGTGTTCAGATTTCGGGGGTGTTTGGCCCATTAGTTCCGGTTCGTACCCTGTTTCCTGCGCCGGCTTGATCAGAACCCTCAATATGACATGAAGTTATGCTTCCCTACCGTTCGGACAAATGCTCATCGCAGCTTCTTGAATGGAGTAGATTTGACGTTTACGTTAAGGTAAAGATAATTGAGGACGTAAGACGCCCGTTTTGGACAATTGGACGCATTTGCGACAGTCTCCAACTCTGCGACAGGGTAAGGCGGAATACGGGGAAACGGCAGGTCTTTCGTGTGCCGCCAGTGCTGACGGGCAGTCGGTTCATGGATATTCGCGATCAGATCATGCACAAAAACAATTGGATGTGTCGTCTGGGCTATCTTAGTGAGAAGACGATATTACACCGGACGGAGGGATGAATGTCTGAAGCCCCAGAATATGCAAATCAGGAGCTTCCCGAACGCGAGAGCATGGAGTTCGACGTTGTGATCGTCGGCGCAGGCCCGGCGGGCCTTGCTGCGGCAATCCGTTTGAAACAGGCGAATCCGGAGCTTTCCGTCGTTGTCCTCGAAAAGGGCGGGGAAGTCGGCGCGCATATTCTTTCCGGCGCTGTCGTCGATCCCGTGGGTATCGACCAGCTTCTGCCGGGCTGGCGCGAGGAGGAGGGACATCCGTTCAAGACGCCGGTGACGGCTGATCATTTCCTTGTTCTGGGGCCTGCTGGATCGGTGCGCCTGCCAAATTTTGCCATGCCGCCTTTGATGAACAATCACGGCAATTACATCGTGTCGCTCGGCAATGTCTGCCGCTGGCTTGGCACGAAGGCCGAAGAACTGGGCGTGGAAATCTATCCGGGCTTTGCGGCAACCGAAGTGCTTTATAATGATGAAGGCGCGGTCATCGGCGTCGCCACGGGCGATATGGGCGTTGAACGCGACGGAACGCACGGGCCGAACTATACGCGCGGCATGGCGCTGCTCGGCAAATATACGCTGGTCGGCGAGGGCGCACGCGGTTCGCTTGCCAAGCAGCTGATCTCGAAGTTCAAGCTTGATGAAGGTCGCGAACCGGCCAAATACGGTATCGGCCTCAAGGAATTGTGGCAGGTTGATCCTTCCAGGCACAAGCCGGGTCTGGTCCAACACTCATTCGGCTGGCCGCTCGACATGAAGACCGGCGGCGGCTCGTTCCTTTATCATCTGGAAGACAATATGGTTGCGGTCGGCTTCGTGCTGCACCTCAACTACAAAAACCCGTATCTGTCGCCATTTGAGGAATTCCAGCGCTTCAAGACGCATCCGGCTATTCGCGACGTATTCGAGGGCGGCAAACGTCTTTCCTACGGTGCACGTGCGATTACCGAAGGCGGTTTCCAGTCGGTGCCGAAGCTTTCGTTCCCGGGCGGTGCGCTCATCGGCTGCTCGGCTGGTCTGGTCAACGTGCCGCGCATCAAGGGCAGCCACAATGCAGTTCTGTCGGGCATTCTCGCCGCCGACAAGATCGCAGAAGCAATTGCAGCGGGCCGCGCCAATGACGAGCCGGTGGAGATCGAAAACAACTGGCGTTCGAGCCTGATCGGCAAGGATCTGAAGCGCGTGCGCAACGTCAAGCCGTTGTGGTCGAAGTTCGGCACGATTGTCGGCGTGGCGCTCGGCGGCCTCGACATGTGGACCAACCAGCTGTTCGGCTTCTCCATCTTCGGGACGCTGAAACACGGCAAGACCGATGCGCAGTCGCTGGAACCGGCCGCAAAGCACACGAAGATCGACTATCCGAAACCGGACGGTGTTCTGACGTTCGACCGGCTGTCGTCGGTGTTCCTGTCGAACACGAACCATGATGAGAACGAGCCCGTGCATCTCCAGGTCGCTGACATGAAACTGCAGCAGACTTCCGAGCACGATGTTTTTGCAGGTCCGTCGACACGCTACTGCCCTGCGGGCGTCTATGAGTGGGTGGATGCGGACGGTAACGCCGCTGCCGATCCGCAGGCAAAGGACGTGCGGTTCGTCATCAACGCGCAGAACTGCGTGCACTGTAAGACATGCGACATCAAGGACCCGAACCAGAACATCAACTGGGTACCGCCACAAGGCGGCGAAGGACCTGTTTACGTAAACATGTGATGTTTGCGGAAACGGCGTCCGTCTCGTCCGCCGGCCGGGCATTTCCAGCAAAAGTGGGTACCGGTTTTGCGTTTCGGAAATGCGTTTAAGGGAGTGTCGGCGAAGGACCGGTTTACGTGAACATGTAAAAGAAAAAGGCGGTCCCGGGCCACCTTTTTTATTGCAGCATCACGGATTGCGTTTCCGGTTCTTCTTCATCGGGGCGGACAGGCGGCGGAACGGAAAAATCGAGCCGCACCGGCAGGTGATCGGAGCCGGCGTCCTCGCGGGACGAAACCCTCGCCCCTCCGATTTCGGGGCTTACAAGTATCTGATCAATGGGTAAGCCAATATAAGGCGACAGCGAAACCGGCAGCAGGTGCGTCATCCAGGTGCCGCCGATACCGGTCAAGTGGCGGGTTCCGGAGGCGTACTCCACCCGGCGAACGGCATTGCTCCACGGAGCCGCATTGAAATCGCCGGCAATGATCATTGGACCGTTCAGCTTCTGCAATTCCGGTTCAATATAGCGGAGCTGATGCGGCTGCCAGCGCGGCCATGGCCATGAAAAGTGAATGGCGGCCACGTGCACGGTGGTTCCGCCGAAGTTGATCGGCGCGATTGCCAGCAAGCCGTCGCCGACGCAGGCCGTCTGCGCCTCTTCGCTGAAAGGTCGCTTGGATAGGATACCCACGCCCCAGGTATTGGGGTCGTCAGCGCAATTAAGATGATAGGGATAAGAACCCTGGAGGATGGTGAGCCATTTCGACCATTGGTCGCTCGCTTCCTCATAGGTGATGACGTCGGGCTTCTCCCGCGCGATCATCTGGAGAATGCGTTTCGGCTCAGGATTGTCTTCGCGCAGATTGATCTGGACGAGGCTATAGCGTGCGCCAGCCTGTTCGTCTGCCTGTGCGCCGGTGGACCCGCTGAGGAAATCGCGTGCGGCACCGATAGTCGTGCTGAGAGCCATGACCGCAAAAAGCAGGAGCATAGCCGCTTCACGCCGCATCCTGGTGAAAAGCAAGGGCAAGGTCAGCACTGCCAGCAGGACGGCGATATGGGCTCTGAAGTGCGAGAAGGAATCGAGAGCCGGATGCACTGCCCCCAGAAATCCAAGCACGAGCGGGACAGACAGCGCAACGGCAGCCAGCAGCAACAGGAATGAAAGGTTTTCACGGCTTTTCGACATGAAAATTCCCATAGGTGTCGATTGCGGCGTGATGATGAAGGCAAAGGGAAGGGAATAGGGGAATAGGGGAATAGGGGAATAGGGTGCTAAACGGATGTGGGCTAGGCAAGAAAATATTTGCCATGCACGACAATAATGATCCTCTTCCCTTACTCCCTTACTCCCTTACTCCCTTACTCCCTTACTCCCTTACTCGCCGGCCTCACTGGAAAGCCGTCTCATAGAAGCTGCGGAGCTTGCGGGAATGCAGCCGCTCATCCGGCATGGCCGCAATCTTTTCCATCGCCCGGATGCCGATGCGCAGATGCTGCGCCACTTGCCGCTTGTAGAATTCGGTCGCCATGCCCGGCAGTTTCAATTCGCCATGCAATGGCTTGTCGGAAACACAAAGCAAGGTGCCGTAAGGCACGCGGAAGCGGAACCCGTTCGCGGCAATCGTGGCAGACTCCATATCGAGTGCGACCGCGCGCGCTTGCGAAAGGCGCTGCACCGGGCCGCGCTGGTCGCGCAGTTCCCAGTTGCGATTGTCGATGGTCGCGACCGTGCCGGTGCGCATGATCTGTTTGAGGTCATAGCCTTGCAGGCCGGTGATTTCCTCTACGGCTTCTTCAAGTGCGACCTGAATTTCCGCAAGCGCCGGCAAAGGCACCCAGACCGGGAGGTCATCGTCCAGTACATGGTCTTCACGCATGTAGGCATGCGCCAGAACATAGTCGCCGAGTTGCTGGCTGTTGCGCAGTCCCGCGCAGTGACCAAGCATCAGCCACGCATGCGGGCGAAGCACCGCGATATGGTCGGTAATGGTTTTGGCATTGGACGGGCCGACACCGATATTGACCATTGTGATACCCGAATGGTCTGCCCGCTGCAGGTGATAAGCGGGCATCTGGGGCAGGCGCTGGAGCGGATTGCCGTTGCTGGGCGCGGTTTCTCCCGCCAGCGTGACGATGTTGCCCGGCTCCACGAAGCGTTCATAACCCCCGCCGCCCTCTGCCATCAATTCGCGGGCATAGGCGCAGAACTCGTCCATATAGAACTGGTAGTTGGTGAACAGCACGAAGTTCTGGAAATGCGCGGGGCTTGTCGCCGTATAATGCGCCAGCCGATGCAGCGAATAATCGACGCGCTGGGCGGTGAATGGCGCAAGCGGCATCGGTTCGCCCGGTGCGGGCTCGAAGTCTGCATTGACGATCTTGTCATCCGTTGCAGCCAGATCGGGTACGTCAAACAGATCACGCAGCGGATGCGTGAAGGCGCTCGCGACAGAAGCCTCGACATAGGTGCCTTCCTTGAAGGCGAAATGGATCGGGATTGGCGTCGAAGATTCCTTCACCGTCACGGTCACACCATGATTGCGCATCAGAAGGCGAATCTGTTCGTTCAGGTAATGATCGAACAGATCGGGGCGCGTGATGTTTGCGGAATAATCGCCCGGCGTCGAGACGTGCCCATAAGCCAGGCGCGAGTCCACATGCGCGAAGCTGGACGTCGACAGACATATTTCCGGATAATAGGCGCGGTAACGCTGCGCCGGGACCTCGCCGCGCGCAACCTTCTCGAACGCATCGCGCAGGAAGGCCGTGTTGCGATCATAGAGTTTTTGCAGGGCGGCAACCGCCGCACCGGCATCGGTGAAAACCTCCGGGTCAACCGTCGGCGGTGTTTTGATCTCGGTCAGAAATGGATGTTCGATTCGCTGTGTCATGGCCTGGTGTCGTGATCTCGAAGTTCGCCTGTGTTTCGATATCGTCGTCGCAACCGAACTTCGAGATCGAAACGACACTAGGAAACCACGCTGCTAGTGTCCCTTTGCTTCTGAAATTTGCATCCCGCTGGATATATCAGCCCAATGCAAATTTCAGAATCAGGATGCCAGTATAGCAAAGTCTGTGACCATGACATGACCCAGTTTATGCGGCGCGCTGCAGGCTAACGTAAAGTACGAGGCCGATGCCGCTCATCTGAGAATGTTGACCGATCTGCGTATAGGCGAAGGTGGCTGCCGGACCCGTGAAAATGGCCGTGAAAAGGAAAACACGAAGCGCGATTGCGGCGATGGCCCGGGTTCGCCTCATGGCCGTTCTCCGGCGTGCTTCTGGGTGAATGCGGCGACAGGCCCGATCACCGGCTGGTCCCGATACACATTGTATCGCTGGTCGACGAAAATGCTGGCGACAGCCGCAAAACCAGCGATCATCAGGCAGACAATTGTTAAACGACGAAGCATACCACTGACCCCAAAGCCGTTCTGATTTCCGTTCTCCCTTGCCAATTTAGCGACCACGCCTGAACCGCCCCTGAGAGCGTCGTTCATGCGGCGTTCAAAAATATTGATGTTCCGTTTATTGCGGCACGGCGCTCTTGTGCCTGTTCGAAAGGGTCTTATGTTTCCCATCATTGGAATGCGGGACCGTGTCCCGCGCAACTTCAGGATCAGCGGGAGAGAGCCCATGGCCCAACAGACCAAGCCCATCGAATTGTACTACTGGCCCACGCCGAATGGCTTCAAGATCAGCATCATGCTGGAAGAATTGGGCGTTCCCTATGAGGTTAAATATGTCAACATCGGCAAGGGTGATCAGTTTCAGCCCGACTTTTTGAAGATTGCTCCGAACAATCGCATGCCCGCCATCATCGACCCTGAAGGTCCGGGCGGCGAACCGATTTCGGTTTTCGAGTCCGGTGCAATCCTGCAATATCTCGGGCGCAAATTCGGCAAGTTCTATCCCACTGACGAGCGCAAGCGCGTGGCCGTCGATGAATGGCTGATGTGGCAGATGGGCGGCCTTGGCCCGATGTCGGGGCAGGCGGGGCATTTCCGTATCTACGCGCCGGAAAAGGTTCAGTACGGGATCGACCGCTATACCAACGAAGTCAATCGCCTCTATGGTGTGTTGAACAGGCAGCTGGAAGGCAAGGAATATATCGCGGGCGAATATTCGATTGCCGACATGGCCTCGATAGGCTGGATCAACGCCTATAAGAACTATGACCAGAACCTTGATGATTTCCCGAACCTGAAGCGCTGGCATGAGACGATGAACGCTCGTCCGGCAGTGCAGCGCGGCCTGCTTGTGGGAAAAGAGGAGCGGGAGAAATCCAATCTGGCAACCGACAAGGAAGCCCAGAAAATTCTCTTCGGCCAGAAGGCACGCTGAGGCGAACATAGAAAGGGCGGCCCCGGGCCGCCCTTTTCGATTCCGATGCCGCCATTACTGGCGCGTGAGGCTCTCGCTCTTGCAGATCAGCCCGCCCATCACGCAGCCGGAAAGTGAGAGCGTGTTGCCTTTGACACTGGCCTTGCCGGTATAGGTCTTGCCTTCGTCGAGCTTGTTGACTTCACCCTTGTAGCTGCCCCCGGTGCCGGACATCGTGCCGATGGACTTGCCCTTGTACTCGCCCGTCTGCACCGTACCGCAAAACTTGTTGGCGCCGCAGGATGCATAGCTGATGATCGTACCGTTGGGGCGCTTCCACGTGCCGACAATTCCCTCCTCGGCAAGGGCAGGAGCGGCAAAAGTAGCTGCAAGCGTCATTCCAAGAATAAATGTGCGGATCATTCGTTCCTCCCAAGTCGCCGCTGGCCCGGCATTGCCGGTTGCAGCGGTGAAACCGCTGTTCTGCGCTCTGAGGTTTGAAACAGAAGCCTCCTCGACCACCTGCCAAACTTACGCAAACGTAAACGTAATATAGTTTTAGACCGAGCGGAAGAGGATAGTTGCACCTGCAAATCATCCGTGAAACAGCCTGCTTCTATACGGATGGCTGCGTTTGAATGTTGTCTATAGTTAGCAACTGGTTTCGTTCGACGAAGAGCATTTGAATCGAATTTTTGCAAAAATCCAGCAATCGGCGGCACTTGCATGTTTAACAAAATCCCAAGTTTACCCCTTGTTCGGATTTTGTTGGTCGCTCGTTAAGCATCCGATTTAACGTGCATTTCAACCCTTTCCCGTAGATTTGAAAGCATGAACGGAACGACAGAGACGGCAGTTTCAAAGCAATGAAATCAAGCTTTGAAAATAAAGACCGGACGGTTCTCGGGATTTAACAGGGACAAAGAAAATGGCACAGTTTCAGAGCTTTACGAATAAGAACAGCGCAGTTGCACAGGATCGCATTCTTCTGGAAATGGGCATGAAATACGCTATCGGCCGTGATTGCGAGATCGACGTTGTGGAAGCCCACAAGTGGCTGAATATCGCCGCCATCCGCGGTAGCGAAAAGGCCGCCCGCATGCGCAATCAGGTAGCGGCCACGATGAGCAAGGGCGAACTGGCTGCAGCCCTGCGTGGCGCGCGCGAGTGGATGACCACCCACTGACGAGTTATCTTTCGTGACAAAAGCCGCCTTTCGGGCGGCTTTTTGTTGTTCAGCTTATGCCGAGATATCTACCGGGCTTGTGGTTGATCGCGATGATGAGGTTCATCGCAATGGCGCCGATCAGCGAAAGCAACATATTTTCCCACGGAATAAAGAACAGCGATGCCAGCATGATCACGCCATCGAGGCCGAGCTGAAACCAGCCTGCTCTTATCCCATAAGTATCCTGCAGATAGAGCGCGAGAATGTTGACGCCGCCGACGCCGGAACGATGCCGGAAAAGCGCCAGCACGCCCATGCCAATAAGCGTGCCGCCCATGAGTGCCGCGAAAAGCGGATGGACGCTTGAGAAATCGACGCTGAGCGGCATCAACCGGGCAAAGCCAGACATCATCGCCACCGCGACGAAAGTTCTGATGGTGAACGCCCAGCCCATCCGCCGCACGGCGAAATAATAAAACGGCAGATTGATCAGGAAATAAAGCAATCCGAATTCTGCGCCCGTCGCATACTGGATGAGCAATGCAATGCCGGCGGTGCTGCCGGTCATCAGCGTGGCCTGGCTGTAAAGTGTAATGCCGAGCGCGATGAAGGATGTGCCGATCAGCATCGCCATCGCATCTTCATAGAGACGGTGACGATCGGGCGCGGCGGATTTTGACGCATCGATGAGCGGGGCGGCGTTATCAGCGATATCGGCCACGGGTAAACTCCAGAACAGCGAAAAGCCGGCAGGCCGGCAAAAAGATTACGAGGCCGGAAAGAAATCCGGTGTGGCATGCATTCGCGCTGTGCAGATGGCGAGGCCGTGGCACGCAGCGTAAAGTCTTGGGAGACGGCCAAATATAACAGTCGCCTCGGCCCTTCGCACCGCTTGAAAAATTGTTATTTCGCGGTCGACTTTGTGGATTTGTCGCTATCGGAGGGGGCGTTTGTTTTATTTTATTTCGCGCTTCACCAGCGACAGAAAGCGTTCCACTTCACGCGGGCTGCGCAAATGGTGCTTGACGAGGTGTGGGGGCGCCTTGTCTAGAAAGGCGAGCGCACGAATGCGACCGTTCTTGCGATAGCCCGCCACCCATTTCAGGAAGTCCCAGTCGAAACGCTCCACGCAGCCTCGCGCCATATCCGGACGGGAGCGGCCATAATGCTTCAGCGTCCTTTTCACCACCCGCCACAGCCGCCGCCCGGTCGATATATCGAGAAAAATGAGCATATCCGCTCGTGAGGCTCGATAATTCATAGTTTCGCTATGATTTCCCTCGAATATCCATGCATCCCGATCTGCCGCTTCGATGGTGAGGCGACCGATCTCGTCACGCGGCCGCATCACCCAGCCGGGCTGCCAATAGAGGGTGTCGATATGAACGACCGGTAAGCCGGTAATGTCGCCGAGCGCACGCGCAAGGCTTGATTTTCCGGAACCGGCACCGCCAATGATCATGATCCGCTTCATCACCTGTCTCGTTCCCGGATTTTAACTCTGTTCGAATAAAAATCGGACATGAGGAGCGAAGTACTATAATTTTACTTCATGGCACCCGAATGACCATAACGAGCAAAGAAAGTCCGTTAGAAAATTTGTATTGGAGTTGAGGGTAATATTGCCCAGATGATTGACAGTCAACTTTGCGAGGCGCAATGTTGACGTATAAACGGAACGGGTCAGAGCAACGATGACGTCTGCCGTTTTTCTATATTAGCAAGATCGCAAGGCATGAAACATGCCGGGTGATTGCAAGAGCTGCATTCGACAGGAGTGACACGATGTCTATTCGATCCATCACAGCTATGGCCGGCACAGCCATTATCATGAGTGCCGCCGCATTCGCTTTTTCTTCGCCTGCCAATGCGCTGACGATGAAGGAATGTAGCGCAAAGTATCAATCGGCCAAGGATGCCGGTACGCTTGGCAACATGAAGTGGAACGATTTCCGCAAGGCTCAGTGCGGTGACGCCGCGGATGCCGCCGCAGCTCCGGCTGCGCCCGCAGCTGCTGCTCCAGCCAAAAAGGCCGCCGCTGCACCTGCAGCAGACGATAGCGCCAAGGGCCTGACGATGAAGCAGTGCAGTGCCAAGTATCAGGCGGCGAAGGATGCCGGCACGGACAATGGCGCGAAGTGGAACGATTTCCGCAAGGCCGAGTGCGGCCCGGGCGCCGATCCGGTTGCGCTCAGCACGGACGGTAATTCCGAACCTGCGGCGCCGACGGTTGCTGCGCCGAAGGGCGTGAAGTTCCCGACCGCCGTATCGGCGAAGTTTTCCAGTGAATCCGCTGGCAAGGCTCGTATGCACACCTGCCTCGAACAGTACCACGCTTTGAAGGACGCCAATGCGCTGGGTGGCCTGAAGTGGGTGCAGAAGGGCGGCGGTTATTACAGCCTCTGCAATGCACGCCTGAAGGGTAATTCCTGATTTTCGGCGCATGAGAACGAGAAGGGGCCTTTCGGCCCCTTTTTATTTGGTTCTTGAGAACCAACTGGCGACTGCGACGACCAGCCAACCAAGAATCATCAATGATCCACCGGTCGGTGCGGCCATCGGAAAAAGCCGGTCACCCGTCATGTCGCGCATGAAGAGGTCACCGCAGAACAAGGCGAGGCCGAGAGCGAGCAATGCCCCGCCCAGATAAGCGACGCGGCTTGCCGGTACAATCAGCGACAGCGCGAGGAAGGCAGGCGCATGGCCGAGAAGCAGCGGAGCAATAGTGCCCAGGTGGTTCTCTCCTCCGTGTGCAGCACCTGCATAAGCGGCAATCGCAAATGCGCCGCACAAGCCGGCAAGCGTGCTGAAAAGAATACTCTGAGGCCAGCTATCGGATCGTTTCTGCAATTTGGACCTCCACCGTTCGGGCAGTTTCGCGAATGTCTGCGTGCTTGCGGGCATCTTCCAAAGCTGCAGGAAGGGCAGCCTCGAAGAGATCGAGCTGCTCTTCAACGCCGACACTCACGCGAATGCAGCGTTCCAGAATCGGAGCTCCGGGTTTGCGGACAAAAATGTCCCGCGCAATGAGCCCGTTGAGAACTGCCGTGGCAAACGCTCCATCCCTGCCGCAATCGACGGCGACAAAATTGGTGGCGGATGGAATGGCTGAAAGGCCATTGGCCTCGGCGATTTGAGCGATACGGTCCCGCCCGGCCTGTATTCTCGCAACCACGACGTTCAGGTAGGCCTGATCCTTGAGGGCAGCTATAGCTGCCGTCTGTGCAAGCCGGTTCACCGCGAAATGATCGCGAATCTTATCGAAGGATTTGATGGCTTCGGCACTGCCCACAACATAGCCGCACCGAATCCCGGCAAGGCCATAGGCTTTGGAGAAGGTGCGCATACGAAGGACGTTCTGGCGGTCGGTTTCGAAGGGCGGGAAAGCGGATGCAGGCCCTGTTTCACAATAGGCCTCATCGAGAATGAGCAGCGTGCTTTCCGGCACACGCTCGATGAAGGACTGGATATCCGAACCCTCATGCCAGGTCCCCATCGGGTTATCAGGGTTGGCGAGATACAAAATCGCTGCATCTTGCTTGCGCGCCGCATCAAGCAGGCCGTCAAGGTCGGACTTGTCATCGATATAGGGAACAGTGACCAATTTGCCGCCATAACCGGCAACGTGGTAGTTGAAAGTCGGGTAGCCACCAAGCGAGTTGATGACCCTGTCGCCTTCCCGAACATATTGCCTGACCACAAGGCCAAGCAGAGCATCCACGCCGGCTCCCGGCATGATATTTTCGGGCTTTACACCGTGATGTGCCGCAATTGCGTGACGCAGCTCATAATTTTCAGGATCGCCGTACTTCCATATCTCGCCTGCTTCAGCTTGAATGGCTTCGAGAACGGAAGGCGCAGGCCCAAAACTGCTCTCATTCGCGCCGATTCGCGCTTTGAATGGCTTTCCACGCTGCAACTCAAGCGTCTCGGGACCTGTAAATGGAACGGTAGACGGCAGGTTTGCAACGAGCGGTGTAAGGAGAGGCGATCCCATGACGATTTCCAGTCGATTCTCAGTCCTGTAAATGCGGACAAGTCGAGCGACCGATAATGCTGTCAGTCACCGCGCCTGTTCCGGTGAGAAAGGCATAGCAACTTGTATTGGCCGGTGCCATCACAATGATTCTGCGTCGACTGAATTATCAAGCAACGATCAGGCTGGCAGTCGTTCGAACGGAGTGAACTCGAGATCCACCCAAACTGAATGATCCGGACGTGGGTCCGAATATGGGCATCGCCATTATCACTGCCGCACCAACCCAGTTGGCCGTCAAATCCCCCACAGTGTTGAAGTCGCACCGGACGCATTTTGATCAGTTCGACGGAATGAATTCCAGCCGATAGCCGTCTCACATCTTCCGAAAACCGTTTCGCAGCTTTCCAAGGTGTTTCAATGGACTTCGAGCACTTTCACGCATGAATCGAGATCGTGTGTCGCCAAATGCGCATAACGCATGGTCATCTGCAGGGTCTGATGGCCCAGCCACATCTGAACGCGACGGATATCGATCCCGCCCCGGACCAGACGGGAGGCACAGGTATGACGCAGAATATGCGGAACGACCTGATCGTCGGTGCCCAGCCCAACCTCCATCTTTGCTTCATTCCAGATCTGGCGGAACCGGACCTGATTGAGCATCGAGAAGGGACCTTTGAGCTTCTCATGCGGGATATGTGCTGCTTTTCGTGCACGCCGGGTGAGGGGGACAGTGCGACTACGATTCGACTTGGTGAGCCAGAAGGTAACCCGCTGATCCTGAACATCGTTCCAGGTAACGCCGATTGCTTCACCGAGACGGCAACCCGTGTCGACAAGGAATAGGGAAAGCCGGTAGCTATCTTCGCATCGCGATTTGATCGCGGCGAACAGGCGCTTCTCTTCCTCATATTCAAGGAATCGGATGCGTCCGACCCGTTCTTTCTGCCGGACGAACTCCGGTAAATTGAAGATATCTCCCATCTTATGCGCCTTTCGCAGCAGCTTGCTCAGCGCAGCCATCTTTCTATTGATGGTTGCATTGCTGTTGCCGCGCTCACGGAGCGAACCGATGACGGAGTCAAGCATTTCCTGATCGAAACCTGAAAAACGCTCGCCTTTCAGAATCTCGTCAATTTCGCCGAGAAACGACTTCACATTATACTTGTGTGATCCATCATCCCACAGGATGTTGATGTATTTCCCCGTCAGTTCCGCCACCGAAAATTGTTCGACAAGCCGGTGGTTCGGACTTTTGCTGGATGTGTACTTTAAGTGGTAGTCGACTATCGGCGTAAACTTGTCGCCCATGTCGATCTTCGTTTCCCCAACGACGATCATTGCACGCCCCCCATAGCTTTATGAGACGCACAATTAATGAAATAATTCTCAGAGCACAAGATAAGTGAGCTAACTTTATGCGGAGACATGCTCGGACCTTTCTAAAAGACCGTATTTGCCCCCAACTTTTTGTCGTCCCCCGTCACTCCCCTCGGTTTTCGATCCTTTTCGAAATCCCCATTTCTGAAGGATCAAAATTCACGCGTTCGTGAGCATCGTTTCAAATGAATGTGCGCCAACGGTTTCCCGTTGGCGCTTTTCGCCTAAGCGTCGACCTGATTAGAACGAGCGCTGGAAGCGAAGCATGCCCTGGAACGCATCTTTGGTGACACGCAGCGGATGGTCATCATCCCAACGGGTGTAGGAAACTTCAGGCGTAATGGTGAAGCCTGGAACCAGCTGATAGGCAACGTTTGCTGTAACTGCGGTCTTGCCCCAGTCTTCATATGCAGCCTGAACGTTGATGACAGCCTTTTCAGTGGCCTTGTACTTCAAGCCACCCCAGACGGCCCAGTCACCGCCCCACTGACCATACATCTGATCGTTAGACTCTTCCGAGGAATATCCAGCCTGCACCCAGACAGAGAACTGGTCGGTGAGGTTTACGTCACCGCGAACCTTGGCTGCCCATTCTTCAATTACGGAGTCATAAGCTACCACAGCTGCGATCGCGCCCCAGCCACCGGCGTACTTCACGCCACCAACGACATGCGGAACATAATCATTGACGACATAGCCTTCGCCGCCTTCTTCCAGAGCAACAGTCGCTGAGAAACCGTTGCCGCCGGTGAAGGTGTAAGAAATCTTGCCCGTACGATAAGCACCCGCAGCTACAACGTCGTCGTTGATGACATCGCCAAGATAGCCGGTGAAGGTATGGAACGACGATTCGTCGAGACCTACGCGCAGGCCGCCCAGTTCGATATAAGCGAATTGCAACGTCGTCGACTGACGGTCAGCGCCATAGCCTTCAAAGCCGGTGTCACCGAGATTGCCCGGAACAGCGTCCCACTGAAAGCGGTTCTCGGTAAACGTACGAAGAGTACCCAGTTCCGTTTCAGTCGCAGTATGGGTGCGCAGCGCGAAACGTGCACGCTTTACCCAACCACCCAGTTCAACGCCGGAGTAGGCATCATCGCCACCCTTTACGTCGTAACGAACGTAACCGGAAATACGCAGGCAGGTTTCGGTGCCTGGGATGTAGAAGTAGCCGGCGCCGTAAGCATCGCAGACGCGGACATATTCAACGGCTTCTGGCTCTGGTGCGACGATTGCGTCGGCAGCCTGAGCGCCGGAAGCTGCAACCAGAGCTGCAGCGGAGCCAAGGAGAAGGCTCTTGATGTTCATTTCTGACCTCCAGTCAAGAATCGGAGGTTTTGGAAATAAACTATATATTTCAAACGGTTGTCGGATTTCGGAAACCAAGGCGCAAAAAGTCAGGAAATCGGCTGCCAGTCGATCGCGCGGCTGATACGGTGCGAAAAGGCGCATAATCGCACGCGAGGAAGCGAATCTGGATCTGATCTTGTGAGGGAATGTGCGTGGAGCAACTGGCGGAGAGGATGGGATTCGAACCCACGAGACCCTTATGAGGTCTACTCCCTTAGCAGGGGAGCGCCTTCGACCACTCGGCCACCTCTCCGGTAAGGGCGAGATAGCCGGTACGCTTTGTCATTTCAAGCGAATTGCGCGCCAACTGGCAAAATTTCCTGCGAATTATCGCACTTTATATATACGCGATCAGGAATGTGCGTGGAATCATCGGCTTTCGTCCGGCCCGGCGCTGTCGTTTTGCCTCGCATAAGAAGGAAAGATTCGCCCTGGTTTCGACCAATGTGGCGGCCCATGACGATAGTCTGACATATTCTCCGCCTGGAACGCCAGAAGTCGTGGATTCGCTTCCCTGAAGTGGGGGCGATGCCAAAAAACGCGTGTTTTCAAGCGTTAAGACCCGTTAATTCCCATTTACTCATGTTAATAAACCCTAAACTCCCTGCCCGGAAACGGGCAATTTCGTGTCTTTTCTGCAACAGAGCTCCCTCATAGAAGCACCAGAAAGGTTGGGAGAGTGCATTCGATGTTGAAACGAGAAAGCGGGCGAGTATCTTCACATCCAGAAGAAGGAGCGCTTCGGGGTGACTTTTTCAAAAGGGGATGGGGACAGGTTGTCCTTCAGCCAAATCAGAATGCCCAGACCCATTTTTAACTTTGACTGGAGGTCAGAAATGAACATCAAGAGCCTTCTCCTTGGCTCCGCTGCAGCTCTGGTTGCAGCTTCCGGCGCTCAGGCTGCCGACGCAATCGTCGCGCCAGAGCCAGAAGCCGTTGAATATGTCCGCGTCTGCGATGCTTACGGCGCCGGCTACTTCTACATCCCAGGCACCGAAACCTGCCTGCGTATTCATGGCTATGTTCGTTACGACGCTACGGGCGGCGATCGCGTTTACGCTCGTTCGCTGGGCGACGTCGAGCGCGACACCTGGGGCAAGAACGCCCGTGCAACGCTTCGCTTCTCGACCGCTTCGGAAACCGAACTCGGCACCCTGAAGACCTTCACCGAACTGCGTTACAACTGGAACGGCGGCGGTGACGGCGAAGAATACGCTTACGGTTCGAACGAAAACAGCTCGCTGCGTTACGCTTACATCCAGCTCGGCGGCCTGCGCGTTGGTCTCGATGAATCGGCCTTCGTGACCTTCCCTGGTTACCTCGGCAACGTCATCAACGACGACGTGATCCTCGCTGGCGGCTACCGCACCAACCTCATCAGCTACACCTTCACCGGCGGCAACGGCTTCTCGGCCATCCTGTCGCTCGAAGAAGGCGGCAACGGCGACTCCGACGTTGACGTAACGCTCAAGGACTACACGCCGCACGTCGTTGGTGGCCTGAAGTACGCTGGCGGCTGGGGTTCGATCGCAGGTGTTGTCGCTTATGACGCCCGCAACGAAGAGTGGGCTGGTAAGGTCCGCGCTGACGTGAACATCACCGACCGTTTCTCGGTCTGGGTAATGGGTGGTTACAAGTCCAACGACGACAACTACTACGTCACGCAGGAATTTGCTGACGGCAGCTGGCGCGGTATTCGCCGCATCGACTCGTTCTACGGCACCTGGGGCGGCGATTGGGCCGTTTGGGGCGGCGCAGCGTTCAAGGCAACCGAAAAGGCTACCTTCAACGTTCAGGTCGCTTACGAAGATGCAGAAACCTTCGCTGCAACCGCAAACGTTGCTTACGAACTGGTTCCTGGCTTCACCATCACCCCGGAAGTTTCCTACACCAAGTGGAACGACAAGCACTCCGAACTCAAGGGTGAAGACGCCTGGCAGGGCATGGTTCGCTTCCAGCGCTCGTTCTAATCCTTCGGGATTGTTCAAAAAGAACCCGGCAGCATCGCTGCCGGGTTTTTTGTTTATTGATTTTCACGGTTGTGATCTTGCTTTCACCGAAAACTCGGTCTTTGTACGGAGAAGGAGACGATACGTGTTTCGTCGCTACACCTCCCATCATTCCCAGCGTGGAGATGCCCCGATATGTTCAAATGGTTTTGGCCCGGCATGACATGGACCGCAGCGCTGACAGCGCTTGCGCTCTGGTTCGGGGCCGACCGGGTCGAGACGGATATTGCGACGCGGACCGGCGCAGCACTTGCTCCATTCGTGTGGACGGGCTTGGATGTGGACGGCCGCGATGTGACGCTGAAGGGCATTGCTCCCGATCCAGAGGCTCAATCTGCGGCGCAGGATGCGCTGGCAAATGTATGGGGGATTCGCGAGATCACCGATCTGACGAGTGTTTTGCCGCTCGTGTCGCCCTATGCGTTGCAGATAAGGAAGAGTGCTGACGGAATAATCCTGTCCGGTTCAGTTCCAGATAATGATGTCAGAGACCGAATCATGACTGCCGCCGAAAGTGCGGCTCCGGGCATTCCGCTTGATGACCAAATGGCAATGGGTCGCGGCAGCCCACCGGACTTCGCTGATTCGGTGGAGTTTGCCTTGCAACTTCTGTCGGGATTGCGGGAAGGGGAGATCGGGATTTCTGATCGCAATATTTCGATCAAGGGCAGGGCAGCAGACACGGCGAGCTATCAAAAGCTCGAGTCCCGATTGAATTCGCCGCTCCCTTTCGGCCTGACGGCCGGACAGGTTGAGATTGGCGAAGCCGAGCTTCAGCAGTGAGGCAGGCTGATCTGATTTGGAGTTCATCTCCGCCAGTTTTCTGTTCGGAATTGACAGCTCGCCTGTTCGGGCCTTTCCTTTCGCACTATGAATAGACATAGCGGAGCATATGTTCCGTTTCCGGAATAGAAAGCGGACCTGACAATGCTTTATCTAGCTGTATCGTTTTGGCCGGTTCTCGTCGTGTCGGTTCTGATCGGCGCGGTCGTGGGCTGGCTGACCGGTTCGAAGTAATGGTTGCAAATTTGGGGCAGGGAAAATTGACGGCGACTATGTTCGTCGGGCTTGAGTAATTTGGAGTACGAGGAAACCATATGCCGTTGCTGATTGTTCAACTGGCTGTTCTTGTTGCCGTCGCTTTTATTATCGGGTGCCTTCTGGGCCGCTTTCTGAGGCGGAGAAACGCTGCTGTCCCGGATAGCGAACGCACAATCATTGCCGCAGCACGTGCTACATTGCCTGTCGACGAGAAGCCGGAAACGCCCAAGGAAGCTGCAGCACCGGCTGAAGCTGAAGAGCCCAAGGCTTCAACACAGCCGAGCGAGCCGGAGACGATTCCGGTCAAAGCTGTACCTGAGGCAGAAGTGGTTGGAAGTTGGCCCTTGGAGGCCGAAAGCCCTGACGCAGATGCGGAACCGGTTCTCGATCCGGGCCGTCCGGAGCTTCTTGAAGCTGCGCGTCGTGGAAAAGCCGACGATCTCACCGTCATAAAAGGTATCGGCAGGGCTGTTCAGGGTTTGCTCAACGGTATCGGCGTATTTCACTATGACCAGATTGCCAGCTGGAACGATGAAGAGTCGCGCTGGATTGAGCGAAATATTGGCTTCCCGCGCCGCGTGGAGCGCGAGGATTGGGTCGCGCAAGCTGCAAAACTGGCAAATGCAGCGAACAAAGCGAGCGCCAAGCAGGCGGACAAGCCCCGAAAGGCGCCGGCCAAACCCAGGCCGCGACGGACAAAAAAAGCAGGCGAATAGCCTGCTTTTTCTTTGTCTTGTATTTTCGCTTGGAGCATTTCCAGCAAAAGTGTGAAACGGTTTTGCGTTGGATAATGCGATACTTCCGGCGCTTCTGTTAAACAGGACCAACTCTAACGCCGACCGTGGATCAGGTCAGCCTGGATATCGGCGCTCCCGGTCAGGCGAGCCTTATATACCTCGTAGTTTTCCATCACGCGCTGAACATAGTTCCGCGTTTCCGAATAGGGAATGCGTTCAATCCAGTCCACGACCTGATCGATAGGCTTCCCACGCGGATCGCCATATTTCTCGACCCATTCCGATGCGCGGCGAGGGCCGGCATTGTAACCGGCGAAGGTGAGCACATAGGAACCGTTGAAGCGGTCGAGCTGTTCTCCGAGGAAGTGGGCGCCAAGCGTCGCGTTGTAGCCTGCATCCGTGGTTAGACGCGGCGCGGAGAAGCTCATACCGTTACGGGTCGCCACGCTTTTCGCTGTTGCGGGCATCAATTGCAGGAGGCCGCGTGCACCGGCCTTTGAAACGGCACCGACGTTGAATTCGCTTTCCTGTCGCGCGATTGCATAGGCGAGGGCCTTGCCGGACCCGCTTATATTGGCGGTAGCAGGAATTGCACCGAGCGGATGTGACAGAGCGCCGACATCGAGACCGCGCAATGCAGCGGTTTTGCCGACGCGCAGCGCCAGATAATGATTTTCGTTGCGTTCGGCCATGACCGCCAGCAGGGCCAGTTCGCCCACGCTGTCGAGTTCCTGCGAAAGCTGGTTAAAGAGCGCAGTTGCACGATTGCTGTAACCGACCTGTTCCAGCCGCTTGATTGCCTGCACAGCAGGGCGACCGGCAAAGCGCGTACGATCCGCGTCGGTCGGTTTCGGATAAATGAGTTCCGGTGCCCTTTCGTTCAGCTTGGCTGCTGAAAGTTGTCCGTAGAATGTCGTGCCGAAATGAGCGGAGCGACGATAAAAGTCGCGCGCATCGCCGCCGCTGCCCGCCTCAGCCGACCTTCCGAGCCAGTAGAAAGCCCGCGATGCGGAAATGGGACGCGAGGAAATTTCCGCGATCCTTGCGAAATGCGGTGCAGCAGTCTTTGGCTGGTTCAGGGCGCGGAGCGCATACCACCCGGCATGAAATTCAGCTTCTGCCGCCATTGTCGGGGATTCGGCTGCGTGGGTCGAAACCACCTTGTAGGCGAGTTGCGGCTTGCCCTGATCAAGCAGTTCCCGCGACAGGATACGCCGCTCCACCCACCAGGCATCCGGATCGACCAGTGCCGAGGCCTGACGCGGCGCTTTCAGCATGAGGTCCGTGGCTTCGTTGAAGCGTTCGGCGCGACGCAGATAGCGAATCTTCAGGAACTGGTAGGCGGCATTGCCCTGCCAGCTGCGGTCGACATCCGCTATCGCCTTGGCTGCGTTCGGAGATTTTTGTGCAACTGCCGCAAAGGCGTTGTAGAGCGATTGAGCCTGCGCCGGACCTGCAAGTAATTTTGCCGATTGCATACGGTCATTATAGAGCGAGCGCAGAATACGGCGCTGATGGTCCTCACGCGTCAGGACGCCCGAGAACTCTTTCAGGATCTTTTGCTCGTCATCGGCAGAAAGGCGCTGCGTAGCCCACCATGGTGAAAGTAGTTCACGCGCTTTGCCAGCATTGCCGGAGCCGACATAGGCGCGGGCGAGAACGATCATGCCTTCGGTCGTTTGTGGACGCCTGTTGCCAAACGTGGCGATGACCGTGGCGGGCGCCGGATTTTCCTTGAAGAGGGCCCGTTCCGAATTGCTGCGCAGAGCCGACATTCCGGGCCAGCCGCGAAGATCCGTCGCTGCTGCAGCGATTTCCGCACTCGGCACACCGTCGAGGCCCGAAGTGGCAATCGCCCAGGTCAGGATTTGACGGTCAAGCGACCCATGCGGCATGGCGTTGCGAAACGCGATCGCACTTGCTGCATCACGAGAAGAAAGAGCATCGAGCCCGCTTTTCAGCGTTCCGCCGATGGTGGCCGGATTTTCCATGCGTCCGACCGCCGATGTCACAACCGGGTCGGGCGTAGCCGGACGGGGTTTCGGCGTCACCAGATTCATCGGCGACTGATGTGTCGCGGTCGGTGCAAATGGGCGCGCGAGCGGGGTTGGAATATCCGACGGCAGCGACGATTGTGCAAGCGAAATCACCGGCTGCAAGGCAACCGCAATAAAGCAACTCGCGAGGAGTGCCTTTTTCGTCAGGGATATCGCTGCGGCTTGTTTTAACATTGGCTAACTAGAACAAAGACTTGGTTGATGCGCAATATGTTGTTGAAATCAGGCTTTTCTTAGCCGGGCTTTAGGCCGTCGATTTCTCCGTCGAGGTTAGGCTCAAGGAATGAATCTCTCCTTAACAAAGCGTTATCTACAACCTCTGCGGGGCGCGGCCACTGCGTGACGCTTGATGTTCCTTTAATCAATCCCGGCGTATCATTGGCAGCGCACGGAACCGGCAACAAATTTTGCCGCAAAACTGCCGCATTGCGCCTGTTTTGCCAGCATACCCCGCTTGCTCCACTCGTGCTGCAAGACTATTGTGCAACGCCTCGACCCGGTCACATGCCCAAGATGACTGCGGAATGAGGTCCCGTCTTTCTTTTTTCAGGAGTTCACTAATGCTGAAGGGCTCAATTACCGCGCTTGTCACGCCATTCGATTCCGAAGGAGCGTTCGACGAGAAAGCCTTTCGCGCATTTGTAAACTGGCAGATCGAAGAGGGTACCAAAGGACTGGTTCCGGTTGGCACGACCGGCGAAACGCCGACCCTTTCGCATGACGAGCACAAGCGCGTCATCGAGGTTTGCATCGAAGTTGCGGCTGGCCGCGTTCCGGTCATTGCCGGTGCCGGCTCCAACAATACGGTGGAAGCGATCGAACTGGCGCAGCATGCCGAAAAGGCCGGTGCCGATGCCGTTCTCGTCGTCACGCCTTATTACAACAAGCCGAACCAGCGGGGTCTTTACGAACATTTCTCGCGCGTGGCCCGCTCAATCTCTATTCCGCTCATCATCTACAACATTCCGGGGCGTTCGGTCATCGACATGACGCCGGAAACGATGGGCGCCCTTGTTCGCGACCACAAGAACATCGTGGGCGTCAAGGATGCTACCGGCAAGATTGAGCGCGTTTCGGAACAGCGCGCAGCCTGCGGCAAGGACTTCATCCAGCTTTCCGGCGAAGACGCCACTGCGCTCGGCTTCAACGCCCATGGTGGGGTAGGGTGCATTTCGGTGACGTCCAATATCGCGCCGCGTCTTTGCGCCGAATTTCAGGATGCATGTCAGGCGGGCGATTTCGCGAGGGCGCTTGAATTGCAGGATCGCCTCATGCCGTTGCACAAGGCGCTCTTCATCGAGCCGAATCCCTCGGGTCCGAAATATGCCCTGTCGCGACTTGGCCGCGTGGAAAATGCACTGCGCTCGCCGATGGTGACGGTGGAAGCCGCGACGGCAGAGAAGATCGATCAGGCCATGAAACATGCGGGTCTGGTCAACTGACCTGCAAACTTTGCCGCTTTCGCTGATTTTTACGCTCCCGTAGCTTCGGGAGCGTTTTCATTTCAGGCATTGCACATTATATGGTGCCATCATGAACAAGCCTAAGAATTCTCCCGTGCGCAAGATCATCGCGGAAAACCGCAAGGCGCGCTTCAATTTTGAAATCCTCGATACGCTCGAAGCCGGTCTCGTTTTGACAGGCACCGAGGTCAAGTCGTTGCGCGCCAATCAGTCCAACATAGCGGAAAGCTATGCGAGCTTTGAAAATGGCGAGTTCTGGCTCATCAATTCCTATATTCCGGAATATACGCAGGGCAATCGCTTCAATCATGAGCCGCGGCGCCTGCGCAAGCTGCTCATCAGCAAGCGTGAAATGTCCCGCCTCTTCAATTCCGTGTCCCGGGAGGGGATGACCGTGGTGCCGTTGAAGCTCTACTTCAATGATCGTGGCCGCGCGAAGCTGGAACTGGCGCTGGCGCGAGGCAAGAAGACTCACGACAAGCGCGAGACGGAAAAGAAGCGCGACTGGAATCGCGAAAAGGCTCGCTTGCTGCGGGACCGCGGTTGAGCACCGGAATGTAGAAAGAGCGCCTCAGGCGCTCTTTTGATTCAGATAATCCCGCACATTCCGGAACACGGTGCGGAACATGGCATCCGTCAGTCGCCCGGTATTCGTATTATAGCGTGAGCAGTGATAGCTGGAAAAAATACGCAAGGTGCCAATGTCGCTTGCCCTGTCGTGGCCGAAGGGGTGCCGCGCAACCGGCGCGCCGAGTGCACGAACGGTTGATTGATGCGCGATCGTTCCAAGCGTAACAACGGCTTGCAGATTGGGAAACCGGGTCAGCATTGGCGACAGGAACTGGCGGCAATTATTGATCTCGGAGCCGATTGGCTTGTTTTCCGGTGGGACGCAGCGTACCGCGTTGACGATGCTGGCATCCAGCAGCCGCAGGCTGTCGTCCGGACGCGCCTCGAACTTGCCGGTCGCAAATCCGAATTCGGACAGAGTGCTGTAGAGAAGATCGCCGGCATAATCGCCGGTAAAGGGACGCCCGGTCCGGTTGGCGCCGCGCAGGCCCGGTGCCAGTCCCACAATCAGGAGCCGGACATCGGTGTCATCTGCCGGAAGAAACGGAGGAACCGGGGCGTTGTGCCATGACGGCTCCTTGCGCCGCCATTCTTGCAGAAAGGCGTGCAGCCGCGGGCAGATGTGACAGTTGGGAGATGGTTCGGAAATCATGCCCTTGCATGAACCGGCTCGACGATGGCGTCAATAGCTCTCGTCGAGATCATCATCCTGGCGGCGCGGGGGACGTTCTGATGGATCGCGGCCGATCTCGGCCTTGAGCGAGACCAGATCGATGAAATGATCGGCCTGGCGGCGCAGCTCATCCGAAATCATGGCTGGCTGGGTGGTGAGGGTTGAGACGACCGAAACCTTGCGGCCCTTGCGCTGGAGAGCTTCAGCGAGCGACCGGAAATCGCCATCGCCGGAGAAAATAACGAAATGGTCGACTGTATCGGTGAGCTGCATGGCATCAACCGTCAGTTCGATATCCATGTTGCCCTTCACTTTGCGGCGTCCGGTGGAATCGGTGAATTCCTTGGCAGCCTTGGTGACGACCTTGTAGCCATTGTAATCCAGCCAGTCGATCAGCGGGCGGATCGAGGAATATTCCTGATCTTCAACAAGGGCAGTGTAATAATAAGCGCGGAGCAGATAGCCACGCTTTTGAAACGCCTTCAAAAGCTTCCGATAATCAATATCGAACCCCAAGGTCTTGGAGGCGGCGTATAAATTGGCGCCATCAATAAAAAGCGCAATCTTTTCACGAGAATCGAACATCGTGCAATATATCCACTCTACGGCCGGACGGGAGTGGACCGGCGACCGCTTATTCAGTTTGTTTTCTAAACGGCGGGTGGTATCGAAATTTACCAGTGCGTTTATTGCCTTCTAAGGACATATCACAGAAAAACAAGCAACCATTGGTTGTTATTTGCCCCCGCTAAATTACCAGTAAGGGAGTCTTGTCTCAGTAATCGCGTTCGAGATTATAAAATATTGTGCCGTTTTGACGCGCCGCCGTGTTTTATGAGGCGAATCCATGAAATTGACGTTGTTTTGGCAGATTTCATGCGGCGATGCACGAGCAATTCCGCTTTTGCTTGTAATTTGGCTCCACACGCGTTATGTGGGGAAAAATCCATTAAAGTTCGAGAAATGAAAGGGACCGCGCATGGCCCGCGTCACTGTTGAGGACTGCGTAGATAAGGTCGAGAACCGTTTTGAGCTGGTTCTGCTGGCTGGTCACCGTGCTCGCCAGATTTCCCAGGGTGCACAGATCACCATCGACCGCGACAACGACAAGAATCCCGTCGTTGCCCTGCGCGAAATCGCCGACGAAACCCTGTCGCCGGACGATCTGAAGGAAGACCTCATCCACTCGCTGCAGAAGCATGTGGAAGTCGATGAGCCGGAAGCGGCTGCACCTGCACAGATCGCCTCTTCGTCGGAAGACGTCGCGGAAGGCATTGCCGAAGCCGCTGAGGAAGATGTGGTTACTTTCGACCGCATGTCGGAAGAAGAGCTGCTCGCCGGTATCGAAGGCCTCGTTGCGCCAGAGAAGAACGACGATTTCTGATCGTCTTCTGGATTAATTCTTTTTGCATGCGCTGCGACTTTCCGGTCGTGGCGCATGTTTTTATGCGCCGGTGACAGCTTGAACTATCGGTTGCGATTTTCGGAAAGGCAGGCGCGCAGTTTCGGTGGGTGGAGGCATCCTTTGTGGGTCGAGTGGATGCGCACCCCTTTAATGACGGGCCATTTCCGCCGGAAATTAATATTGTCGGCAGAAAATCAAACCTGAATGTCGAGAATTGTTCGATTTTCGGCGATTTTGGGTCAGAATGCCCGATACGTTTGCCGCGTATGCATGCAAGTATCGGTTTCCAAAGGGAGTTTTCGTAGATGATGCGCCAATATGAGCTTGTGGAGCGTGTACAGCGATACAAGCCTGACGTGAATGAGGCGCTTCTTAATAAGGCATATGTCTATGCCATGCAAAAGCATGGCAGTCAGAAACGTGCTTCCGGCGATCCCTATTTTTCCCATCCTCTCGAAGTCGCCGCGATCCTCACCGATATGCATCTCGACGAAGCGACGATTGCGATCGCCCTTCTGCACGATACGATTGAAGACACGACAGCAACCCGACAGGAAATCGATCAGCTTTTCGGCCCCGAAATTGGCAAGCTCGTTGAAGGGCTGACCAAGCTCAAGAAGCTCGACCTCGTTTCAAAGAAGGCTGTGCAGGCGGAAAACCTCCGCAAGCTGCTTCTGGCGATTTCCGAAGATGTCCGCGTGCTTCTCGTCAAGCTGGCGGACCGTCTGCACAATATGCGCACGCTGGGCGTGATGCGGGAAGACAAGCGCCTGCGCATCGCCGAGGAAACGATGGATATCTATGCGCCGCTTGCTGGCCGCATGGGTATGCAGGACATGCGCGAAGAGCTTGAAGAACTTGCTTTCCGCTATATCAACCCGGATGCATGGCGCGCCGTTACGGATCGTCTGGCAGAACTTCTGGAAAAGAATCGCGGCCTGCTGCAGAAGATCGAGAAGGACCTGTCCGAGATTTTTGAAAAGCACGGCATCAAGGCCAGTGTGAAGAGCCGCCAGAAAAAGCCCTGGTCCGTCTTCCGCAAGATGGAAACAAAGGGGCTGTCGTTCGAGCAGCTTTCCGACATTTTCGGCTTCCGTGTCATGGTGGATACGGTGCAGGATTGCTATCGGGCGCTTGGTCTTATCCATACGACCTGGTCGATGGTCCCGGGCCGGTTCAAGGATTATATCTCCACGCCAAAGCAGAACGATTACCGGTCGATCCACACCACTATCATCGGTCCGTCGCGCCAACGTGTCGAGTTGCAGATTCGCACGCGCGAAATGGATGAGATCGCCGAATTCGGTGTCGCCGCCCACTCGATCTACAAGGATCGCGGCAGCGCGAACAATCCGCACAAGATCTCCACCGAGACCAATGCTTATGCATGGTTGCGTCAGACGATCGAACAGCTTTCCGAAGGCGACAATCCGGAAGAATTTCTCGAACACACCAAGCTTGAGCTTTTTCAGGATCAGGTCTTCTGCTTCACGCCGAAAGGCCGTCTCATCGCCTTGCCGCGCGGCGCGACCCCGATCGATTTCGCCTATGCCGTTCATACCGACATTGGCGACAGTTGCGTCGGGGCGAAGGTCAATGGCCGCATCATGCCGCTGATGACCGAGCTGAAGAACGGTGACGAAGTGGATATCATCCGTTCCAAGGCACAGGTTCCTCCTGCCGCCTGGGAATCGCTTGTCGCGACCGGCAAGGCGCGCGCCGCCATCCGCCGCGCAACGCGCTCGGCAGTCCGCAAGCAATATTCGGGACTGGGCATGCGCATTCTCGAACGCGCCTTCGAGCGCGCCGGAAAGCCATTCAGCAAGGATATCCTGAAGCCGGGGCTGCCCCGTCTGGCCCGCAAGGATGTCGAGGACGTGCTGGCCGCAGTCGGCCGCGGTGAACTGCCGTCGACCGATGTCGTCAAGGCTGTTTATCCCGACTACCAGGATACACGCGTGACCTCCCAGAACAACCCGGCCAAGACCGGCGAGAAGGGTTGGTTCAACATTCAGAATGCAGCCGGCATGATATTCAAGGTGCCGGAGGGCAGTGAGGACGCGACAAAGTCCGATGCCGACACCGCGCCGAAACCGGGGAAAAAGGCATTGCCGATTCGCGGTACCAATTCGGACCTGCCGGTGCGCTTCGCCCCGGAAGGTGCTGTGCCCGGCGACCGTATCGTCGGTATTCTTCAGCCGGGCGCCGGCATCACGATCTATCCGATCCAGTCGCCCGCGCTGACAGCCTATGACGATCAGCCGGAGCGCTGGATCGATGTGCGCTGGGACATTGACGAGCAGATGAGCGAGCGTTTCCCTGCGCGCGTCAGCGTGTCGGCCATCAACTCGCCGGGCTCGCTGGCCGAGATCGCGCAGATTGTGGCGGCCAACGACGCGAATATTCACAATCTTTCCATGGTGCGCACCGCACCGGATTTCACCGAGATGATTATCGATGTCGAGGTTTGGGACCTCAAGCATCTCAACCGTATCATTTCCCAATTGAAAGAAAGCGCGAGCGTCAGCGGCGCGAAACGCGTGAACGGATAGGACTAAGATGAACACCGAAGATGTGCTTGCCGTCTTCCGCGAAGCGGGAGCGATCCTTGAAGGCCACTTTATTCTCACATCAGGCCTGCGCAGCCCCGTTTTTCTTCAAAAGGCGCGCGTTTTCATGCACGCCGACAAGACGGAAAAGCTCTGCAAGGCACTGGCGGCAAAAATCGAGGCGGCCAATCTCGGGGCCATCGATTACGTGGTCGGCCCGGCGATTGGCGGCCTGATTCCTTCCTATGAGACCTCGCGTCATCTGCGCGTCCCGTCGGTCTGGGTGGAGCGCGAGAACGGGGTGTTCCGCCTGCGGCGTTTCGATGTGCCGAAAGGCGCGCGCGTCGTCATCGTGGAAGATATCGTCACGACAGGGCTTTCCATTCGCGAAACCATCGACTGCATGAAGAACCTCGGTATCGAAGTCGTGGCTGCGGCCTGCATCGTCGACCGCTCGGCGGGAAAGGCCGATGTCGGCACGAGGTTGATTTCGCTCGCCGAATATGAAGTTCCAGCCTATCCCGCGGATAAATTGCCGCCGGAGCTTGCTGCAATACCGGCTGTGAAGCCCGGTAGCCGCAACATTTAAGCAGGCCAGCCGACGGCTTTCCACACGCTGCAGGGGAGGATACACCCCTGCGGCGAAATTCCGCTTTGCGGGACGCGTTCTAGTTACCTATTTAGGGGGTGTCGCGAAGACACCCTTCCGGCCCCGTAAACAGGATTCCATCGTGAGTGTAGCGCCTATCATATTCGATCCCAGGTCGCCTTATCGTGCGCCATGTGGGGTATGCGTGGATTGCGATGTTCGGCGGATGGCGGTTTGTGCTGCGCTGGACGATGGGGATCTCGGCGCTCTGGAAGCAATCATGACCTCCAAGCGGCTTGATGCCAATGAGCAGCTGGTGGAGGAGGGCGAGCCGAAGCGTCGTGTCTTCAGCCTGACTTCCGGTATGCTGCGCATCTATACGTCGCTTCCCGATGGGCGTCGGCAGATTGCGGGTTTCCTGTTCCCCGGCGATTATCTCGGTCTGGCTGACGACGAGACTTACTCCCAGTCGGTCGAGGCTGTGGTGCCATCGGTCCTGTGCGCCTTTTCCACCAGGGAAATGGACGACCTGATGGAGCGTTTTCCCAGGCTGAAGGAGCGCCTGCATCAGATGACGCGGGCCGCACTTCGCACGGCGCGCGACAACCAACTGGTTCTCGGTCGCCTTGCGCCGGTGGAAAAGCTCGCGAGCTTCCTACTGGTTCTTTCCGCCCGTGCGGAAAAGCGCGGTGAGAAGCCCAACCCCGTTCATCTTTCGATGAACCGTACCGACATTGCCGACTATCTAGGCTTGACGATCGAAACCGTCAGCCGCAGCTTCACAAAGCTGAAAACCCAGGGCCTGATTCAGTTGATAGACGCCAATACGGTGGAAATCCTGTCCCGCCGGTCGCTGGCGGCTGTTGCGGGAATGGACCCGGAGAGCCTTTAGGGCTTTCCAGCAAAATTTCTGAGAAAATACTCTGATTTCGAGCCATCGCCGGGCCTATTTGCGTTGATTCAAATCAATGCGGAGTCCGGCGGAACAGCCTATTCCTGACCATGGAAGTTGACGCGGCCTTGAGGGTCGCGCCGTTCAGAATGGGGAAAACAGGTGCTGTTGTGGCTGGGAATTGCAATATCGGCTGTCATGCATGCGGGCTTCCTTGCCGCATCATGCCGTCTTGCCCCGCAGAATGTCGCCCCGGTTCGGGTGTGCGTATCCCCGGACGGGCTTCGCCGGAGCGCCCAACGCTTAAGGTGGACGCGCTATGCATGAAGAAGCGATAAGACGCTACGCGGCGTTGGCGGTTCCCAGATATACATCCTTTCCAACGGCTGCGGATTTCATACCGGTAGGTGTCGAGACGACGCATCGCTGGCTGCGCCAGATCGGGCCGGAGGAAAGTGTCTCCCTTTACATCCATGTGCCTTATTGTCGGCAGTTGTGCCATTACTGCGGTTGCCACGCAAAAATGGCTGTCCGCAACGATGTGGTCGAGAATTTCTGTACCGCTCTGCTGAGCGAAATCGAGACCGTCAGCAAGAGCTTGACCGCGCGGCCGAACGTCGTCCATCTTCATTGGGGCGGGGGGACGCCCTCGATCTTGAACCCGCGCCAGTTTACCAGCATTCTGGCTGCACTGCGCGTGGCGTTCGACTTTTCGCCCGAGATGGAACATGCCATCGAGCTTGATCCGCGCACCGTCACGCCACAGCTCGCCCGTACGCTTTCGCTCATGGGCGTCAATCGCGCCAGCCTCGGCGTGCAGGATATCGACGCCGAGGTTCAGAAAGCCATCGGTCGCATCCAGCCGATAGAGACGGTTGCCAAGGCCGCGAGCCTTCTGCGCGAAGTCGGTATCGATCGGCTCAACTTCGATCTCATCTATGGCCTGCCGTTGCAGACGGTGGAGACATTGCGCGAGACCTGCGAAAAGGTTGCCGCGCTCAAGCCTGATCGCGTTGCCTGCTACGGCTATGCGCATCTTCCGCAGCGCCGCGCCAATCAGCGCCTCATCGATGCGAGCCTCCTGCCGGATGCCGATGAACGCTTCGCGCAGGCGCGCGTCGTCGCGGAAAGCTTCATCGGTTTCGGTTATGAACCTGTGGGGATCGACCATTATGCATTGCCGGACGACAGTTTGGCCGTTGCCGCGCGCAACGGCACGCTGCACCGCAATTTCCAGGGCTATACGGATGATCGCTGCCAGACTTTGATCGGCCTGGGTCCGTCATCGATTTCGCAGTTCCCCGGCGGCTATGCCCAGAATATCTCGGACGTGACGCAATATTCAAAACGCGTCCAAGCGGGTGAACTTGCAACGGTTCGCGGCTATGCCATGCGCGAAAGCGACCGTATCCGCGCCGGTATCATCACAGCGTTGATGTGCAATTTCCGGGTCGATCTGAACATGACGGCGCCGGGCGTGGAGTTTTCCGACGAAATGGCCCTGTTGCGCCCTCTGGTCGCGGACGGATTGGTGGAAATCCGTGGCGGGGTCATCAGCGCGACAAGCGACGGCAAGCCGCTGATCCGTCTGGTTGCTGCTGCTTTTGATGAATTTCGCAGGGAGACGATGCACGGCTTCAGTTTTGCCGTCTGAACTTGCGCTGGAACAAAGAGGTAGAGCGAAAGAAGCTCTATCAAAAGAATGCTGCTGCACCGGGCCGTCAAAAGGTCAGTGGCATGGGAGCACCGCCGTTGGGGGACGTGCGGTGCTCCACTATTTTAGAGCACAGCCCGGAAGCCGGAGGGCTTTCGGGCTGTGCGTTTAAGGGTCAGGCTTTGCGGTTCTTTTCGAGCTTTGGCAGGAAAATCGTCAGCAACCCAAGCAGGGGCAGATACGAGCAGATGTTGTAAACATACTCGATGCCCTTCTGGTCAGCCACGACGCCGAGGACGGCGGCTGCAATACCGGCCATGCCGAATGCGAAGCCGAAGAACAGGCCCGACACCATGCCGACGCGTCCCGGCAGCAATTCCTGTGCGAATACCACGATGGCCGGGAAGGCCGAGGCGAGGATCAGGCCGATGATGACCGTCAGGACAGCCGTCATTTCGAGGTTGGCATAGGGCAGGGCAAGCGTGAACGGCAGGACGCCGAGGATCGATGCCCAGATCACCTTGCGCGCACCGATCTTGTCACCGATGGGGCCGCCGATGATCGTTCCTGCGGCAACCGCGCCGAGGAATAGGAACAGAAGCAACTGCGATGACTGCACCGACACGCCGAAGTGGCTGATGGTGTAGAAGGTGTAATAGCTCGTCAGGCTGGCCATGTAGATGTACTTGGTGAAGACCAGCATCGCCAGAACGCCAATCGAGACGAGAACCTTGTTGCGCGGCAGCGGAAGGGTCTTGTCCGGCTTTGCCTTGCTGGCATTGGCAATCCGGTAGCGATTGTACCAGTTGCTCACATACCAGAGCAGCATCATGCCGATCAGCGCGGCAACGGAGAACCAGGACACGCTGATCTGGCCGAACGGCAGAACGATGAACGCTGCCAGAAGAGGGCCGATCGACGAGCCGAAATTACCGCCCACCTGGAACAGGGACTGCGCAAAGCCATGTCGTCCACCCGAGGCGAGACGTGCGACACGGGCCGCTTCGGGATGGAAAACAGATGAGCCGAAGCCGACGAAGGCCGCACCCAGAAGCAGGATCGAATAATGATGCGCGGTCGCCAGAAAGACGAGGCCGACAAGCGTGCAACCCATGCCGAAGGGCAGGGAATAAGGCATCGGCTTGCGGTCTGTGTAGATACCCACCAGTGGCTGCAGGATCGATGCCGTCATCTGGAAGGTGAACGTCAGAAGTCCGATCTGCCAGAATGACAGGCTGTAATTGTCCTTCAGCATCGGATAGATGGCCGGAAGGAGCGACTGCATCATGTCGTTCAGGAAGTGGCCCATGCTAGTGGCCAGAATAATGGCGAGGACAGTATTGTCCGCGCCGCTGTTTGATGGCTGCTGTGCAGCACTCATGCTCATACTGCTACTCCGAAGATGGAAGTCAGTCTTCTGGTGTATTTCCTGCCGATACTATCTGACAGCTGGAAACGAGACCTCAAGGAAATTGCGGGGCTTTGATGAGAAACCAGCGAAAATTTGCGAATTTGATGTCTGAACAGGCACGTGTCCTGCTCAAACGTCAAATTCATTCCGCCAGCGAATGTCGCGACCCATTCTCAGCACGCTATTAATAGGACTATTGCCTCTCGCCCGCTTTCGTGATTTGGTCCAATAGTTTCGAGAGTGGGCCAAACAAGGGGCAGAGCTGCAATGAAACCGAAGTCGCCGCCGGGCCTGCTGCTTCCGGGAAGCGAGGAACTGCAGAAGTTCCACGAGCAGCGCATTGCCATGCTGGAAGGCATGAGCGGGCCAGTGATTGCCCTGCCGACGCGCTATCCCGATGGCTATTTCGTGCCGCGCCACCGTCACAGCCGGGCGCAGCTTCTTTGCGCTTCCCAGGGGGTGGTGCTGGTGACGACCGACGCTGGACGCTGGATGATCCCGAGCGATCACGCCATGTGGATACCGGCGGGTGTGGAGCATTCGGTCGAAATCCTCGGCGAAGTCTTCATGCGGTCGATCTATATCTGCGTCGATGCCGTGTCCGGCGTGCCGGATTATCTTCATGTGGTCGGGCTGACCGACCTGATGCGGTGCCTCATAACCGATGCAACGGCGCAGGACAGCACGCCGGAACCGGACAGTCGCGATGCTCTAGTGATCGAGCTTATATTGCGGGACCTTCACACATTGCCGCAGCGCTCGTTGGGGCTGCCTTTTCCATCCGATCCGCGCTTGCAGAAACTATGCCGGGAATTCGTGAAAAAGCCTTCTTCACGCGCCACAATTGACGACTGGGCGGACAGAATGGCGATGAGCCGACGCTCGTTCACCCGGCATTTCCAGCGGGAAACCGGCGTAAGCCTTTCGGTCTGGCGCCAGCAGGCATGCCTCTTCGCTGCGGTCCCACGCCTCACGGAAGGGGAAGCGGTGACGAGCGTGGCGCTGGATCTGGGATATGACAGCGTTTCCGCTTTCACGACGATGTTCCGCAGGATGCTCGGAGTTTCGCCGCGGTTCTATCTGCCGCGGCTGGATACTGTTCCGTTTGAACGCAGCGATAGCGTCGCGGCGGAATAATAACAATTGTCTCTGCGATTGGAGCGCATTAATAGGGCCACATGCTTTTTCAACGCCGTAATCCCCCGACCAGAAAAGAGCGCCTGAGGCTTCTGGTCTGGCCGCGCCGCTCCTTCTCCCGTTCCCTCCGGTACGGTGGCAAGCGGATTCTGCGCATCACTGCCTCGCCCCATGCCGTGGCCGCCGGCCTGGCAGTCGGCGTGTTCTCGGCCTTTACGCCCTTCTTCGGCTTCCATCTCATCATCGCAATCGTGCTGGCTTATGTCCTTGCCGGAAATATCGCGGCTGCGGCCCTTGGCACGACACTTGCCAACCCCCTGACGCTGCCGTTCATCTGGGGGAGCACGTTCGAGCTTGGCCGCTTCATCATGAATGGAAGCATCGATGATGCGCCGCCGATCCATCTGGGGCGGGCCCTGGAAACCATGCGTTTCGATGAAATCTGGACCCCGCTCCTGAAGCCCATGCTGTTCGGTTCCACCATTCTGGGTGCTGCATTCGCCGTCGTGGTCTATTTTGTCACCCGGTTTGCGGTTTCGGCTTTCCGTCGCCGCCGTATCGAACGTCTTGCGGAAAAGCACCGCCTGCACCGCGCACAGGAGCCCCAGAAAGTATGATTGTCGGGATTGGCAGCGACCTCATCGATATTCGCCGTGTCGAAAGTGCGCTTGAACGGCATGGCGACCGTTTCCGCAACCGGGTCTTTACAGAGGTCGAGCAGAAGAAATCGGATGGACGCAAGCAGCGCGCCGCATCTTATGCGAAGCGTTTCGCGGCGAAGGAAGCCTGCGCCAAGGCGCTGGGAACCGGAATAGCCCAGGGCGTGTTCTGGCGCGACATGGGCGTGGTCAACGCTCCTTCCGGAAAGCCCACGATGCATCTAACCGGCGGTGCGGCGAAACAGTTGCAAAAACTCTTGCCCGCTGGAACGCGCGCCGCCATACATCTGACAATTACCGATGATTTTCCTCTCGCTCAGGCCTTCGTTATCATCGAAGCCCTGCCTGAGACGGAATAATTGTGATTGTGGCAGATAACTCCTGCTCATAATCGTGCGATAAACCCGCGTTCTGCGGGCGGCGTGATTGCGTCATCCATTCATAGTCGTTATTAGATCGCGTTATCGGAAGCGGAGATACAATGAGCGTGTCCAGCAAGAGTGAGACAAAAAAATCCGGCGGCCTTGGCGAAACCATCAGCGTTATCGTGCAGGCGCTGCTGCTGGCACTGGTCATCCGCACCCTTCTTTTCCAGCCTTTCAGCATACCGTCCGGCTCGATGCGCCCAACGCTTCTGGAAGGCGATTATCTGTTCGTGTCGAAATATGCCTATGGCTATTCGCGCTATTCGCTTCCGTTCGGACTGGACCTGTTTTCGGGCCGTATCTGGAGCGCGGAGCCGAAGCGCGGCGACGTGGTGGTGTTCAAGCTGCCAAGCGACCCATCGGTCGATTATATCAAGCGCGTGATCGGCCTGCCGGGCGACCGCGTGCAGATGCGCGGCGGCGTGCTCTATATCAACGATCAGGCGGTCAAGCGCGAGCGGATCGGCACGATCGATAATCCCGATGTGACCGAGCAGAACCGTCCGGTCGATGTCTATCGGGAAACCCTGCCGGAAGGCGTGACCTATGATACGCTTGATCTCGCACCGAATTCCATCGGTGACGATACGCGCGTCTTTGAAGTTCCCGCCGGTCATTTCTTCATGATGGGCGACAACCGCGACAACTCGCTCGACAGCCGCTTCAGCGTTGGCTACGTGCCGTTTGAAAATCTTGTCGGACGCGCGAACATCATCTTCTTCTCCATCGCCGACAAGGCGAGCCCGCTTGAAATCTGGAAATGGCCGACTGAAGTACGCTTTGGCCGACTGTTCAGTTCAGTTGCAGGCACACCGCATACAGCCGTAACCGGAAATTGAAATGGCTTCGGCAAATCAGGCAGCAGCAATTCTGGAAGAGCGCACTGGACACCGTTTTCTCAACGTGAAGCGGCTGGATCGTGCGCTCACCCACTCAAGTGTGCAAGCGCCCTCGCGGGCAAATTATGAACGTCTCGAATTTCTCGGCGACCGCGTTCTGGGACTGACGGTCGCGGAAATGCTGTACGACGAGTTTCCGGAAGCGTCCGAAGGCGAATTGTCGGTTCGTCTCAATGCGCTGGTGAACGCGGAAACCTGTGCGGCGATTGCCGACGAGATCGGGCTTGCCGATCTCATCCATACGGGTTCCGATATAAAATCATTGAATGACAAACGCCTTTTGAACGTGCGCGCCGATGTCGTGGAGGCGCTGATCGCCACGATCTATCTGGATGGCGGACTGGACGCCGTGCGTCCCTTCGTCAAGCGCTTCTGGAAGAAACGGTCTTTGCAAACCGGGGCCGCCCGCCGCGACGCCAAGACGGAATTGCAGGAATGGGCGCATCAGCAGGGCAATGTCCACCCTGCCTATTCGATCATCAGCCGCACCGGCCCGGACCATGATCCGCTGTTCATGGTAGAGGTGACGGTCAAGGGCTTTGCTGCGGAAACGGGCGAGGGCCGTTCAAAACGGATAGCCGAGCAGCACGCGGCGGAAGCGATGCTTTATCGTGAAGGCGTCTGGAAGCGTGACAATCCGGCTTGATGCAAGAATTGGCAAATTTTAAATCGTGATCGGTTATAATGGTCTGATACGGATAATGCCGCTTTCACGAGCAGTTTTGTCGTATCTGGGACGTCGTGCGCTGGAGGACGGCGGCGTTCCGCAAGGAAATATCGTCTGGAAGGATAAACAATGAATAATCGGACGACGCCGGCTGACGGCGAAAACGAAGCAGGACAAACCCGTTCCGGCTTCGTGGCGTTGATAGGGGCGCCGAATGCGGGGAAATCCACACTGGTCAATCAGCTTGTGGGAACAAAGGTTTCTATCGTCACGCATAAGGTGCAGACCACACGCGCGCTCGTGCGCGGCATATTCATCGAAGGTCCGGCGCAGATCGTTCTGGTGGACACGCCGGGGATTTTCCGCCCGAAGCGCAGGCTCGACCGCGCCATGGTCACCACGGCCTGGGGCGGCGCCAAGGATGCCGACATCATTCTGGTCCTTCTCGATTCGCAAGGCGGCTTGAACGAGAATGCCGAAGCGCTGCTTTCGAGCATGAAGGATGTGCGCCAGAAGAAGGTTCTGGTGCTCAACAAGGTAGATCGCGTCGATCCGCCGGTTCTGCTGGATCTCGCCCGCAAGGCCAACGAGCTTGTCGCATTCGACCAGACTTTCATGGTCTCGGCCTTGAACGGCTCCGGCTGCAAGGATCTGGCGAAATATCTGGCCGACAATGTTCCGAATGGTCCATGGTACTATCCGGAAGACCAGATCTCCGACATGCCGATGCGCCAGCTCGCAGCCGAGATCACCCGCGAAAAGCTTTACCTGCGCCTGCACGAGGAACTTCCCTATGCGTCGACCGTGGAAACGGAGCGCTGGGAAGAACGCAAGGACGGTTCCGTTCGCATCGAGCAGGTCATCTATGTCGAGCGCGAGAGCCAGAAGAAGATCGTGCTCGGTCACAAGGGCGAGACGATCAAGGCGATCGGACAATCCGCACGCAAGGAAATCTCCGAAATACTGGAACAGACGGTTCATCTCTTCCTTTTCGTAAAAGTGCGTGAGAACTGGGGTAACGACCCGGAACGCTATCGCGAGATGGGTCTTGATTTCCCAACCTAGATTATAACACTGGTGACCATGGAATGGCGCGATGAAGGCATAATTCTCGGGACACGACGCCATGGCGAGACAAGCGCCATCGTGGAAGTGATGACCCGTGAGCATGGCCGCCATATGGGAATGGTGCGCGGCGGGCGTTCCCGCCGCATGCAGCCTCTGCTGCAACCGGGCAATCATGTGGATGTGACATGGTGGGCGCGGCTGGATGAGCATATGGGCAGCTTTACCATCGAACCGCTGGAGTTTGCTGCCGCCCGCCTCATCGAAACGCCAGTGGCGCTTTACGGCATCCAGCTTGCGGCTTCACACCTGCGTCTTTTGCCCGAGCGCGACCCGCATCGCGGTCTTTATGAGACGCTTCGGCTCATCATCGAACATTTCGACGATCCGCTTGCGTCAGGCGAACTGGTATTGCGCTTTGAAGTTATGATGCTGGAAGAGCTGGGCTTCGGCCTAGATCTGAAGGAATGCGCCGCGACCGGCGTCAAGGAAGACCTGATCTATGTCTCGCCAAAATCGGGGCGTGCGGTCTGCCGCGAAGTGGGTGCGCCTTGGGCCGACAAGCTCCTGCTTTTGCCGGGTTTCGTCAACAATACTGCCGTTCGCGCAGCATCCTATGACGACATAGACCATGCCTTTACGATGACAGGCTATTTTCTGATGCGGCACGTCTGGGAACCACGGGCGATAACGCCACCCGATGCGCGGGGCGGGTTCCTGAACGCCCTCGGTCGGGCGATCAATGCCTAGAGCATTTCCAGCAAAAGTGTGAAACGGCTTTGCGTTGGATAATGCGATAAAACAAATAGTTAGAGCGGTTCCGGCGATTCTGTTAGAACAGGAACCGCTCTAGTCGCCTGATTCCGACATTTGCATCCCTCGAATATGAGCGCTGAGCAAATGCCGGAATCAAAAAGACCACTAGTAACTTTATGAATCTGGTGGATTTACAGGCAGGCTGAAAACCTCGCCTTCAAAGGCATCTGCTCCGCGCCCGATCGCGCGTATGGCTGCAACCATCCGCCCCTGACGCCCCAAAATTTCGTCTGCGAGCGCCACCAGCCGGATATTTGGCGTCGCGGAAGGAGAGAGGCTGCGAATAATCGCGGCAAGCTCGTTTTCACCCAGTTCCGGGTTCAAAGCGGAAGCTGCGATGTAAGCCGCCGCCGTGGAACGGGAAATACCAGCATAACAGTGGATGAGCAACGGCGCATCCATGGGCCAGACCTTTGCGAAGTCGAGAAGCGCACGCACATGGCTTTCATCGGGGGCAACCAGTCCCTCGCGCGGTTCAACAATATCGTTGAATGTCAGCGTGAGACGGTTGGCATCATGGCCATCAGGCAAGGCTGCCGGGGCCTCGCTTCCCAGCGTCACGACATGGCTTGGCCGGTGCAATGCGAGTTGCGCCGCCAGTTGCGACAAGGGCGTCACGACGATCAGACTCATCGGTTCTGCCGTGCTTCTTCCAGTGCCGCAAACCGTGCGAGGAAATCCGTCTGCACCTCCTGTGTGGGGCGGGGTGTTATGTCCAGCCCTGCCGGATCGAAACCGCGCGGACGGCCGAAATATTTGACGGCTTCCGCCTCGGTGAAACCTGCGAGCCGCGTGGCCTCAAAGAAGGCTGCGACCTGATCGGCGCGCTTGATGAGCGTCTTGAGTTGGGCGGGAACGGTTATGGGTAGAGAAAAACGCAGGTGAATGGCGTTTTCCAGCCGCGTTTCGATCATCTTGTAGTTGCCGCCCATCACCGCCTTGAAGGGGGAAATCATGTCGCCGATCACATATTCCGGCGCGTCGTGCAGAAGCGAGAGTAGCTGCCACTCGATGCTGGCGTCAGGCACCAGTCGGGTGAATATCTGGTTCACCAGCAGCGAATGCTGGGCAACGGAAAATGCGTGTTCACCGACAGTCTGCCCGTTCCACCGCGCCACGCGGGCGAGACCATGGGCTATATCCTCTATCTCGACATCGAGCGGCGACGGGTCTAGCAGGTCAAGGCGCCGCCCCGACAACATGCGTTGCCAGGCGCGCGTCTTGCCGGAAGATCGGTCGGCGCTTGCCATCAGGCGTTACCTGCTTCGGCTTCCGGAAACCCGAACCGCACATGCGGCGGCAAGGTGAGCGTTACGGGCGTCTCGCCCGCCAGAACGGTGCTGCCGGCATCCATTGCATCCTTGACGCGATCAATGCGCACAAGTGCGATGCCGACCATATCGGCCGAACTTCCCATCGTGCCGATCTCGCGCCCGTCCACAGTAATCGGTGTGCCCATTGGCGGAAGAGGGACTTCGGAACGTGCCACCAGAACGCGCCGTCTGGCCGTGCCGCGATGCTGCATCCGGGAAACGACTTCCTGTCCGATGAAACAGCCTTTCGGAAAGGAGACGCCGCCCGTCTGGTCGAAATTGACGTCATGCGGGAAGACGTCATTGTAAGCGAAATCCGTTTCACCTTCCGCTATGCCATGTTCCGCCCGCAGCTTTGTCCACGCGCTCTGGTCGGTCGTGCCATCTGCGCGGCCATAAATCCGGCGGACATTCAGTTCAGCCGGAAAGCGGCTGTCGCGCTTGATTGAATCATCTTGTGAAGGCGGTGAATCACCTTGCCAGGAAACGCTGACAAGTGATTCTGGCTGCTGGGTTATCTCGGCTTTCGCGCGCAGCCTGTAGAGGGTGATCCGCTTGATGAAATCGGCGGCAACGCTTGCCGGAAGATCGAAGCGCAAGCCGCCATCGATGCGTGAAACGAGAAAATCGAACAGGATTTTCCCTTGTGGAATGAGCAATGCTCCGGGTTTCAGGTCGTCCGGTCCGAGTTTGTCGAGATCGGTGGTGATCACCGCCTGCAGGAATTTTTCCGCTTCCTCGCCCGTGATATGAACCAACGCCCTGTTGGAAAGATTTACCGTTTCAGCTGCCGTCGTCATCGCTTCGTCCTTGCCTTTCGCGCCCTCGTTACGTAAGCCCCAATGGACAGGCTCGCAAGTCCCATCAATCTGGCAGGAGACAACCATGGCCGAAACATTCGATACGATTTTGAAGGGTGCAACCATCGTCAACCACGACGGTATAGGCCAGCGAGACATCGGGATTCGGAATGGTCGCATTGCTGCCATAGGCTCCCTTTCCACCCATGCGGCGGGTGAGGTGATCGATTGCACCGGCCTGCATATCCTGCCCGGTGTGGTCGACAGTCAGGTGCATTTCCGCGAGCCGGGCCTTGAGCATAAGGAAGATCTCGAAACCGGTTCCCTTGCCGCCGTGCTGGGTGGCGTGACCTCTGTCTTCGAGATGCCGAACACCAAGCCCCTCACCACTTCCGCCGAGACGCTGGAAGACAAGGTGAGACGTGGCCGCCATCGCATGCACTGCGATTTTGCCTTCTGGGTTGGTGGCACGCGCGATAATGCGAAGGACGTTGCCGAACTGGAACGCCTGCCGGGTGCTGCCGGCATCAAGGTTTTCATGGGGTCGTCCACCGGCGATCTGCTGGTCGAGGATGACGACGGCGTTCGCTCTATCCTCAAGAACACGCGCCGTCGTGCGGCTTTTCACTCCGAGGACGAGTTCCGGTTGGAGGAGCGCAAGGGTCTGCGCGTAGAGGGCGATCCGTCGAGCCATCCGGTCTGGCGTGATGAAATTGCAGCGCTTCAGTGCACGGAACGCCTTGTGCGCATCGCACGCGACACTGGCGCACGCATCCATGTGCTGCATATCTCGACTGCCGAGGAAATCGACTTCCTGAAAGATCATAAGGATGTCGCGACGTGCGAAGCAACACCGCATCATCTCACCTTGTCGGCCGATGACTACAAGACGCTCGGCAATCTCATTCAGATGAACCCGCCCGTTCGCGACAAGCGCCACCGCGATGGCGTGTGGAAAGGGATCGATCAGGGTATTGTCGATGTGCTCGGTTCAGACCATGCTCCGCATACGCTGGAAGAAAAGCAGAAGCCCTATCCGGCTTCCCCGTCCGGCATGACGGGCGTGCAGACGCTGGTGCCGATCATGCTCGATCACATCAATGCGGGCAGGCTGACACTGGAGCGCTTCGTCGATCTTTCCAGCCATGGCCCGAACCGTATTTTCGGCATGGCCCGCAAGGGGCGCATCGCGATCGGCTACGATGCAGACCTGACCATCGTGGACATGAAGCGCCGCGAAACGATCACGCATGAACAGGCCGGTTCGAAAGCTGGCTGGACGCCCTATCACGGCAAGACCGTCACCGGATGGCCGGTAGGCACTTTCGTGCGCGGGATCAAGGTGATGTGGGAAGCGGAAATCGTGAACGCCAGCAAGGGCGAGCCGGTGGAGTTCCTCGAAGCGCTGCCGCATCGCTGAAGGTCGTCTCGTGTTCGTTGTCAACCTGACTTACAGCAAGCCTCTCGAAGAGATCGAGAGGCATCTCGAGGCGCATCGGGATTTTCTGAACCGGCAGTATGCGGAGGGTATTTTTCTCGCTTCCGGACCGAAAAATCCACGCGACGGCGGCGTGATCCTCGCAAGCGGCAAGATCAGCAGAAACGAGCTGGAAGCGATACTGAACCTGGATCCTTTCAGGCAGTACGGGCTGGCGACTTATGATGTTACCGAGTTCACCCCCGTGAAATATGCTCCGGCTCTGGCCGAGGGCTGCGGGCCCCGCGCGTTGGCGTGATCTGTCCGCTCTTTGTCCGCAAGGTGGCTTTCGGTCCGGGTTGCAAGGCGTATTTTCTCCCTATAGTTTTTTCATAGGGAGAACGAAAATGTCCGCTCACGATACAGCCCTGCTGGTTATCGACGCTCAGGAGTCATTCCGCCATCGGCCTTATTACCGGGACGAAGAGGTGGGTGCCTATATTGAACGCCAGCAGGCGCTTATAGACGGCGCGAAGCGTGCCGGCATTCCGGTGGTCCAGATTTTTCATGTCGAGAATGAAGGCCCGTTCTCAGAAGCCTCGGGTCTGGTGAAGCCGATTTCGCCGCTATCCATTGAACCCGATGCGGTTTTCCGCAAGCGTCGCCACAGCGCGCTGGTCGGAAGCGGGCTCGACGTCTGGCTGGTTGCCAATGGCATCCGCCGCGTGCTGGTTTCCGGCATTCGTACAGAACAGTGCTGCGAGACAACCACGCGGCAGGCATCGGATTTTGGATATCAGGTCGATTTCGTGAGCGAAGCGACGTTGACCTTCCCGATGACGGACGCAACTGGCCGGGAATGGAGCGCTGCGGAAATCAAGGCTCGTACCGAACTTGTGTTGGCCAATCGCTTTGCCCGTATCGTAACCGTGGAACAGGCGTTGGCCGCGCCCGGAGAACGGAAGGCGGCATGAGTGACCACGCGGACATTGCCCGGCTGATCCCGGTTTATGTCGTCATCCCGCCACGCGTGCTTCTGCTCGACGTGGCGGGACCGCTTGAGGTTCTGCGCAAGGCAAATCTTGAACAGAACAAGGTGCGGTTCGACGTTCATTATGTCGGGCCCGCACCGACTGCGATCAGTTCCATCGGCCTGTCGGTCGCGGGCGTGGAACCGTTGCCGCAGGCGCTGCCGGATGGCGCGCTGGTCATTGTTTCGGGTGCAGCCGATGTGCCGCTCGGAAATGCGGAGACTGACCGGTCTACCGATGCCGCGCTGGAAAAAGACATTGTTGTATGGCTTCGGCGGACGGTTCGTCCCGGCGTGCGGCTGGTGACGATCTGTTCCGGCGCGCTGCTTGCAGCGCGTGCGGGACTTCTCGACGGCTACTCATGCACCACCCACCACCTGACGATCGGCGAGCTTGAGAGGCTGGCGCCCGCCGCGCGGGTGCAGGAAAACAGGCTCTTCGTGGAAGACGGCGAGCGGCTGACGAGCGCCGGCATCACCGCCGGGATCGATCTGATGCTGCACATCGTTGCGGGGCTTGCCGATCACGCCACGGCGCTGGCGGTCGCGCGTTATCTGGTCGTCTATCTGCGCCGCAGCGGCAGTGATCCGCAGCTATCGCCCTGGCTTGAGGGGCGAAATCACATGAACCCCGTCGTGCACCGCGCACAGGATGCCATCGCCGATGATCCGGTGGCGGACTGGTCTGTGGAGCGGCTGGCGCATATCGGCGGGGCAAGCCCGCGCAACTTCTCGCGCCTGTTCAATGAATATGCCGGAATGACGGTGACGGATTACGTCAACAGGCTCAAGATCAGCCTCGCACGCGAGATGCTTCTGAATTCCGAACTCGATATCGAGAATGTGGCGACAAGGGCTGGCTTTGCCTCCGCGCGGCAATTTCGCCGGGTCTGGCAGCGCATCTACAACGAGCCGCCGAGCCGGGTCCGCCTTGCGGTCTGATTATTCGCCAGCGGTGAAAAAGCGCCAGCTCCCGTCCGGTCCGATGCCGATACTGTAGAAGATGTAGCCGCCCGCCTTCTTCATGTCCTCGAAATCGCCTGCGGTGACGATTTCGAACAGCTCGACGATCTGCGGCGGCGTCAGCCTGTCGAGCGGCATGGCGTAGAAATAGGGCCAGACATAGACCTCGTCGTCCTTGCCTGCATTCAGGTGCACATAGCCCGTATCCAGCAGATCGACAATGATCGCCAGCACCTCGCGGCCTGCCTCGTCGCCCGAAAGCGATTTGAGGAAATCGATGACATCTTCCTCGTGGTCTTCCAGCGACAGTTGTGTAGCCTTGTCCTCGATACCGAGAAGCGGACGCAATTGCTCTATGTCGCCGGAACGGGCGGCTTGCAACATGCGCTTGCGCATCAGCCTGACAGGCTCAGGTAGCTTGTCGAAGTCGCGGTGGATTTCCGGCATGGGCTTCGCGGATGCTGCCGGGGCAGGTGCGTTGTCCGGTGAAATTCTCGGCACAGCGCGGGGAAGCGCGCCGGGCAAGGGAATGGGGGAAGGGTTGTCGTCTTCATCCGCCGCAACGCGGGCGCCGGGACGTTGCAGGAAATCCGACTGATCCGCCAGCGCGACGTCGAATGCGTTTGCCGCCGCCGCGGGCAAGGCAATGCCGCAGGCAAGGAATATCCCTGCCAGTAGATTTCGGGGCGAGGCGGAGTTCCTGATCGAGAATGACATTTGGCGCTGGAATGGGGGACGCCGGAGGGAACCGCTGCGCCGGTCTGGTCCCGCGACCGGCGTTATATGGAATGTTTACTGAAGAACGCGCTGCGGCAGGAAGGTTCCCGCCACGATCTGTTCACGCATTTTCTCGATCAACTCCAGTGCACAGTCGTCACCGGCTTCGCGGATCAATTCGGTAAGCGCGGTCGTAAAGGCCGCTTCAGCAAGGATTTCCGGTTCGATACCTTCAGAGATACCGTCTGCCCAGGCCTCGTTATGATATTCGATTGCGACGAGCTTTTTCTCGCGCGCAATCATTTCGTCCAGATCGGCCGGTGCATGTTCCATAGACTTCATCCTGGCTTTCGCCTTTCTGTTGCGCTGTCGGTGTCTCACCGTTTTGCGGGAGCTCAACCACCTGGCAACGTGACTGCCTTCTTAAGACAGTGTTAACAGATTATCACGGATTTGAATGAACTAATCCTGTCAATCCGCACAAGAGTGAATGATTGGTTAATTTCCATAGCGTGAGATGATCTCGTTCGACAAGTCCCCGCCTTCCTTCATGTAGCGATCTATCGCCGCAAGCGCCGAGGGTGTGCAGCGGGTATAATTGTCGCTGAACACGCGATAGCCGTGGTTGAAGCTTGAAACGAGCCGCACCCGTTCGGCTTCGGAAGGCTTTTCCGCCGTCACTATCGCATCCATCCGATCGCGCCATTCACTGCCGGCTTCGCCGCACAGATTGCGCAGGTAATGAAGCGAACCGAGAATTTCGGCGAGCCGCAACATCTTCCCTTCATAGGGCGCGTCCTGAGCGAAGGCCGGAAATGCCGCCCCGACCCACAAAGCAATCGAGAAGCAGGCAGCCGGTCGAAAAAACGGAATGCTCTTCAATCGAAACCTCTCACCTGAAATGAGCTATTGCCACAAATAGGGGCCGCTTCAAGGCAGATCGCTAAACAGGATTAATATCCGGACATTTGTCTTCTGTCTCCGCCACCGACCGGGCGACATCGAGCGTGCTGTCCGTCACCTTCGCGACGGCCATTTCTTCTATCGTCAGCCAGTGGATGGAAGCGGCGTCGTCCCCCGCTATCTCCCGGCCCGACACGTGCAGGGCGCGGAAGACGGACAGGTAATAGCTCCTGGCATAGGCCTTGCCCTCAAGCGCCAGATCCACGGTTATGACATGCGACAGGGCCTTTGCATCGAGCGCGGTTTCTTCCTTCAGTTCACGAATTGCCGCTTGTTCCGGCGTTTCGCCTGCTTCGATACTGCCACCCGGAAAGGCGAGCCAGCCTTTCCACGGTTCTTTCCCGCGCTCGACCAGCAGGAAGCGCCCTTCGCGCCGGCAGATCAGCGACACACCATGAACCTTGGCGGGAATCGGAAATACGGGAACTGTTTTCATCATGCCCTAGCTATGATCGTGCAGACACTGGTTGGCAATGGCAAAGCGCCCCTTGACCGCTTACCAAAAAGCTTGAACATGCCCACTATGTGTGGACGTTTTTCATTGACTGCAAGCCGGGAAGAGCTGGAAGCCTTCGCGGCCGCATTGATCGCAGAGGATTTTCCTCCACGATATAATATCGCGCCAACGCAGCCCATATTGACAATTCTGGGCGGGGAAACGCCGCCCCCGGGCAGCAACAGGCCGGATCGCGTCGGGTTGCTGGTGCGTTGGGGATTTGTTCCGTCCTGGGTCAAGGACCCGAACGACTGGCCGCTCATGTTCAATATCCGCTCCGAGACCGCTGCGGAGAAGAATTCGTTTCGCGCAGCCCTGAACCACCGGCGCGTTTTGATCCCGGCATCGGGTTTCTACGAATGGCGTCGCGAGGGAAAGAACAAGGCGCAAGCCTATTGGGTGCGCCCGCGCGGGGGCGGTATGGTGGCTTTTGGGGGCCTGGTCGAGACGTGGAGCAGTGCGGACGGATCGCAGATCGATACCGGAGGCATATTGACCACGAGCGCAAACGGCCTGCTGCGACCGATCCATGAGAGGATGCCCGTTGTCGTGCAGCCCGAGGATTTTGCCCGCTGGCTGGACTGCAAGCGGTTCCTGCCGCGTGAAGTGGCGGATATAATGCGCCCGGCTCAGGATGATTTCTTTGAAGCCATTCCCGTGTCGGACAGGGTCAACAAGGTGGCCAACACGACGCCCGATTTGCAGGATCGCGTAGAGGAACAGCTAGCTTTGGAGCGTGCAGTGCCAAAGCGAAAGAGCAAGCCCGATTCCGATAACGGCAATGACGGGCAGCTTTCGATGTTCTGACAGCATTCGCCAGTCTTTCCGGACTGGCGCCGTTTATTACGCATCCACCAACTCCGGGCGCCTCACTTAAGGGCGCTCCGGGCGCTGAACCGGACCAGCTTTCTCAGCCTGTCTTCTTGACGGCGAGAATAGAACGCCGGCGATTGTCGTTGCGACCGTCGCTGCTGCGCCGCGTTGCGTTCAGCAATGCTGCAACAAGCACGGCAGGCCCGATCTCGCGGTATTTGTCAACCAGTCGGTCTTGGCGGGGTTGCAGTTCACTCTTAGACATTTGTCCTTCCTTTCGATAATGCCTGATCACCATTTTGTGATGGATTGAGACCGAATGAAGGCTGTTTGGAGCCGGTTTTGGGGTTTTCCGGTTAACGCCGGAAAGGACAGTCGCGGGTTGCAAAAATACAACATTTCCGGCGCTGTGATTGGGACCTGCGAGGACCTGGCTCCAAAACTGCTTCTCGGCAGACGCTAAACTATCAGTCATCTCGTGAAAGTTCTTGACGACGGCACCTCCACTGAGGATAAGTGCTGGCATGAAAACGCCGACCACGATCATTTGTATTTGTGCGATTATTATTGGCTAGCAGCTTGCTGGTCCGGCCGTTTTCGTCTCCCTTCATAAAAATTGGATGATAACGCCCCGGCCAGTCGGCTGCAGTCAGTCGCGCACTGATTTCACAGGTCTTTTTGGGGAATATTTACAATGGCTTATGCGCCGCAACTGCGTCTGTACAACACGCTGACCCGCACGAAGGAGGATTTCTCCCCCATCGATGCCGACAATGTGCGCATGTATGTCTGCGGCCCCACGGTTTATGATTTCGCGCATATAGGCAACGCCCGTCCGGTGATCGTTTTCGACGTGCTGTTCCGTCTGCTGCGCCATGTCTATGGCGCAGATCATGTCACCTATGCGCGCAACATCACGGACGTCGATGACAAGATCAACGCCCGCGCGGCCCGCGATTACCCTGACCTGCCGTTCAATGAAGCAATTCGCCGGGTGACGGAAAGCACCAATGCGCAGTTTCAGGCCGATGTGACGGCGCTGGGCAATCTGGCGCCAAGCGTGCAGCCGCGGGCGACCGAGCATATGGACGAGATGCGCGCCATGATTGACCGTCTGGTGAAGCTTGGCGTAGCCTATGTCGCCGAGGATCACGTCCTCTTCTCGCCATCCGCCATGAACGAGCGGAAGGGGCCGCGCTATGGCGCGCTTGCCCGCCGCTCGCTGGATGAGATGCTGGCCGGTGCTCGCGTCGACGTGGCATCCTACAAGCGGGACGAAATGGATTTCGTCTTATGGAAACCGTCGAAGGAAGGGGAGCCAGGCTGGCCGTCTCCTGCTGGTATCGCGGTATTGGGCCGCCCGGGCTGGCATATCGAGTGCTCGGCCATGTCGATGGCCAAACTGCTTGAGCCGTTTGGCGGTGGCCTCAAATGCGATGATCCGCTGAAGAACCAGTTCGACATTCATGGCGGCGGTATCGATCTCGTCTTCCCGCATCATGAGAACGAAATTGCGCAATCATGCTGCGCATTTGGGCACGGAGCGTATGGCGAGCATCTGGATGCATAACGGCTTCTTGCAGGTCGAAGGGCAGAAGATGTCGAAATCGCTTGGCAATTTCATCACCATTCGCGATGTGCTGAATGATGGCTTGCCGGAACTGGGTGTCTGGGACGATGTTGATGTGCGTGACCGCTGGGTCGGCCTGGCGGCGCGCCTGTCGATGTTGCAGACGCATTATCGCGAGCCGATCAACTGGACGGCGCAGCGGCTGGCGGAATCCGCCGAGGAGCTGCATCGCTGGTACGGCCTGCTGCGCGACAGGAATTTCACGGTGCCGGAAAAGCTGACGGCGGTCGGCGAAGTGGTCGAGGCTCTGTCTGACGACCTGAACAGCTGGACGGCTATCACGGCCTTGCGCAAGGCTTTCAAGGCGCGGGATGTCACCGGGTTGGGCGAGGGCATGGCGCTGCTGGGCTTTTTCGATCCGCATTTCGTGACGGCGGATGACGTTCCGGTCTTTGCAAAGGCAGAGGTGGATAGCGAAGCCGTCGAAGCACGTATCGCGGAGCGTTTGCGCTTCATAAATGAGAAGAACTGGGCCGAAGCTGACCGCATTCGCGATGAACTGCTCGGCGAAGGTATCCAGCTCAAGGATGGCAAGGACCCGGCAACGGGCGAACGCATAACCAGCTGGGATGTGGTAGGCTAATGCCTGGAGCGGTTCCCGCCATTCCGTCTTAACCGGAACCGCTCTGGCAGGCTTGTGGAACAGGGAGAATAATATGACGCTTGATATTAAACCGGTCTATACTGGCGGATGCCAGTGCGGTGCGGTTCGCTTTAGGGTCGACGGAGCGATGGGCTCCCCATCGATCTGTCACTGTCGCATGTGCCAGAAAGCGTTTGGCAATTTTTATGCGCCGCTGGTCTCCGTCAGCAAGGCGAAGCTCGAATGGACCCGCAACGAGCCGAAGCGCTTCCGTTCGTCCAATCACGTGCAGCGGGGTTTCTGCCCTGAATGCGGCACGCCGCTTACCTATGAAGCGCCCGACGGAATCGCGCTTGCCATCGGCGCTTTCGATGCCCCGGAGGAAATCGAGCCGACCATTCAATGGGGGATCGAGAAGCAACTGCCCTATGTGCCGAAGCTTGCGAGTCTTCCCGGCTATGTAACGGAACGCGATCCGGAGAGCATCGAGTTTGTGAGAACGATGGTTTCCTACCAGCATCCCGATCACGACACTGAAAGCTGGCCGCAACAGCAAGGTTGACCGGACCGCAGCATACCCACCGACAGGCAGGCACAATGGCACGCGAACGCATCTACATCTATGACACCACCCTGCGGGATGGGCAGCAAACACCCGGCGTTGATTTTTCCGTGGAGGACAAGAAGTCGATTGTCGTGCTGCTGGAAGAGCTGGGCGTCGACTATGTGGAAGGCGGCTATCCGGGTGCCAACCCGACCGATACGGCGTTTTTCAAGCGCCGCCAGACTGCTCGCGCCAAATTCGCCGCTTTTGGCATGACGAAGCGTGCAGGCGTTTCGGCGTCCAACGATCCCGGCCTGTCCAGCCTGCTACAGGCTTCCGCCGATGCCGTCTGCTTTGTTGCCAAGAGCTGGGACTATCATGTCCGGCTCGCGCTTGGCTGCACCAATGAGGAAAATCTCGATTCAATCACTGCCTCGGTCACTGCTGCGCGCATGGCGGGGCGGGAGGCGCTGGTCGATTGCGAGCATTTCTTCGATGGATACAAGGCCAATCCCGAATATGCGCTTGCCTGCGCAAAGGCCGCCTATTCGGCAGGCGCGCGCTGGGTCGTTCTTTGCGATACGAATGGCGGCACGCAGCCATCGGAGGTGGCCGAAATCATCGCTGCCGTGACGGCTGTGGTTCCCGGCGAGAGCCTTGGCATCCACGCTCATAACGATACGGAACAGGCGGTTGCCGTTTCGCTTGCTGCCATCGATGCGGGCGTGCGCCACGTGCAGGGGACGCTCAACGGCATCGGCGAGCGCTGCGGCAATGCCAATCTTGTTTCGCTGATCCCGACCCTTGCGCTGAAGTCCTATTGGGCGAAACGTTTTGAACTCGGTATCAAGCCCGCTGCACTGAAGAGCATCACGCGCATTTCGCGTGCCTTCGATGACATCCTGAATCGTCCCCCAACGGAGCAGGCGCCCTATACCGGCACTTCCGCTTTCGCGACCAAGGCCGGAATTCATGCCTCCGCGCTGCTCAAGGAGCCGCAGACTTATGAGCATGTGCCGCCGGAATCGGTTGGCAACAGCCGCCGCGTCATGGTGTCGGATCAGGGTGGAAAATCCAATTTCATCGCCGAACTCGAGCGCCGGGGCATTCGCGTCGCGAAGGACGATGTGCGCCTTGATACGCTGATCGCGCTGGTCAAGGAGCGCGAGGCGGAAGGCTATGCCTATGAAGGTGCTGATGCGAGTTTCGAGCTTCTGGCTCGCAACATGCTGACGCCGCAGCCGGAATTCTTCAAGGTCGACTCCTTCCGTTGCCTCGTCGAGCGGCGCTTCGATGCCAACGGCATGTTGAAGACCGTTTCGGAAGCGGTGGTCAAGGTGGAGGTCGATGGCGAGGTTCGCATGTCGGTGGCCGAAGGACACGGCCCCGTCAACGCGCTCGATATTGCATTGCGCAAGGATTTGGGGCGCTTTCAGGCCGAGATCGAGGATCTCGAGCTGGTGGACTTCAAGGTGCGCATCCTCAATGGCGGCACGGCGGCTATCACCCGCGTTCTGATAGAGTCCGGGGATGCCACAGGCGCGCGCTGGCGTACAGTGGGCGTGTCCGACAACATCATCGATGCGTCCTTCCAGGCGCTGATGGATTCGGTCAATTACAAGCTGATGAAGAACCGCTCGATGGCGGGGCTGGCCGCTGCCGAGTGAAGTCATCCGTTCACAACAATTGATGCTTCGATCAGTTTAATTGAATGGATTTTATGAATTGTTGGGCGCATAGCAGGTGAAGTTCGATGCTTCGCCTGCCTCATCCGGCGCGCGAACAATTGTGATTTCGCCGAGGAGAGAGGCATGTCCGACCAGACCATCACCGATATGCGCCTTTCTGACGGCGCGCGCGGATTCCTGATGGCGCTGGGAGCATACGGGCTCTGGGGCGCGCTGCCGTTCTATCTCAAGGCGCTCGGTCATATTCCGGCGATGGAAGTGGTTTCGCATCGCGTGATCTGGTCGGTTCCGGTCGCGCTTCTTCTTCTTCTGGCCCTTGGACAGTTCAGGGATATACTCAACGCCGTGCGCCAGCCGCGCATGCTGGCAATGGCTGCCCTGACAGCCGGGCTCATCACCATCAACTGGTCGATCTATGTCTGGGCCGTTGCCCATGATCAGGTGATGGGCGCCGCGCTTGGCTATTACATCAATCCGCTGTTCAACGTGGTTCTCGGTGGTCTTTTCCTCGGGGAAAGACTGACCAGGGTTCAATATGTCGCCGTCGGGTTTGCTTTCGCAGCGGTGCTGCTTCTGACCGTCAACGCTGGCGGTTTGCCCTGGGTATCGCTGGTGCTGCCGCTGACTTTCGGTCTCTATGGCTTCTTCCGCAAGTCACTGCCGATGCCGCCATTGCAGGGCTTCACGCTTGAAGTACTCATTCTGTGCATCCCGGCGCTGGGCTATGTGCTGTGGCTGGCGGCGACCGGTCAGGATCATTTCTTCACCGGCCCTGCATTCAACGTCTCAATGCTGCTTCTGGCGGGGCCTTTCACGGCCATCCCGCTGATCCTCTATGCTGGCGGCGCGAAGCTGCTGCGCTATACGACCCTGGGCCTCATGCAGTACATGACGCCGACGATGTTGTTTTTCTTTGCGATTTTCATCTTCAACGAACCGTTCTCGGCAGCACAGCTTGGTGCGTTCGCGCTGATCTGGGCAGGGCTTGCGCTCTATACCTGGTCGATGCTGGTCGAACATCGCCGGGGCCGGGCGAAGGCCTGATCTTCACAATTCGCTGAATGTGGTTCTCTTCCGGTGGATATCGCAACAGCGAGCCTTATTTTAGCCGCTCTCTCTCCCGCTTATCCGTCAATAATCCAGCGGTAGAGAAATATAAGAATGGTCTTCGGGTCAGCCCAACCAAGCGCCCCGGCAAGCGAAACGCAGTCTGCTGAAACGGCGGAGCGAGAACTTGCGGCCTTCGGCGTTGCCCTGAAGGGCGAACCGCTTTCCTCCAAAAGCCTCAAGCCATTCCGGCAGGTCCGTTTTTCCCTGCACACTCATCTGCGGTTTTGTCTGGCGCTGATGGCCGCTACCGCCATTGCCGGTGGGGGATTGCTGTTTGCGACAGGGCTTCTGGTACGTCACGGCCATGCCGCACAACCCGTCATGGTCAATCCGGCAACCCTGGTTCACACTCACGCCGCACCGAAAGAGGCGCGGCTGACGCCCGCAATGGGCGGTGATCCGGCGAGCAACGTATCGCGGCGTATCGATATCGCGGAAGGTGTCGAGGACGGCGACGCTCGCCTTTACACCTACCAGCATGTGGTTCTTGACCTGAAAGGCCAGAGCCGGGCCCAGATCGACGACACGCTTCGCGGTGCTGTTTCCACACAGAAATCTCTTCCAAAACGGCCCGAGGAAGAACTGGAGCGCGGCGTCCCAATCAATGTCAGCCTCGCCAAACCGGCTTCCGCTACCGGTGCAAAGGTTCACGAGATCATCGTCGCGCCGCAGTCACGTGAGCGGTTGGGCGCGTTGCTGCAAGCGGCCGGTATCGCAGTTGAAGACAGCAAGCGTCTGGAAGAAGCGCTGGCGCGGACGGAACTCGTGCCCGGCGACAATCTTGAACTGCTGGTCGATAAGTCCAGACAGCACACCAATGGAGAACAGCACATCGCTCTCGCCCGTTTCGAGCACGGTGATATCGGCAAGGCAATCTATGGACGGGCCGACGATGGCGTTTTTCGCGCCACGGGCGATGAACGTCTGTTTGCACGCCTCTCACGTGACGCCATGCTTACGGCCTATAGCCCGCAAGGTGCGCCGGACAGCAGCGGCTCCATTGCCTCGCGTCTGGGGCAAGCAGGAGCGCCGAAGGCGATCGTCGACGAAGTTGGGAAGCTGGCCGCGCAGAACGGCGTTTCGCTGGATGGCGCCGGAAAGCCGGATTTGATCGACCTGCTGTTCCGCAGGAGCGCCGAGACGGAACCGGAACTGGTTTTTGTCGAGTTCACGACCGGCGATAATAGTCGCCGCCTTTACCGTCATGAAAGCGAAAATGGCACCGGCTATTTCAATGAAGACGGTTCTTCCATGGCGAAATATCTCATGCCCAAGCCCCTGCCGAATGGCCGTCTCAACGATGGTTTCGGCTGGCGCGTTCATCCCGTTCTGCATGTGCGCAAGCACCACAATGGCGTCGACTACGACGCGCCAATCGGCTCGCCCATCGTGGCGGCGGGTGACGGTGTCGTGGAGCTGATTTCCTATCAAAAGGGATATGGAAAATATGTCCGCATACGCCATCAGGGCGGCTACAGCACGACCTATGCGCATCTTTCATCGGCACGAAAGGGCTTGAAGCCCGGCGAACATGTCAAGCAGGGGGATGTGATCGCCTATGTGGGATCGACGGGCTACTCGACCGGCCCGCATCTTTATTACGAACTCAAGGTCGGCGATCAGTATGTCAATCCGCTGACAGCGCGCCTCAATGCTGGCGAAAAACTGACGGGCTCGTCCCTGAACAGTTTCCGAGAGGAAATCGACCATGTTGGGCAGATCGTCAACGAAATGAAGCTGCCCGTCATTCCGAATGCGCCCGAATCCACGAAGCCAGCTCCAGGGAAGGGCAGCCGTCACCGCTGATTATCTTGGCGGGCGATAGGCATTTGCCAGGGCGACAAATTCTTCCACACTCAGCGTTTCAGCGCGGCGTGTCCCGTCGATGCCGGTCTTGGCCAGAAGCTCGGCACCGCCAACCGGTTTCAGGCTCTGGCGCAACATCTTGCGGCGCTGCCCGAAAGCGGCTTGCGTGATCTGACCAAGCGCATTTGCATCGCAGGGCAGCGGGTCTTCACGCGGGATGATATGGACGACCGACGACATGACTTTCGGCGGCGGCGTAAATGCCTGAGGCGGCACATCGAAGCTGATCTTTGAAACGGTTCTCCACCCGGCAAGCACGCCCAGGCGCCCGTAATGATCGGTGTCGGGCGTCGCGACGATACGTTCGGCGACCTCGCGCTGGAACATCAACGTCATGGACGAATAGAAGGGCGGCCAAGGCTCGACCAGAAGCCAGTTGAGCAGCAACTGCGTGCCGACATTGTAAGGCAGGTTGGCAACGATGCGCGGCTTCGGCCCGTCTGGAAACAAGGCCGAAAAATCCTGCTCAAGCGCGTCGCCGGAGATGATGCGCAGGCGACCCGGATAATGCGCCTCGATTTCCGCAAGCGCATCCAGGCATCGTTCGTCGCGTTCGATTGCGGTGACATAAGCGCCTTGTGCAAGGAGCGCGCGGGTCAGGCCACCGGGCCCCGGACCCACTTCGATCACGGGCTGCTCCTGCAAACTGCCGGCCTGTCGGGCAATCTTCGATGTCAGGTTGAGGTCGAAAAGGAAGTTCTGGCCGAGCGACTTCTTCGGCATCAGATCATGCCGCTCGATCACTTCGCGCAGTGGAGGAAGGTTGTCTATGCTCATGCGTTTCCGTTCGCTGCGTTTTCCGCCAGTCGCCGCGCCAGGCGAATCGCGGCCACGAGACTGTCTGGACGGGCAATGCCCTTGCCCGCAATATCGAAAGCCGTGCCGTGATCGGGCGATGTGCGAATGAAGGGCAGTCCGAGCGTCACATTCACCGTTTCGTCAAAAGCCAGCGCTTTGGCAGGAATAAGGGCCTGATCGTGATACATGCAGACCGCCGCGTCATAGGTTGCGCGGGCGGATGCATGAAACATCGTATCGGCGGGCAGGGGACCGCGAGCGTCAATCCCTGCGCGGCGCAGCACTTCGATTGCAGGCAGGATGATGGCGTCATCCTCCTGGCCCATTGCCCCGCCTTCACCCGCATGCGGGTTGAGGCCGGATATGGCTAGACGCGGTGCAGGAATGCCGAAGCGTTGCTTCAGTTCGGCGGCGGTGATCCGCGAAACTTCGATGATATCGGCAGTGCTCAGACGGACCGGCACTTCGGCTAGCGGGATATGGATAGTGACCGGAACGGCGCGGAGCTGCGGACCGGCCAGCATCATGACCGGCGTTACCGGTTTGCCCGTATGCTGGCTCGCGAGTTCCGCCAGAAATTCCGTATGGCCGGGATGCCGAAACCCGGCTTCATAAAGCGGCTTCTTCGAAATCGGGCAGGTAATGACCGCCGAAGCCTCACCTTTCAGCGTCAGTTCGACCGCTCGTTCTATAGCTTCGATGATGCCCGCAGCGTTTTCCGGCAAGGGCTTGCCGACGCTGTCCGTCAGTGTGTTATTGAGCGGAAGCACCGGCAAAGCATGCGCAAAGACGTCGTTTGCGGCAGAAATGGTTGGGATGACTTCGATCTGGACTTCAAGCCCCAGATGCCGCGCACGCGCGGCAAGCTGCTGTGGGTCCGCCAGCAGGGCGAAAGGCGGCAGTGAAAGCTCGTCCCGCCGCAGCCAGGCCGCAAGCGCAACATCGGGGCCGATACCGGACGGGTCGCCAATGCTGATGGCAAGAGGAGCAAGCGGTGCTGCGGACATCACTTCAATATTCCACTGAATACGGATGAGGGCGTCCAGAGCGCATCCCCAAAGCGGTAGTCCATTTTCGGGAAAAGATGCGCCCAAAACAAACAGTCAAAGCGGCAGTCAATCAGATCGAAAGATGCGCTGACTGTCAGCGATTGATGATTTTCGCCTTCTCGCGCAGTTCGCCCAGATATTTTTCGCTGAGCTGTTCGGCCTTCTTTTCCTGTCCGGCAGGGGAATCCGCCCCCTCCATGGAGAAAACCAGCTGCGCAACGCGATCGTCAGATACCTGTCGGGTCGAGCAGACAGCCAGGAATTCGACGCCCTTTTCGGTTTCCTGCGGGGGGGTGGTGCCGCCGACCGAAGTGGACTTGATCGCTTTCGACCATTCGTTCGGCAATTGCTGCTCGATGATGCGGCCGAGATCGCGAACGGTCACGTCAAGAATGCCCTTGGCCTGCTGGCGGGTAGCGTCGCAATTCTGGAAGCGCGAACGGAGCGCGTTGGCCTCCTGCTTGCGCTTGGCAAGCAAGGCAGGGGAGCGCTTCGAGGCAGGCACCACGAAAATGACCTGCTGCAGGCGATATTCGGTTGCGACAGGCTTCTTGCCGCCGTCCTTCAACATGCGCTGGACGGCTTCCTGCTCGCTGACCATGCCGGTTGCGCGGAAGCGTGCGCTGACGAGACGGCCCCAGCCCATCTGCACCATGATGTATTTCTTGAAATGATCCGGCGTCACGCCCGACTGATTCATCAACTGGTTCAGTTGCGCCAGGCTCATCTTGTTGCGGGTGGCAAATCCTGCATAGGCCTCGTCAACCTGCCGGTCGGAAATGTCGATGCCGCGCGACTTCATTTCGATGCGCTTAAGCATCTCGTCGGTCAGCTCTTGCTTGGCGACCTGAGCGAGATTGCCGCCCTTGCGCTGCAACTTCAAGAAGGCCACGCGGTGCTGGATATCGCTGTTGGTGATGGCATTGCCGGAAACGATGACCTTGACCTCAGAACCTGCGCCAGCCGCAAATGCGGGAGCTGCAACCGTCCCAAGCGTCGTCAGGCAGACTGCGGCGCTCAGCATGGAGGCGAAGAGAGGTCTTGCAATCATCATCTTTCTTTCCCGATTCCTTCCGGTCGACGAACGACAATCCTTACCGGACATATCCCATCATGGTCATTGCCGCTATCCAGCCGAGCAAAAATCATATCAGCGGCTGATCATAAGCTGCCTGTATAGATGAGCTAGTGCGGCGAAACAATGACCCAAAAACTATTTTGCGAAGCTTGCATCCTCTGAATACTGCAAAAAGGACGCCGGATTAAGCTGTGAAGTGTAAAATTTCTTTGTCGAATGAAATGGAAAGACCGGAAGCATTTCCAACGCTTCCGGTCCCTCAAGTTTAGAATGTCTGGTTACCGCTGCCTATATCACCCAATGTGCGCAGCGAAATATTGAACCCGACGCCATGGGACGCCTTGTCATCGCCCGGGTTACGGGTCTGGACGTAATTCATCGAGTAAGTGAAGCACTCGTCATCATAGGCAAGGCCAGACGATGCGCGCACCAGCGTTTCGGAAACCAGATCATAGGTGCCCGAACCGAAAACGCGCCAGTTCGTGTTGATGCGCGCTGTGGCCGCACCCGTGACTTCCTGACGGAGATCGTTATATCCGTAAGCAGGCTGAGGCGCGATATAGGCATATTGCGCGGAGATCGTCAGCTTTTGCCAGCTCTGCTGGGCTTCAAGTTCGCCGCGACGAACCGAGAAGCTGTCCTTGTCGAAGCGTCCGCGGGCAGCGAGGGCGAGACCCGTCGAGTTGGACGTGCCGATCATGGCAACATAGTCGGAGCGTGCATCCTGCAAGCCGGAATCTGCGCCGACATTCAGGAAGTCGCTTGTGCCAAACGAATTGACGCCACCCAGCTGGAACGACTGGCCGCCGAGGGCGTAAAGAGCCCAGTCGCTATTGTTGAAATTGCCCGAATAGCGCAGACCGAGATTGGCGCGCGTGCCACCTTCAACACGGTCATAACCGGAGAACTTGTCGCGCGAGAACAGGTTGGTCGCGTCGAAGACGAAGCTCTGGGCGTCTTCATTCGGCAACTCACCCGCATAGCGTTCGTTGTTGCGAACATAAAGCTGCGCGATCGGCTCGATAATGTGGGTCGAGCTGGTGGACGAGAACAGGATCGGCCAGCGCAGTTCAAGCCCGGCTGTCGCCATGGCGCGAAGCGCTTCCGAACGCACGACCGCATCCGTATAGCCGGCATCCGTCAGGTTGAAGTTCGTGTTCGCGCCAATCGCATCACCGCGCAGTGCCAGCAGGGGCGTGATGACCAGACCGGCAGGCGTGATGAAAGTGCGCTTCCATTCCGCTTCAGTGGTCAGGCGCGCATTGGTACCGTCAAAGCCGGGAACGCGGGGATACGGATTGGGTCGCTGAACCCAACGGCCATCTTCCAGAACGTTAATAAACCTTCCGGCGTAATTCGCATTCTGCCGATAGAGAACCTGCAGATTGGTATTGAAGTTCAACTCGCCGCCATAGACCGGTTCCGGCAATGTGTAGGAGTAATCGAGGCTCGGGAATACCCACGGCTGCTTCGAGTGCATCTCATTAGGATTGTTCGACAGCAGCGATTCCTGCACATTGAAGCGATAGAAGTTCAGGTCGAAATAATTGCGATTGCTGATCCCCTGCAGATAAATCTTGGAGACCTGCGTGCCTGCATTATAACCGTCAATGCTGTAGGTACGGCTGAAGTTGCGGTCGGTCTGCGCCATCACATCCCAACCGAAGCGCCAGCGCGAATTCAGCTCGAAATCACCCTTCGAGGCGACCATGCCACGATTGTCTTCTTCGCGGTCAACGGTGTTGACATCAAACTCACCCGGCTTGTTCTGATGAATGCCCGCGATGCGAAGATTGTAGGTGCCGTTTTCCAGGCGGTGACGCCATTCGGCTTCCGTCAGGAAGCCCTGCTTGGTGTAGCCAGTCGTGGAAAGCGTCAGGTCGTAATTCGGGGCGAGCGCCCAGAAATATGAATTCTTGATGCCGACGCCCAGATCGTCCTTGTAGGAGAAGCCCGGAAACAGGAAGCCGCTCTTGCGCTTCACCGTTGGGTCGGCCATTTCGAATGCCGGGAAATAGGCAAGTGGCATGCCGAAGAATTCAAAGCGGCCATGTTCGAAGCGGACCGTCTTGGTCGTGCTGTTCCAGATGATCTTGCGCGCCTTGATCTGCCAGAGAACAGGCTTGTCAGGATTTTTCGCGCAGGGTTCGCAGGCCGTATAGACGCCGTTGTTGAACGTCGTGATTTCGCCATTGCTGCGTTCGGCACTTTCGGCGGCGAAACGGGTGTTATCCGTCGTCTCGACGCGCAGGCCGTTCACGAAGCCGTCGCGGAAACTGTCGGTGACGTCCATATGGTCGGAGTAGATCTTGTTGCCGTCGCGTTCGACGATCTCGACATTGCCCGTCGCGGTCATGCGCCGCGTCTGCTGGTTGTAGGTCACCTTGTCGGCGACAAGATGATTGCCGTCATATTCGATGCGCACCTTGCCCTGAGCCGTGACGGTATTAACGTCACGATCATAGACGAGTTCGTCGGCCTGCAGGAGCATGCGCGCATTCGGATCGCTCTGGTAATTGGCGCCGAGAGCGTCCTGTGCCAATGCGGGTGAGGGCAGGGCTGCGACAGAAATGAAAGGTAAAGCAAGGACGCACGCCAAGGCCGTCCCGCGCGTCAGGCGTGAGAGCGAATGGGGCAATACCATGCGGGCGTTACTCGAACCCACTAACCATCCTCCTTATGCAACAAAAAGGAGACACCAAAAAATGTCGCGATAATAACCGGTACCCAGGCAGCCACGAATGGCGGAACGAATCCCGCATTCCCGAATGCCTTCACCAGCACCGAAACGACATAAAGCATGAAGCCTGCGATAACGCCACCCAGAATCATAGCTCCTGACTGACCAAATCGCACAAATTTCAACGACACTGTTGCAGCAATGAGAGTCATCGCCATCAGCAATGCCGGCAAAGCCAGAAGTGACTGGTATTGCATGTCAAATGCGTTTGCGGAGTACCCGAAGGAACGCGCGACCTCGATCTTGTGGCGCAACTGCGTGAACGGGATCGTGTCGGGCGTCGCGAGCTTCTCTTCCACATATTCGGGACGCAGCTGCGTCTCGATCTGGAAACTCGCCATTTTCTGTGGCTCTTCGCCGCGCGCGAATCGCGTCACGTCGGTAAGTTCCCAGTGACCGTCCCTGAGCTGCGCCCTGCGCGCGTCGAAACGTTCCCTGATGTTCTTTTTCTCATCGAACTGGATGAAAGTCGCGTCGGCCAGCGTCGCGCCCTGATCCAGAATGCTTTTCGCGCCGATGATGGTCTCGCCTTCATCGGTCTTCTGGCGCAGCCACGGATCGCGCAGCGCGGAAACGTCGGTAGTCTTACCGGTCTTCCATGTCGATGCGATTTCATCGGCCTTGGCGAAGCCATAGGCGGCGAAGGGATTGAGAATGAAGATCGTGGCGAGGCCGAACAGGAACGCGCCGAAACAGGCGGGCAGAAGGAACTGCCAGGCCGACACGCCGACGGAGCGTGCGACGACCAGCTCATATTTTCTGTTGAGCGAAATGAGCGTCGCCATTGCCGAGAACAGGGCGACGAAGGGGATCATCTGCTGCATGATGAAGGGCACGCGCATGGCGGAAAGGCCAAGCGCCGCCCACACGGAATAGTCCGGCAGGTTTGAAAGCTTGCTCGCATTCTCGGTGAAATCGAGCAGCAGCGACAAGGCGAAAATGCCGAGCAGAAAATAGAAGGTGATCTGCACATAGCGGATGAAGAAATAGCGCCCAAGCGTCCAGCCGATCATGCCTTTCCTCCGGCATTATTGCGCGAACGTCCGGTGAGGCGGGCATAGAGCGCCGAGCCCCGGCGCCTCAAACTGTCGAAACCGTCGAGAATGCGGTCGTTCCATTTGTCCGGCAGGCCGATCCGCCGCCCGGTGGCGAGCGCGAAGCCCGTCACGAGAATGACGGCGGCCGGAACCAGATACATGAGGACGATATAGCCTGCATCCTTGTCGGCGCGGTCAGAGGCGAAATAGCCTGCCCAATAGACGAGAAGAGCGGTGCTGATCGCCGAGAAGGACGCCGACACGCGGGCTTCGCGATGCGAGCGGGAATCGCCTGCGAACGCCAGCGCAATCATCGCAAACACAACCGGATAGAGCCATTGCGTCAGCCGCCGGTGCAATTCGGCCTTGTAGCGCAGCGGCCGCGTCTGAAGAATCGGGTCGTTCGGGTCCGGGTTCAGCAGATAGGAAAGCGGACGGTCCTTGGCATAGATGACGAAATCATCCCCGGCCGAGGCAAACTGGCTGAGGTCGAACGCATAGGAATTGAACTTGATAATCGAAACCGTGCCATCCGACACGTCACGGCGCTGCACCTCGCCGTTTTGCATCAGCAGCATGTCGCCGGTCGGCGTCGAAGCAATCGCGCCATCGGCGGCATAATAGATGAGATCGAGCGCCGGATCGCGGGAATCGGCGATGAAAAGCCCGCCAATGCTGCCATCGGCGCGTCGTTCCGCCACCTGGATATAGAGATTGTCGGCAAGTTTGCGGAAATTGCCTTCCTGAACGATGACATTCATGAGGTCGGCGCTGGCATTGGCGATCATGGCGCGCATGTTCATGCGCGCATAGGGATCGACATAGTTGGCGACCAGAAACGACACGACGGAAATGACGGCGGCAAGAATCAGGATCGGGCGCATGACCGCGCTGCGCGGTGCGCCGGACGCATTGATGACGACCAGCTCGGAATCCTGGTTCATGGTAGACAGCGTTTGCGTGATCGCAATGATCAGCGCAAACGGCATCACGAGCGGAATAGCCGATGGAATCAACAGCGAACTGAACTGAACGATCGTCTGGAATGTCTGGCCGCTTGTGGTCAGGAAGTCGATGCGCTGGAGCACCTGCACGGTCCAGGTGATCCCGACCGCAGCGCCAAGCACTGCGAGGAACATGATCGCCACCCGGCGCAGGATGTACAACTCGATCAATCGCATAGGTGGAGTCTACATCCCGGTTCCGTTGAAGGAGCGCGCATCCGAAAAAGGCTGCGGCACTCGTGACAATGACTAAACTTAATGACGCTTGGCTAAGATTGACCCAATAAACGCGGTTAACAGACTACTAAAACCATCACGAAGATGCCAGCTCTCGTGTTCCTGTTGACGGTCCCGTTAATGAGCGATGAGTCGGCTCAAGGCAACCAGTTTTTGCATGGAGCGGGTAAGACAGGCTCGCAATTGTGTCTTGCACGGTTTTCCTCGGCCTAAAACTGGAACAATCTTGGTTCCACTCTTGCTGTTTCGCCATATTCGTCTCACATGAGTGGGGAAAAGTCGCGACACAATCGTGTCATTCTTAAATCGACATCAGGTTTGGAGTTGTCATGTCTAAACGTCCTTCGATCTCTTTCAGCGAATTTGCAGTGCCGGAAAGAGGCGTGTCCATCGTCCTCGTCGCCAAGGGCGGCGGCTTTGCGGACGAGGCGGCCGCGGCTGCTGGCGGTGCGGAAAAGATCAAGCGTATTGCTGAAATTTCCGGGTTCACCGGTGCTTTGGGCAAGACGGCGGAAGCGATCGAGACGACTTCCAGCGGTGTCGACAAGATCGTTCTGGTCGGCGTCGGCGAGCCGGGCAAGCTTGGCAATGACGACTGGCTGAAGATCGGCGGCGCGGCATTTTCACGAATCGGCAAGGCGGAGCGCGCAACCGTGACGCTGGCACTGCCTGAAACCACCATCGCCGGTGATGAAGCTGCCGATCTGGCGCTGGGCATGATGCTGCGCTCCTACAAGTTCGAACGCTACAAGACGCGCAAGAACGATGAGGAAAACGGCGATCCGAAACACGCCGCGAAGATCAACATCTGCGTTGCGGATGCCCACACTGCGAAGCGGGCCCTCGAAGTCGCCGAAGCGGTGGCGGACGGCGTTATCCAGGCGCGCAATCTCGTCAACGAGCCTGCCAATATTCTGGGGCCTGTGGAGTTCGCGCAGGAAGCCGAAAAGCTCGAAAAGCTTGGCGTCAAGGTCGAAGTCCTCGGCGAAAAGGAAATGAAGAAGCTCGGCATGGGCGCGCTTCTCGGCGTGGCGCAGGGCTCTGTCCGCCCGCCGCGTCTTGTCGTCATGGAATGGCAGGGCGCGAAGAGCAAGGAAAAGCCGGTCGCGTTCGTCGGCAAGGGCGTGGTGTTCGATACGGGCGGCATTTCCATCAAGCCTGCCGCTGGCATGGAGGACATGAAGGGCGACATGGGAGGCGCGGCAGCCGTCACCGGATTGATGCGCGCCCTGGCTGGCCGCAAGGCGAAGGTCAATGCAATCGGCGTTATCGGTCTTGTGGAAAACATGCCTGACGGCAACGCCCAGCGTCCGGGCGACATCGTTACCTCGATGTCCGGACAGACGATTGAAGTCATCAATACTGATGCGGAGGGCCGTCTCGTCCTCGCCGACGCACTGCACTATACGAACGACCGTTTCAAGCCGCGCTTCATCATCAATCTGGCCACCCTCACGGGTGCGGTCATGGTCGCGCTCGGCCAGTATCATGCCGGTCTCTTCTCCAACGACGACGAGCTTGCGGACCAGCTTTACGATGCGGGTCAGTCGACGGGTGAAAAGCTGTGGCGCCTGCCGCTCGGCACCGAATACGACAAGATGATCGATTCGAAGTTCGCCGATATGAAGAACAGCGCTGGACGTTACGGCGGATCGATCACGGCGGCACAGTTCCTCAAGCGCTTTGTCGGTGAGACCCCTTGGGCGCATCTCGACGTTGCCGGAACGGCCATGGGTTCGCCTGCAAACGAATACAGCCAGACATGGGCTTCCGGCTATGGCGTCCGCCTGCTGGACCGCCTTGTCCGGGATCATTTCGAAAGCTAAAATCTTTTCTGAACAAAGGGATGGGTGGAGAAGCGGAATCAGTTTCTCCACCCGTTCGCGAAACGGATAGTGCATGGCGGAAATCCTCTTCTATCACCTGACGGAATCGACACTTGATGAAGCCTTGCCCGGCCTGGTCGAGCGGTCGCTCGCACGCGGCTGGCGCGTCACGATCCAGACCGTCAGCGAGGAAAGACGCGATGCGCTTGACGGCTTGCTCTGGACCTTTTCCGACACGTCCTTCGTGGCGCATGGCACCGACAAGGAGCCTCATCCCGAACACCAGCCGGTATTGCTGACCACCAGTGAAGCCAATCCGAATGGCGCGACTGTGCGCTTTCTCGTCGAAGGCGCCGGGCTGGAACAGGCGGACGCCTATGAACGCCTTGTGGTCATGTTCGACGGGCACGATCAGGAGCAACTCGATATTGCCCGGGGGCAATGGAAAAGTTTCAAGGCGGAGAACCACGATTTGACTTACTGGCAGCAGACGCCGGACCGCCGCTGGGAGCGCAAGGCATAATGAGGACGCTATTCATCTTGATGGCCGTCGCCGGCTTTGGTCTTGCCATTGGCTATCCGTGGTATGTGCGCCATTTCACCGGCAGCGAAATTGGCCGCTGGACCATGCTGGAAAACCGGCAGAGCGGTTTTAAGATTCAGGAAGTCAGGCTGTCGGCGGCTGATGGGCCGGTGCGCGTGTTCATCGATGCCACGCCTCTGCCGGGTTATGTGCCTGCGGAACGGCGCTCGGCGGTGACGCTTGCCGTCAGCCGTGACGGACAGCCGGTTCTCTCGCAGGGGCTCGACTTTGCCTCGACCACCGGTTCCATCAACACGGACCGCCCGCAGGATGGCAGTGTTCTGCGCCAGAGTGCCGGGGACATCGATCCCGTCATTCCGGGGCTTTATGCATTTCGTCTGGTGCAGGGAAATACAGACGGGCTTCAGATTTCAAAGGCCGATCTGGTGTTGCGGCGAGGGGCGGAAACGCCCAACGAGGTCTATACGACCATCGGCCTGATCCTCGGTGCCTTCGGGCTTTATGCATTGATGCGCACGCGCCTGCGTCCTCAAGGCTGAGGAAGCGCAGATGGGCGCTGCGATTTTCGACCGCATTCTGCTGTTGCTGCTGTCCGCACTTGCCGCCTTTGTCGCGCTCGTTCCGATGGCGGAATTGGGCTGGTTCGGTTCGTCCTTTGAGGGATCGAGCGGCTATCTGGCCATGTTCGTGGCTTTTCCGATTCTGACCGCCATTCTCGCAGTTCTTGCGGTGCGGTACGCACCGCGCCCGTTGCCGAAGGCACTGCGGATCGCTGGCGCGTCGATCATCGGTTTGGTCTATATAGTTTTCTTCGTGCTGTGATTGCCACTGCAGCGCAATGACTTGCCAGCGGTGGCGGATCAGTCCGCCATCGCTTCTTCATATTCGGTGGAGAGTTCCAGCCATTTGTCCTCTGCATCCGCAAGGGCGGAGCGTGCATCGCTCATCTTCTTGTTGATCCGGATCGCCTTTTGAGGCTCTTTCTCGTAAAGAGCCGGGTCTTCGAGCTGTGACGAGAAGACTTGAATCTGTTTCTGCAGCTTCTGGATCAAGGCTTCGGTTTCCTTGATCTTTTTTTGCAGCGGCGCCATGGCTTCGCGTTTCTGGGCGGCGAGTTTTCGCTGCTCGGCCTTGTTGACCCTGGCGTTGTCGTCGCGGTCGGAAACCGGTTCTCCCTTCGCGTCGGCCAGAACGATCTGCCGGTACTCGTCGAGATCGCCTTCAAACGTCTTCACGCCGCCCTCGCGGACCAGCCACAGCCGTTCCATTGTGGCTTCGATCAGATGGCGGTCGTGGGCGATCAGGATCACCGCGCCGTTGAAAGCGTTGAGCGCATGCACAAGCTCTTCGCGGCTGTCGATGTCGAGATGGTTGGTCGGTTCGTCGAGGATGAGCAGGTTCGGGCCGTGAAAGGTCGCAAGTCCCATCAGGAGGCGCGCTTTTTCACCACCGGAAAGATCCTTGGCTGGTGTCAGCATCTTTTCGGTCGAAAGGCCCATCTGCGCAACGCGCGCGCGGACCTTGGCCTCGGGTTCCGTCGGCATCAGCTTGCGCACATGCTCGATGGCGTTGTCCTCCGGAACCAGATCATCAAGCTGGTGCTGGGCGAAGAAGGCAACCTTCAGATTGGGCGAAACCGTGAGCGTGCCCTTTTCGGGCATCAGGCGACCGGCAATCAGCTTGGCCAGCGTCGACTTGCCGTTGCCGTTGGAACCGAGGAGCGCGATGCGGTCGTCATTGTCGATGCGCAGCGTCACATTGCGCAACACCGGCTTGCCCGGCACGTAGCCCACATCGGCATTGTCCAGCGCGATGATCGGGGAGGCGGCCTTCTTTTCCGCATCCGGGAAGCGGAACGGCTGCACATTGCTTTCGACATAAAGCTCGATTGGCTTGAGCTTTTCCAGCGCCTTCATGCGCGATTGCGCCTGACGGGCCTTGCTGGCCTTGGCGCGGAAACGCTCAACAAAGGATTCCATGTGCTTGCGGTGGGCTTCCTGCTTGGCATGGGCCTTCTGCTGCAATTCCAGCATCTCATGCCGCTGCCGCTCGAACTGGTCGTAATTGCCGCGCCAGAAGCTGATCTTCTTCTGGTCAAGATGCATGATCGACGACGTGGCCGAGTTCAGGAGATCGCGGTCATGGCTGATGATAATGACTGTGTACGGATAGCGCTTCACATAATCGACCAGCCAAAGCACGCCTTCAAGGTCGAGATAGTTGGTCGGTTCGTCGAGCAGCAACAGGTCCGGCTCGGCGAAGAGAACCGCAGCCAGTGCGACGCGCATGCGCCAGCCGCCGGAAAAGGCCGATGCCGGCTGGCGTTGCGCTTCCGCGCTGAAACCGAGGCCGGACAGAATGGCGCCGGCGCGCGCTTCCGCGGAATGGGCATTGATATCGGCAAGGCGCGTATGAATTTCGGCGATGCGATGCGGATCGGTCGCGGTGGCCGCTTCCTCCAGAAGCGCCGCGCGCTCCTTGTCCGCCTTCATGACGATTTCGATCAGCGCTTCGTCGGTGCCGGGCGCTTCCTGCGCGACCTGGCCGATACGAGTGTTCTTCGGCAGGGAGATGCTGCCGGTTTCGGGTGCGAGATCGCCCGTGATGACGCGAAACAGCGTGGATTTGCCGGTGCCGTTACGGCCGACGAAACCCGTCTTCGATCCCGCCGGCAGCGTTACGCTGGCGTGGTCGATAAGGAGGCGTCCGGCAATTCTTACGGAGATGTCGTCAAGGATAAGCATGATGAAAGCGCTTTTGCACGGCTTGAAGCGTTTCCGCAAGTATCAACATCAGTCAGGCGAAACGCCGCCCGCCTTCCGTCCGCAGGAAATGCATGAGATCGAGCGACGGCGCTTCCGTTCCCAGTCTGGTAAACGCGGTATGGATCTGTCCGCGATGGTGTGTCTGGTGGTTGAACATATGGGCAAGTGACGGCATGAGCCGCTGGCTTATCGTGCGCATTTTATTGAGTTTAGTATAGCTGAAGCGACCGCCGAGCTTCTGTGTGTCGAGGCCGTCCGCATAGCGGCATATGCGCGCGTCTTCCGCCTGCCGCAGATCGCGCAGCATGATGAAATTGTCGGAAACGATCGCATCAAGCGTCTTCGGATGATCGCCTTCCGTGGTGAAGCGTTTCATCCAGATGCGGTCGGCGACGAGCAGATGATTGAGTGTGCGATGGATGGAGCCGAAGAAGAGACCGAGATCGAGCCTGTATTCCTCGTCGCTCAACTGGGCAGCGGCGGCATAGACCAGTTCATTTGCCCATCGGTTGTAATAGGCGAACATTTGAAAATGCTGTTCCACGAGAACCCCCTGACCACCCGTCGGCGCCGCTTCTGCGAGGCTGAATCGGCGCGGCATCATCTATGCAATCAATTTTCTGTCGTCTCAAGGTGCTAATCGGTTCGCCTCTTGGCAATCGGGCCTATCGACGGTATAGAGCCTCACTTTTCTGAAAATTCCAGCACAAGGTGTCATAATGGCAATCGAACGTACCTTCTCCATGATCAAGCCCGATGCGACCCGCCGCAACCTGACCGGCGCAATCACCGCCAAGCTCGAAGCAGCTGGCCTGCGCGTCGTCGCTTCGAAGCGCGTCTGGATGAGCCTGCGTGAAGCTGAAGGCTTCTATGCTGTTCACAAGGATCGCCCTTTCTTCGGCGAACTGACCGAATTCATGTCTTCCGGCCCGACGGTCGTTCAGGTTCTGGAAGGCGAAAACGCCATCGCCAAGAACCGCGAAGTCATGGGTGCGACCAACCCGGCAAACGCTGACGAAGGCACCATCCGCAAGGAATTCGCCCTGTCGATCGGCGAAAACTCCGTACACGGTTCGGACGCTCCGGAAACCGCTGCGGAAGAAATCGCATACTGGTTCTCGGGCACCGAAATCGTCGGCTGATCCCAACGAGAATATAAAGAAAAAGCCCGCCTTCCCGGCGGGCTTTTTTGTTGTCTGGGCGATGCGTGGAAACAGGTTTCAAAGGCTCTGCGCGAGCCTTGCCACTTCCTTCCCTTCGTCGTCGAAGAGAACGAGCTTGCCCATATCGATCTTGTAGGACCGGGTCTTGCCGAGCACGTCGAGGAACTTGCGTTCCTGGTTCATGAGGGCAGGCGGGCACTGGACATAGGTCGATCCGATCTCGGCGAAGGAAATATTTTCCCCGGTCACGGTCGCCTTGCTGAAATAGCGGTTGCAGCCGCCCGACCCGCTGACCGCGCCATCGGTCGAAACCGTCAGGGTTGTCTGGGCATTGTCGATCACGCCGCCGCCTTGAATGTCCTCCGCGAGCCAGTCCTTGCCCTCGATGCCGATGGCAGCGCCTTCGTCACCGCTCTTGCGCACCATCACAACCTTTATTTCCGCAGGTTCGCCGGGGTTTTCCGGATCGATCGCATAGCGTTCGTCATTGACGAACCACAGCGTGTCGCCCGCCGAAATGCGCGCCTGCAAGGCATAGCTATGGCCGGGCTGGATCTGGTCCATATCGAAATTGATGGCAAACGGGATCGGCGATCCCTGAACGGATTCGATCCGCGTTTCGCCGATGACCTTCGAGGGGGCGTCGGCCAGCGAGACGTCGGAAAGCTGGACCGTCAGGCTTGCTTCCGGCGGCAGCGCGATCCGCTCGCGATACACGACCTTGCCGCTGACGGTCTTTTCCGCCGCCAGGCTGCTTGTCGGCATCGAGGTGGTCAGGAACAAGGCAGCGCCGCCAAGCGCGCCAATGCCGACCACAAGTGCCGCCGCAATTGAAAGGGTTTTCGCCAATCCATTTCGCATCGTTAAAGCCCGAAACTTCCGTTCCCGCATGCGTTGTTTGTTGCAAGACAGATGGCGCTGATGCGGATTCCAGTCTGTCTGTCATCATCGCCTGTCGGCATCTGATTCATGATATCGACAATAGCGAAATCTTCGTGTGAAAATTGTGGCGGCGCAAGAACACGCCAGCTAAATTACCCACTATTCTAGGGGGTTAAATAGTTAATTCGCGATTAAAATGAAAAATTGAGATCAATAGCGAACCCCCTGATCGGAAGATCATGACTGTTTCCAGCGTTCGCGTATCTTCTCGTCTTCCTCTTTGGACGATACCCATCCGCCGACAGAACCGTCGGCGAGATGCTCCCTTTTCCAGAACGGAGCATCGGTTTTCATGTAATCCATCAGGAACGACGCGGCCTCGAAAGCCGCGTGGCGATGCGACGAGGCCGCAGCCACCAGAACGATGTTCTCGCCGGGCCTGATAAGCCCGTAACGGTGAATGATCGTAAGCGCGGTTATCGGCCAGCGCGCGATGGCCTGTCGGGCGATGCGGGTGATTTCCGCTTCGGCCATGCCGGGATAGTACTCCAGTTCCAGCGCGGAAAGCGTGCCGCTTTCATCGCGGCAAAGACCGGTAAAGGTGACAATGGCGCCTATATCCGTGCGCCCCTGTTCGAGCTTGCGCAGTTCCGCCGCCGTGTCGAAATCTTCGCTTCTTATGCCGACGAACAGTGGGCATGGAGCTTGCCCGCTCATCTCATCCTCCCGTCATGGGCGGAAAGAGCGCGACTTCGTCGCCGTCATTCACCAGTTCATCATGCTCGGCATGTTCCTGATTGATCGCGGCGCGAATGACATGCTCATGCTCGAAAGCGGCATCATATTCCGGCCCAAGCGATTTCAGATGGCCGATGAGATCACCGACGGTCGTTTTGGGTGAGGGGAGTTCGATAGTCTCCTCGCCCTTGCCAATTTTCTCGCGCACCCATGCGAAATAGACGAGTTTTACCGCCACTGGATCAATCCATCACGTGTTTCAGGCCCGCCTTGAAGTAATCCCAGCCCGTGTAAAGCGTCAAAAGGGCCGATACCCAAAGCAGGACAATGCCTGTTTCCGTTACATAGGGCATGATCTTGTCACCGGCAGGGCCTGCCAGCAGGAATGCAAGCGCGATCATCTGTGCGGTCGTCTTCCATTTGGCGAGGCGCGAAACGGGCACGCTGACCTTCAGCTCGGCAAGATATTCGCGCAGGCCCGAAACCAGGATTTCGCGGCAAAGGATGATGATGGCGGCCCAGAGCGTCCAGCCGGCAATCGTGCCGTCAGCGGCGAGCAGCAGCAGGATGGCCGATACGAGAAGCTTGTCGGCGATCGGGTCGAGCATGCGGCCGATGGTCGATGTCTGTTTCCATATGCGGGCGAGATAGCCGTCGAAAAAGTCGGTGATGCTGGCGACGGCGAACAATCCGAGAGCTGTCCAGCGGGCGAAATCGCTCGACTCCAGCCGTCCCTCGATAAAGAAACACAACACCACAAGAGGCACGGCGATGATCCGGCCATAAGTGAGGATATTGGGTAGGGAGAGGGTATGATTCTTCTGCATTCGTTCCGCCGCATGTTTGTCAGTCGCACATCAACAGGGATATGACATAAAATCAACTCCCGCTAACATGTTCGCCCGCGACTTAGAGCGCGTTTCGATCTGATTGGATCAGATCGGCGCTCTAATCCTTTGTTTTGACGCGCATCTTATCGGAAACCGTTCCACACTTTTCAGGATGCGCTCTAATGACGCTTGTAGATGATTCCCGGACAAGTTTGTGTCATCGATCCCGGAAATGGTCGTGGATCGTCCGCGCCATGGCTTCCGAAATGCCGTCGATCTGCATGAGGTCCTCGACCGCAGCACGCGAAACCGCCTTTGCGGTCCCGAAATGATGCAGGAGCGCACGCTTGCGCGACGGGCCGATTCCCGCGATTTCATCGAGCGGATTCTTGACCATTTCCTTCTTGCGCCGGGCGCGGTGCGTGCCGATGGCGAACCGGTGGGCCTCGTCGCGCAGACGCTGGATGAAATAGAGCACCGGATCGCGCGGCGGCAGCGTGAACGCCTGCTTGCCTTCCACGAAGAAGCGTTCACGTCCCGCTTCGCGGTCGACGCCCTTCGCGATGCCGATGGCATTGACAAGATGGCTGATGCCAAGCTCGCCAAGAATTTGCCGCACGGCGCCCACCTGGCCTTGCCCGCCGTCGATCAGGATGACATCGGGCCAGGCTGGAAACGTATCCGTTACTTCGGTGTCGGCGGGTTCTTCCGGCGTGCCGTGTTCCTTGACCAGCCGCGAGAAGCGACGCTCGATCACTTCTCGCATCATGCCGAAATCGTCGCCCGGCGTAATGTCGGTCGAGCGGATGTTGAACTTGCGGTACTGATTTTTGACGAAACCTTCCGGCCCGGCGACGATCATGCCGCCGACAGCGTTCGTGCCCATGATGTGGGAGTTATCATAGACCTCGATCCGGCGCGGCGGTTGCGACAGGCCGAAGGTCTCGGCCATACCCTGCAAAAGACGGGCCTGCGACGATGTTTCGGCAAGCCGCCGCCCAAGCGCCTCGCGCGCATTGGTGAGCGCGTGATCGACAAGGTCCTTCTTCTCGCCGCGTTGCGGCACGTTGACCTGTACCTTATGGCCCGCGCGCGTCGAGAGTGCTTCGGCAATAAGCGATTGCTCCTCAACCGTCTCGGACAAGAGAACCAGCCGCGGACTTGGCTTGTCGTCATAGAACTGGGACAGGAATGCCCCCAGAACCTCCGCCGGGCCGAGCGAACTGTCCGCCTTGGGGAAATAAGCGCGATTGCCCCAGTTCTGGCCGGTACGGAAGAAGAAGACCTGAATGCAGGTCATGCCGCCTTCCTGATGGATGGCGAAGACGTCAGCCTCTTCAACCGTCTGCGGATTGATGCCCTGATGGGATTGCACATGAGAAAGCGCCGCCAGACGATCCCGGTAAACGGCTGCATGCTCAAAATCGAGGTCCGCCGACGCGGCCTGCATTGCCGTTGCGAGGTGGTCCTTTACCGACTGGCTCTTGCCGGACAGAAACGCCTTGGCCTCATTGACGAGTTCGGCATAGTCCTCATCGCTGATCTCGCGCGTGCAGGGGCCGGAACAACGCTTGATCTGAAAGAGAAGGCAGGGACGGGTGCGCGTTTCAAAAACCGAATCCGTGCAGGTCCGCAGCAGGAAGGCACGCTGAAGCGCGTTGATCGTGCGACCGACAGCACCGGCAGAGGCGAAGGGACCGAAATAGTCTCCCTTGCGGGACCGCGCACCGCGATGCTTGAAAATGCCGGGTGCCCGATGGTCGCCGGTCAGCAGAATATAGGGAAATGACTTGTCGTCGCGCATCAGCACGTTGAAGCGCGGACGCAACCTCTTGATGAGATTGGCTTCCAGCAACAAGGCTTCGGTTTCCGTCCGGGTGACGACGAATTCCATCGTCACCGTTTCGCGGATCATCCGCGTGATGCGATTCGAATGGCCGATCCCGCGCGCATAGTTGGACACCCGCTTCTTGAGATTGCGCGCCTTGCCGACATAGAGCACGTCACCATCGCCGTTGAACATGCGATAGACGCCCGGATTGTTCGGCAGGCGCTTCACGAAAGCATTGATGATGTCCTGACCGCTCAGGCCTTCAATATCCGGCAGGCCATCCGAGGAATCCCATTGAATGGAATCGGCAGCGGACGGAGAGGCCGGAACATCGGCTATATCGTCGGTCTCGTCATCCTCTTCGGTCTCCGCGTCGCCAATGATGATACCGGCCACATCCTGCTCGTCATCGGACGGCAGGTTTGCAACGGCATCCTCATTGTTCTTGCGGTTTCCAGTCATTCCGTAATTCCTGCAATATCCGGGGTTTCCCATGCCAGGTGCTGTCCGCCGTCAAGGGCGATCATCTGGCCGGTGACGGAGCGGCTTTCCCAGAAATAGCGAACAGTACGCCCAAATTCCGACAATTCCGGCGCGCGCTGCAAAAGAAGTTGTTCGACCTGCTGTTCAAAATCGCCCGGCTTCTGCCGTTCGCTCGGCAATGTGGGGCCCGGCGCGATTGCATTGACCCGGATACGCGGCGCGAGCGCCTGCGCCATGGTTCGGGTGGCATTCCACAGCGCCGTCTTCGAAAGCGTATAGGAAAAGAAGTTCGGATTGAGCTTCCATACGCGCTGGTCGATTACATTGACGACAAGCGCGTCCTCGCCGTCGGGCAGGGCATTCGCCATTTCCTCGGCCAGCAGGACCGGCGCCTTAAGGTGGATCGCAAAGTGCTTGTCCCACAGTGCCATGTCCAGTTGCCCGATACGGTCGTCTTCAAACAGCGATGCATTGTTGACCAGAAGCCGGATCGGCCCGAGCTGCTTCGCTGCATCCCGGACAAGGTTGCGGACATCGGTTTCCGAGGCAAGGTCGGCGCGCACGACACAGGCTTTTCCGCCTTGTTCGTTTATGGCTGCGGCAAGGGCCGCGCCGTCATCGACGGAGTGATTGCAGTGTATGGCGACCGGGAAGCCATGGGCGGCAAGGTCTTCGACGATTGCCTTTCCAATGCGCCGTGCGCCGCCGGTTACCAGAACCGGACATTTGGCAAGCAGGCGAGGCTCGTGATCATTCAACACGGTAAACACTTTCTTATCGAGATTCTTCAATCGATTTCATGCCACTTCGGTCGGAAAATTGCAGCTAAAAATAGCATCCGCAACATTCATAGCTGACAAAATTGTAGGGATTTCAGCGACTTCGTTTCGTCTGGCCGGGCGGCGTGCGGCGCCACCGACACCATCCTCCCACTATATAGGTGCCAGCAACGGGCGTTGCGATAATGCAACATCGCAATTTTGCCACGTTCTCGTCAGGTTCTCTCCACAGAAGCGGGCATTTCGTGCCGCAATTACCGTCGATATGTCGGTCCTGTCAGCGCGGCATGGACGATTACTCCCAATGTCGCCCGCCCGATAAGGGACCGCGCAAAAGGTAATTTGTGTAAGGAGAATGCTATGCGCACTCTTAAGTCTCTCGTAATCGCCTCGGCTGCGCTGCTGCCGTTCTCTGCGACTGCTTTCGCTGCTGACGCCATCCAGGAACAGCCTCCTGTTCCGGCTCCGGTCGAAATGGCTCCGCAGTACAGCTGGGCTGGCGGCTACACCGGTCTGTACCTCGGCTACGGCTGGAACAAGGTCAAGACCAACACCGACGGCAGCATCAAGCCGGACGACATGAAGGCTGGCGCTTACGCTGGCTGGAACTTCCAGCAGGACCAGTTCGTATACGGTGTTGAAGGCGACGCCGGCTACTCCTGGGCCAAGAAGTCCAAGAACGGCCTGGAAGTCAAGGAAGGCTTCGAAGGCTCGCTGCGTGGCCGTCTCGGCTACGACCTGAACCCGGTCATGCCATACATCACCGCCGGTGTTGCTGGTAAGCAGGTCAAGCTCGACAATGGCTTTGACGACGAAAGCAAGTTCCGCGTTGGTTGGACTGCTGGTGCAGGTCTGGAAGCCAAGCTCACGGACAACATCCTGGGCCGCGTTGAATACCGTTACACCCAGTTCGGCAACAAGACCTATGATCTTGGCACCGAGTCGGTCCGTAACAAGCTCGACACCCACGACATCCGCGTCGGCGTTGGCTACAAGTTCTAATTATCTGATAATTGAACACGGAAAACCGGGCAGGCAACTGCCCGGTTTTTTGTTGCGCCGTTTTTGGGCTCAGTTGGTCGCGGCATCTGTCAGCCAGCCGCGAAAAGCCGACATCGCTTCGGTTCCCGCCCGCGATTGCAGCCGCGTCAGCCAGTAACTGCCCATCGTCACCGTCGTTTCGAATGGCTGGACGATGGTTTCCGACAGCAATTGCCGGGAAAACATCAGCGGCGGCGCAAGCGCAATACCCGCTCCCTGCATGGCGGCTTCCATCATCGCAAGCGACGAATCGAACATGATGCTTCGGGGCAGGGGCATGTCGCCCGTGACGCCTGCCGCCAGAAACCACTGCGTCCATTCATCGGCACGGTAGGAGCGCAGCAACGTGTGGCGCGCAAGATCGGCCGGTGTTCGCAATTCGCGCGCAAGTTCGGGAATGCAAAGCGGCGACAAGGGTGCTTCCAGCAATCGCGTTGCATCGATGCCGTGCCAGGCGCCGCTGCCGAACCGGATGGCGTAATCCAGCCCCTCCGCCGCAATATCCACCCGGTTGTTGTTGGTCGAAAGCCGCAGGTCGATGAACGGATAGCTTTTCTGGAAATCTGGCAGGCGTGGCAGCAGCCAGCCCACCGCAAGCGTCCCCACCGCGCCAACCCGCAATATTTCCCGGTAATGCCCCGCCTCGAAACGTTCGAGCGTTCCGGCAATCCTGTCGAATGCGTCCTTCAATGTGGGGAGCAGCGTTTCCCCTTCGCTGGTCAGCATCAACCCGCGCGGCAGGCGCTCGAACAGCGTCACATTCAGCCGGGTCTCAAGGCTTTTGACCTGATGGCTCACAGCGGCCTGCGTGACGCAAAGCTCGATCGCGGCCTTGGTGAAGCTGAGGTGGCGCGCCGACGCTTCGAAGGCGCGTAGCGAATTGAGCGGGAGATGCGGACGAACCATGGAGACCCAAATTTTTCTAACGTCAAATGCTAGATAACGTCGTTTGTCGCCGCAGCGCAAGCATCGTATATCAGCAGGGCCTGAAAGGCTTATATCCCGTGGGAAACGGGTTTCAGTATAATGGATCGCGCAGCGACGGCTATGTCTCGGTTGAGAGGCAGCCGAATGCATAATCATGAGGTTTATTCATCTGTCATGAGAAAATATACGACGCTTTTGATTGGTTTCCTTGCTGGTTCAGCCATCATCCCCGCCGGCGGCGCGCTGGCGGCAGGCACTATAAATGATGAGGAACTTCGCCGCATTGTCGATGAAACCGTGCGCCCGCTCATGGCCGGGCAGAAAATCCCCGGCATGGGCGTTGCCATAAGCATCGATGGCAAAAGCCACTTCTTCGGTTACGGGGTGGCGTCGAAGGAAAGCGGGCAGAAAGTCGATGAGGATACGATTTTCGAAATTGGCTCGATCAGCAAGACCTTCACCGCGACGCTTGGCGGCTATGGATTGGCGACCGGCGCATTTTCCCCGTCCGATCCCGCGACCAGATGGGCTCCCGAACTTGCGGGCAGCAGTTTCGACAAGATCACCATGCTGGATCTTGGAACCTATACGCCGGGAGGATTGCCCTTGCAGTTCCCCGATGCTGTCACCGACGACAGTTCCATGCTGGCCTATTTCAGAAAGTGGAAACCGGGATTACCCGGCGGGCACCCAGCGCCGTTATTCGAACCCCAGCATCGGGCTGTTCGGTTATCTCGCAGCGCGCAGCATGGGCCAGCCGTTCGATGTGTTGATGGAGCAGAAGCTTCTGCCCGCATTGGGTCTGAAGAACACTTTCGTCCATGTGCCGGAAAGCCGGATGAAGGACTATGCCTATGGGTACGCCAAGGCCGACAAGCCGACCCGGGTGGCAAGCGGCACGCGGGATGCGGAGGCTTATGGCATCAAGACCACGGCGCCCGATCTCCTTCGCTTCGTGGAGCTGAATATCGACAGCGCCTCGCTTGCGCCCGACTTCCAGAAAGCCGTCGCCGCCACGCATACGGGTTATTACCGTGTCGGGGCGAACAATCAGGGCCTCGGCTGGGAAATCTATACCTATCCGGTCACGCTCAAGACGCTTCTCGCTGGCAATTCGTCGGATATGGCGTTGAAATCGCACAAGATCGAGAAATTCGATCCCCCACACGCGCCCTCGGCGGATATGTTCATCAACAAGACCGGCTCGACCAAGGGTTTTGGCGCCTATGCGGCCTTTGTCCCCGCGAAGAAGACCGGCATTGTTTTGCTCGCCAACCGGAATTATCCAAACGATGAGCGCATAAAGGCCGCTTACCGCATTTTGCAGGCGATCGATAAAAGCGAGTGATCCGCAAAAGAAAACCCCGGAAAATCCGGGGTTTTCTTCTTTTAAAACCAATCAGCCGCGCGGCAGAAGTTCGGTCAGTTCCGGGTGCAGTTCCTGAAAACGCTTCATCCAGCGCTTGAGCTTGGAGCGGTTGCGCTCCCACTTGCCTTCAAAGCGCAACGACAGATAGCCAAGCGCTGCGGCAACGGCGATATGTCCCACATGCAGCTTGCCCGCAAGGCGGGGCGGCGCTTCGTTCAGAAGGTCGAGCGCCCGCTCGGCCTTGCGCCATTGCAGGTCGAGCCAGGGCTGGTGGACCTTCTCTTCGGGGCGCATCCGCCGTTCATAGACATGGGCCAGCAGCACGTCGCAAAGACCATCGGCGATGGCTTCATAGCGCTCGGCATCGGTACGCTTTTCCGCATTGCGCGGGAAAAGCTTGTTGCCCGAAACCCGGTTCAGGTACTGGGTGATCGCGCGGCTGTCGAAGACGGCCTTGCCGTCATCCGTCAAAAGCGTCGGAATCTTTCCGAGCGGATTGGCCTGAATCAGATCCGCCGGTTCCGCCGAAGTGTTGACGATGACGCTTTCAAACGAAATGCCGGCGTGATGGGCGGCCATGCGAACCTTCGCGCTATAGGGCGAGGCGGGTGAATAGAGAATCTGTGTCATCGTAATTTCCTGAACAGGCTATGTAGGGTCTATTGCGTGGCGGGCATCATCACGGACCGGCTTGGGCAGGCATTGGCGTCCACCTCATCGCAGGAACGGAATTGCAGGTCCTTTGTCATGCAGATGCGGACTTCCTGCAGATAATTCCGCTTGCAGCTGATCGAAATACCGTCCGGCTTCATGCCGGGATTGGCTGCGATGAAGGCTTTTTCGACAAGGATAGGGTCCACGCGTCGCCCGCCCGCCGTCCCGCTGGCCAGACTGCGCAGGCTGGGCGGAATGTTGACCTGATCGAAAGCGTTGCGCAGCGTGGCGAAGTAATCATTCTGTGAAAGGCCCGAGCAACTGCCGTGCTTGCGCCATTGATAGGCGACGAGGCCCGCAGCAGGCATGATGTCCGACAGGCTGGAAATAATCCGCCGCGGCACATAACTGCCGCCGCTTCGGTTATTGTCCACCTGACAGTTCGCCGGATAACCCCATTCGTTCTGCGGCCAGAGGCCATGCACCACGAAACCGAATGGCCGGCTGGTGCCGCATTGCTGCTTGTTGGCGCGCGGACCTTCCGATGCGCAATAGCTTGGCGACCAGGAAAGGGCGAGGACGTAGAAATCGAACTCGCCCGGAATATCATCAGCGCGTGCAGGCAGAGCTGCCAGAACATTCGCCGTTGCCGCTGCAAGCAACGTAATCGCAGCAGCGCCAAACTTCCGCAGCATGTGCCCTCCACTCAATCGTTGCTCAAGGCGTCAGTGTCTGAATCAAAAAAGCGGGAGACCGGCATGGCGATTCCAAGAGCAGATACCAGTGGTCTTTTGGTTCCGACATTTGCTCAGCGCTCATATCCGAGGGATGCAAATGTCGGGATCAGACCACTAGCGAAGAACGCGGCACCGGGCGTCGTATACATACCAGCGGTCGAAACCGTCGACGCAGAACTCGACGTTGCGGCCCATGGAGGCAAAGCCCTGGCCTTCCTCGACCATATACCAGACCGAGCGATACTGACCGTCGCTCAGAACGGCGGTCGCCTTGCAATAGGTGCGCTCAATCTGGGCAGGGTTGGTCTTCGGCTCATACCGCGTCAGCTGAACGTCGCTCATGGCCGAAATGCCGACCTGCGGCAGGTTCGGGACGTGGCGCACCTGATAGCCGAAATCGGAAACCACGGAGCGCAGCACGCTCTGCTGGCTGCACGCACCCGCATCTGCAACACCTGCGGGTGCCGGGGCAAGATAGTCTGCGGCGCTCGCTGGCAGGGAAGCCAGCGTCAGGGGAAGGACGGCTGCGGCGAAAGCGGCTGCGCGTGAAAACTGTCCGATGCGATCCAGGGTTCGTTGCATATCTCTATCCTGTCCGAAATTGCGAGCCAGCTCGCTGAATTCTGTGATGACCGAAGCCTCGTCGAGGCGCAGTTTCTGCTAGCAATTTCTCCGGGTCAAGTGCGATCCGTCTCGCTGCGCACCCACTTGAGGCTGAAATTGCTCCCCTTTTCCTCGGCCAGAAGCTTGGTAAGGCAGGGAAGCAGGGTTTGCATCTCACTTTCGAGTGTAAAAGGCGGATTGACTACAATCATGCCCGTGCCATCGAGGCGCGGTTCTGCAGAAGGCGCGCGAATCGCAAGCTCGATCTGCATGATCTTGGGAATGCCGGTTTCACGCAGGCGTTTGGTGAACCGTTCGGTTTCCCTGCGGTCCTTCACCGGATACCACAGCGCATAGATGCCGCCGCCGAAACGCTTGTGCGCCTTGGCCAGCCCGTCGACCAGACGGTCGAATTCGCCTTCCTTTTCAAAAGGCGGATCAACCAGCACCATGCCGCGCTTTTCCTTCGGCGGAAGGTGCGCGCCAAGCGCCAGCCATCCGTCGAGTTCGGTCACGCGCACCTGATAGTCGCCATCGAAGAGTTTTGCCAGCCTGGCCGAATCCTGCGGATGCAGTTCCAGCGCGGACAAACGGTCCTGCTTGCGCAGAAGATGCCGCACGACAAGCGGCGAACCCGGATAATGACGAAGCTTTTCGCCTTCGTTGACGGCGCGGACGGCGGCGAGATAGGGCTCCAGCAATTCCAGCGCTGGCTGCTCGATCTGCCCTTTCTTCACCGCATCCACGATGCGGTCGATGCCACCTGTCCATTCGCCGGTCTTCCCAGCCTCGATACCTTTCAGGTCATAGAGGCCGATGCCCGCATGGGTGTCGATGACGCGAAAGGCCTGATCCTTGCGCTTCAGATATTCGACAAGACGGGTCAGGATGACGTGCTTGACGACATCCGCGAAATTTCCGGCGTGATAGGCGTGACGATAATTCATGGCTGCGCTTGTTTCATGTCGGCCTGTTTTCGGCAAGAGGCAGGGAATGGCAAAACGCCCCGGTGTCTCAATCAAAAAGCGGCAGGCCGGTTTGAAAATCGCGACTTCTGGAGCGGGTACTGCGTCGTTGCTGCAATATCTCTCCTGTCACAAATGTGACATACAACCTTCAACATCTGCTCCTTATCCTCTGAGTCGAGTCCCGAAATGTCTGGTGGCGTCCTTCTGATCGTCCTCTTTGGCGCGTTCCTCCACGCGAGCTGGAACGCAATCGTAAAGGGGAGCGGAGACAAGTTCTTCAGCGCCGCCAGCGTTACCGGCGCTGCCGGGCTGATCGCTCTTTTCATCGTGCCTTTTCTGCCGCTGCCGAACCCGGCGAGCTGGATTTACATGCTTCTGTCGACGGTAACGCAGACCTTTTATATGTCGCTGGTGGCAGCGGCCTATAAATCCGGCGACATGAGCGAAGCCTATCCGATCATGCGCGGCACGCCGCCCTTGCTGGTGGCGCTGGTGAGCGCGCCTCTGGTGGGCGAGATCATGGGCTGGCAAAGCTGGCTTGGCATCATCCTTATCTGTTCCGGCGTGCTGGCGATGGCGCTTGATGCCCGGCGCAGAAATCGCGGTGCTTCAAGCCGCACGGCCTTGCTGGCTCTCACCAATGCCGGTTTCATTGCCAGCTATACGATCATCGACGGCCTTGGCGTCCGCGTTTCGGGAGAGCCGATTTCCTATACGCTGTGGCTGTTCCTGATGAACGCCATACCGCTTGCCGGCTGGGCATTCTATCGCGAGCCGGACCGCTTCATCCATTACCTGCGCAATCACTGGCGACCGGCCATGATCGGCGGGGTGGGCACATTGGGGTCGTATGGCCTGGCGCTCTGGGCGATGACCATGGCCCCGATTGCCGTCGTGGCGGCACTGCGGGAGACGGCGATCCTCTTCGGCGTGCTCATTTCCTTCGTGGTACTGAAAGAAAAAGTCGGCCTGCCGCGCTTTGTAGCTGCCGGGCTTATTGTCTTCGGCGCGATTTCATTGCGCCTGTCGTGAAAATTTATTTCGTCACAGTTACAATCTTCCGGCAGAAATTCGTTTCTGCGGCAAGTGGCTTGAGCTAATAAAGTAGTATGAACCAGCACGCTCCCATTTCGAATATCAAGATCGGTCATTCGGCCTGTCCGCATGATTGCCCGTCAACCTGCGCACTCGACGTGGAAATTCTCGACGAGCGCACCATCGGGCGCGTGCGCGGCGCAAAGGACAACAGCTACACCGCTGGCGTCATCTGCGCCAAGGTGGCGCGCTATGCGGAGCGTGTGCATCACCCCGACCGCCTGAAGCACCCGCTGGTTCGCGCCGGTGCAAAAGGTGAGGGGCAGTGGAAGCAGGCTTCGTGGGAAGCAGCCCTTGATCTCATCGCAGAGCGTTTTTTGAAAGCCGAACAGGATTATGGCAGCGAAAGCGTCTGGCCCTATTATTATGCAGGCACGATGGGGCTGGTGCAGCGCGACTCGATCAATCGTCTGCGCTTTGCCAAGCGTTATTCCAACCAGTTCGACAGTTTCTGCACCAATATGGCTTGGACCGGCTATTTCGCCGGAACCGGCAGCCTGACCGGTCCCGATCCGCGTGAAATGGCCAAGGCCGATGTCGTGGTCATCTGGGGCACCAATGCCGCCGCAACGCAGGTCAATGTCATGACCCATGCGGTCCGCGCGCGCAAGGAACGCGGTGCCAAGATCGTCGTCATCGACGTTTATGCCAATGCGACAGTCCGGCAGGCGGATATGGGCATCGTGCTGAAGCCGGGAACCGATGGCGCCTTTGCCTGCGCGGTCATGCATGTGCTGTTCCCGCGACGGTCTGGCTGACTGGGATTATCTGGAGCGTTATACCGACGATCCGAAGGGGCTTGAAAAGCATCTTCAGACCCGCACGCCGGAATGGGCGGCTGCGATCACCGGCCTGTCCGTTGAAGAGATTGAGGCATTTGCTCATCTCGTCGGCAAGACCAAACGAACCTATTTCCGCCTCGGCTATGGTTTCACCCGCCAGCGCAATGGCGCGGTCAACATGCATGCTGCCGCTTCGATCGCCTGCGTGACGGGCGCTTTCCTTCATGAAGGCGGCGGGGCGTTTCATTCCAATTCCGGCATCTTCAAGATGGACAAGCGCGAGATCGAAGGTCGCGCCATGCAGGATGTGAGCCTCCGCTTTCTCGACCAGTCGAAGATCGGACGCATCCTGACCGGTGACCCGGAAGCGCTTTATGGCGGGCCGCCCGTCATGGCCATGCTGATCCAGAACACCAATCCGATGAATGTGACGCCGGAACAGCGGCTGGTCCGCAAGGGCTTCGCGCGCGAGGATTTGTTCGTTGCCGTGCATGAGCAGTTCATGACGGATACGGCGAAGATGGCCGATGTCGTCCTGCCTGCGACCACATTCCTCGAACACGACGATATCTATCGCGGCGGCGGGCAGCAGCATGTCGTGCTCGGGCCGAAGCTGATCGAGCCGCTTGCCGATGCGCGTCCGAACATCTTCGTCATCAACGAACTGGCGAAACGGCTTGGCGTAGGGCATCTGCCGGGCTTCGACCTGGACGAGCGCACGCTGATCGACAACATGAATGCCAATAGCGATCTGCCGCATTTCGACGAATTGAAGGAAAAGCGGTTTGTCGATCTGCAACCGCCCTTCGAGGAAGCGCATTATATCAACGGTTTCAAATGGCCGGACGGCAAGTTCCGCTTCCGCCCGGACTGGACGGGAAGCCCTTCGCCCAACAAGCCGCCGGAAGTCATGGGACTTCAGGGGCCTCATCATTCCATTCCGGAATTTCCGGACCATTGGGAAGTGATTGAAACGGCGGATTCCGAACATCCATTCCGCATGACGACCTCACCGGCCCATAATTTCCTGAACTCGACCTTTGCCGAGACGCCGACATCGCTTGCCAAGGAAATCCGGCCCGAACTACTGATCCATCCCGACGATGCGGCAGAGCTTGGCATAGAGGACGGCGAGCGCATCGAGATCGGCAATCATCGCGGCGAGCTGGTGCTTTATGCCGTGCTGCGCGCGGGGCAAAAACGCGGTGTCGTTGTTTCCGAGGGCATTTTCCCCAATTCCACCTTCGAGCGCGGCGAGGGGATCAACATCCTGATCGGCGCCGAACCGGCAGCTCCCTATGGCGGGCTTGCGGTGCACGATACCAAGATCTGGATACGCAAAATAAATGCATAAATATTAATCCAACAACGCCGGGGCGCATATATAAACTATATATGCGCCCCGGCGTTGTTGTTTATTCGCGCTGCCCGTTAGCCGGCGTAACGCAGTTTCAGCTTGGAAACACCCACGGCGGCATTCAGGCCGCGCTGGCCCTGAAGCGAAATCGGCTGAAGCGAAATCGTCTTCCACGAACCGCCCGTCAGGATATTGGTGCCGAAGCCGACGCCGATGGCTGCATTGGCGGAAGCACCGACATAACGGCCCTGAAGCGCGCCTTCCGGACGAACGCTCGGAGCCCATACGGCCCAGGCGACACGGCCACCATTGATGAAGCCGACATCGACGCCGAGCTTGGTGATGGTGCCGGTGTAATGCTCAATCGGGCCGCGACCGCGGGCAGGCCGGAATACGCAATCCACATCCTGCTGGCTGCCGATGATTACGCCGATAGCCGGGGAGATGTCGCAGGACAGCATACCGACTTCCGAGCGTGGCTGGGTACGACCCGAAGCGGGAGGAGCTACGAAGTCGGCTGCGAGAGCTGGAGCCGTAACCGCAAGGCCGGAAACCACGGCCATTGCCGAAAGGAAGGAAGTCGAGAAACGGAGAGACATGTCTTTGTCCTCTTCTGAAAACATATTGAAAGAATCGCTTTCCACGACTCTTAACGGGGTTTGCCGAAGCAAGTTCCGTTACGAGGGGGAATTAGAGCTTTTTGCGGGAAATTAAAGTTTTGTTAACAAAAAACTTCGTGTGTGATGATTTTGCCGCGGATCAGACGCTGACAATTACGCTATCTGCCTGAATCTCTGCCCGATCCCCTGCCTCTCCGGCGGCGAATTTGCGAAGGGCGGCGGCATAAAGCTGGTGCTCGGCCTTGAGGACGCGCGCTGCAAGTGTTTCAGCATCATCTCCGGCGCGCACCGGCACTGCGGCCTGCGCCAGGATTGGACCCTCATCCATCCCCTCGGTCACCAGATGAACGGTGCAGCCTGCGACTTTCATGCCCGCATCCAGCGCCCGCTGATGGGTGTGCAGTCCGGGGAAGAGCGGCAGCAGGGAAGGGTGAATGTTGAGAATGCGGCCTTCATAGGGAGCGATGAAGCGGCCCGACAGAAGGCGCATGTAACCGGCAAGGCAGATGATGTCCGGCTGCAACGCGGCAAGGGCTTCCAGAATGGCATCTTCATGCTCATCCTTCGAGGCGTAATCCTTGCGCTTGAAGACCTGCGTCGCAACGCCTGCGCCTTGCGCCCTGGCAAGACCGCCAGCTTCTGCCTTGTCGGAGAATACGGCCACTATTTCGGCTGGAAAATCCGCAGGTTGCGCGGCGCGGATCAGCGCTTCCATGTTGGAGCCGCCGCCCGAAATGAAGATGACGACCCGCTTGCGGCTCATAGCGCAAGCTGGCCCTTGTAGACGACGCCATCCTTTTCGCGCTTGACCATCTGGCCCAGCGTGACGACCTTTTCGCCTTCGGTGGCAAGCGCTGCCACGACTTCATCGACCTTTTCAGGCTTCACGACAGCGATCATGCCGACGCCGCAATTGAAGGTGCGCAGCATTTCGTTCGGCGCGACGCCGCCGGTTTTGGCAAGCCATGAGAAGACTGGCGGAACGGAAATGGAGGCAAGGTCGATTTCGGCGGCAAGACCTTCCGGCAGGACGCGCGGAATATTGTCGGGAAAACCACCGCCAGTGATGTGCGCCAGCGCCTTGATGCCGTCCGAAGCGCGGATCGCGGCGAGAAGCGGCTTCACATAGATACGCGTCGGGGTGAGCAGCGCTTCACCGAGCGTCGCGCCCGGCTGGAACGGCGCATCGGACTTCCAGCCGAGGCCGGAAAGCTCGACGATGCGGCGCACCAGCGAAAATCCGTTGGAATGAACGCCGGACGAAGCCAGACCGAGAATGACGTCACCTTCGGCAATGTCGCCGCGCGGCAGCAGGCGGTCGCGCTCAGCCGCGCCAACCGCGAAACCGGCAAGATCGTAATCGCCGTCGCGGTACATGCCCGGCATTTCAGCGGTTTCACCGCCGATCAGCGCAGAACCGGCCTGACGGCATCCTTCGGCAATGCCCGCAACGATGTCCACGCCCTGGTCCGGCGAAAGCTTGCCGGTCGCAAAATAATCGAGGAAGAAAAGTGGCTCGGCACCCTGAACAACGAGATCGTTGACGCACATGGCAACCAGATCGATGCCCACCGTGTCGTGCTTGTCGGCGTCGATGGCGATCTTCAGCTTGGTGCCGACGCCGTCATTGGCGGCAACGAGCACCGGGTCCTTGAAGCCTGCGGCCTTGAGGTCGAACAGGCCGCCAAAGCCGCCGATCTCTCCGTCCGCACCGGGGCGCCGCGTGGAACGCACGAGCGGCTTGATCTTCTCGACCATCAGGTTGCCGGCATCGATGTCGACGCCAGCCTGCGCATAGGTCAGGCCATTATGGGCGGCAGACTTGTCGGCGGGCTTATTGGCGGGCTTGTTTTCCATGGTCATGGCCTGCTCCTGAAATGGGCGCTTATCCACGCAGTTGTCTAATGCATTTTCGGCAAAAGCGTATAACGGTTTTGCTCAGGAAAAATGCGATAAACAGAGAATGTGCGCGCAATGCCATGAGACGGCGCTGCCTGCAAGGCCACAAGGCCCGAAAAGAGTGAAACAGCGCAGAATTCCGACTAAAATTGTAAAGCGCTGCCCATCATCCGACAGAAAGGTTGTGTTTCGTCAGGCCTTTCGCACAGACATTGCAATCCTCGGCAACCGTTCTAACTTGTCCGCGACTGCAATAAGACATCCGTAACGCCGTTCTGCTATCAGGACTGGTTCTATCCAACAGTTTTCCTTTAAAATGGACGCACATGGTCAAGAAACCGACACCCACGCGCACCACCGCCAGCCGAACGATCCGTCAATCGGAAGCGAAGGTTCGCGACGGCGACATTCACGTCAATGTGGAAGTCGGTGCGCTGACCGGCTCTTCGGTGCGCCGTCAGGCGATGTTCTGGGTGGGCGCAGTCGCGGTCTTCGTCCTGTTTCTCGTCGTGTTCAGTTCCGTCCTGCTGCCTTTCGTGGCCGGGATGGCGCTGGCCTACTTCCTCGATCCCGTTGCGGACCGGCTGGAGCGCCTCGGCCTTTCGCGGCTTGCCGCCACGGTCGTCATCCTGCTCATCTTCCTGATGGCGCTGGTCCTCGGCCTGATGATCGTCGTGCCGATCCTCGCAACGCAGCTTGCGGATTTCATTTCCAAAATCCCCGAATACATCACCCAGCTGCAATCGCTTCTGGCGAATGAGGATTCGCAGTGGCTGAAGAAATATATCGGCATTGACAGTTCCGTCATTCAGCAGAATCTGAGCTCGCTGCTCCAGCAAGGCGCCGGTTTCCTCTCGACCTTGCTTCAGTCCCTGTGGAATTCGGGGAAATCGCTGATCGATATTGCGGGCCTTTTCGTCGTCACACCGGTGGTCGCATTCTACATGCTTCTGGACTGGGACCGCATGGTCTCGAGCATCGATTCATGGGTACCGCGCCGCCAGCTTCACACCGTGCGCCGCATCGCACGCGAGATGAACGCCGCCGTTGCCGGTTTCATTCGCGGGCAGGGAACGCTCTGCCTCATTCTTGGAACCTATTACGCCATCGGCCTTACGCTGACGGGGCTCAATTTCGGCCTGCTGATCGGCTTTTTCGCCGGTCTCATCAGCTTTATTCCCTATATCGGCTCCTTTGTCGGGCTGGCGCTCGCCATCGGCGTGGCGCTGGTCCAGTTCTGGCCCGACTGGATCATGATCTGCGCCGTCGCGGGCGTGTTTTTCCTTGGCCAGTTCGTGGAAGGCAACATCCTCCAGCCGAAGCTCGTCGGCTCGTCCGTGGGCCTGCATCCGGTCTGGCTCATGTTTGCGCTTTTCGCCTTCGGCTCGCTGTTCGGCTTCACCGGAATGCTGGTGGCGGTGCCTGCCGCGGCGGCGGTCGGGGTGCTTGTGCGGTTCGCATTGAATAGCTATCTCCACTCACCGATGTATGATCCTGCCTACCATCAGCCGGACCCGGATGCGGGGCCGCTGATCGAGGCGGGCGAGAGTGCGGGCAGAGAGAAATGAAATTGGGTCGTGACGGGCCGGGCGTTACAACAGGATGTGCAGGAGGCTGCGATGCGTGAGGCACCGCGCCAGATTCCGTTGAACCTTGAGCATCAGCCCGGTTACCACCGGGAGGACCTGATCGTCACGGGCTCCAACCGGGCCGCCGTCGACCTCATCGACCGCTGGCCGAACTGGCTGTCGCCCGTCACCATCCTTGCCGGACCGACCGGCTCGGGCAAGACGCATCTGGCGGAAATCTGGCGGGCCGGAACGGGCGCGCTTCTGGTCGACCCTTCCAGCATCACCGAAGAAGCCGTGAATGGCGCTGCCGAATATCCCGTGCTGATCGACGATATTGGCGCCACGCCTTTCGATGAAACGGGGCTTTTCCACCTCATCAACAGCGTCCGGCAGAATGCGGCGCAGGGAATTGGACCTTCCTTGCTCATGACCTCACGGCTGTGGCCCGCGAACTGGAACGTCAAGCTTCCCGATCTTGCGTCGCGCCTCAAGGCTGCGACCGTCGTGGAAATCGCCGAACCGGACGACTTGCTGCTTTCAGGCGTCATTCACAAGCTCTTTGCTGACCGGCAGGTGAGCGTGGAGCCCCATGTCGTCGCCTACCTGGTCAGCCGGATAGAGCGCTCGCTTCTGTCTGCAATCCGCATCGTCGACAAGCTCGACCGCGCGGCGTTGGAGCAGAAAAGCCGCATCACGCGCACGCTCGCCGCACAGGTTCTGGCCGACAGCGAACAGCCGGAACGCTGAGGATGAGGATAGCGGTCACAGGGGCAGGCGGTTTCATCGGAAGCGCACTGACGCAAATGTTGGCCGGTGAGGGGCACGAAGTGCTGCCTCTGTCCCGAAACGCGCTGTCCGGTCCGGACCTTTCAGGCGTGGAAACAGTCGTCCATTGTGCGGCACTCGCGCATCGGACGGGCGCGGAACGTCCCGATGCCGCAACATTCGATGCGGTCAATCATCGGCTGGCGGTGGAACTTGCCGCCAGGGCAAAGGCGGCCGGTGTAAAGCGCTTCGTTTTCGTATCCACGATCTATACGGTCGCGGGAAACCCGTCGCCCTTGACGCCGGACATGCCGCTGAAGCCGCGTGACGATTATGGGCGCGCCAAGGCCAGGGCCGAAACCCGATCTGCGGGAACTAAGCGGGATAGAGATCGTCATCGCACGTCCGGTTCTGGTCTATGGCCCGAGAGCGCGGGCGAACCTGAAAGCGCTGATAAGGCTCTGCGACAGCGGATTGCCGCTGCCTTTCGGTCTGGCAAACAACCGGCGCAGCTTTGTGTCGCTGGAGAATGTCGCGCGCGCGCTGACATTTCTAAGCGTTGCGCCTGCGCAAAAGGTTGCCGGGCGCGTGTTTCACCTTGCTGAACCACAACCACGTTCCACGAAGGAACTGGTGACGAAGCTGCGGGCTGCCTTGGGAAAGCCTTCGCGGCTTGTGCCGGTTCCGCCGGTCGTCATGCGGCTCCTGCTTTCGGCAGCGGGCAAAAGCGGGCTTTACGACCAGCTTTATGGCGATCTGGTCGCGGACACTTCATCGCTGATTGAAGCAGGATTCGATTATCTGCCGGGTGACCGACAGCTTGAAGCAATGGCGCAGGCGGTCTGATCCAACATTCTGGATCAATTCTTCTGGCCGACAGCTTTTGGCGGCTCCATGCGGGAATGCGCTGGACGCGGAGCCTGTCTGGACGGCGCTACGGTCGCGGTTTGCTGCTTCTTGGCAATCGAGCCGGTTATCAGGCTGGCGCTGTCCGGCTTGTTGCGTCCGCCGATAAGCTGGTCCTCATGCACCCAGCCGATCATGTTCGTCTTCGGGACGATCACGCGATGCCAGCGTCCGGTCTTTCCATAAGAGCGCATCTCGCGGCCTTTTTCCACGACGCCGATGGATGGCGACTTGTCCCAGGCATTCTTGTGGATGGTGAGGCGCGCCTTGGCGTAGATCACCGAAGGCGAGCTTGCCGGTGTGTTGACGCCGCGCGGCGGCATTGAGCGCAACGCAGCCGCGGGCGGCTGGGGCGCAACGACCTGATTTGCGGGGCGCGGTGGGGTGGCGGTCTGGATTGCAGCCTGCTGCACCGGCTTTTGCGGAGCGGGCGCCGCAACGGGCGCGGACGGGCGTGGCACCGGGCCGACCGCAGCGCCATAATCCTTCGACGGTGACTTGCTTTCAGGGGCCTTGCTGGTGACGGTCGCCTTCGGTTCCGTTTTCGCGGCGGGCTGCGCAACCGGCCTGGACACAGGGCGCTGGAAGAGCGCTGTTATCGCAGCCTGTGGGCTCTTGTGCTGGGACGTCGCCCAGAGGCTGAAGGCACCGAGACCCAGAATGGCGGCCAGCGCGAGCAGGGGAGTGGACGAGCCCGAAGATTTGGCTGAACGCTTGGTGGAGCGCTTGGGCGAGCGGGTGGTGCGTTTGCGTGCAGCCATCGTCTGTCTCCTGTTCGAATCGCGATGGGGAGACGCTACCAATTGTTCCTTCGCATTTGGTTACCGGGGCTTGCCGCCGGTGCTGCCCGAGCGCTGCCCCAGCGCTGCCCGAGCGCTGAGACGGCAACAAAAAACGCCGCTTTCGCGGCGTTTCGAGGCAGGGTGGCAAGACTTACTGGTGGCCAGACGTCTTATGATCGCAGGAGGTCTGGCCGGAAGCCTTCTCCTGCTGCCGTTGGTTGGCTTCGCTTGCTTCAACCGCGTTGCGCAACTCCGCCCATTCGCGTTCATGACGACGATAAAGCTCATCGGAAACAGTCTGGATACCCATTTGGTCCTCCGTTTTATCTGGTGCCCCAAATAACATGGCGAGGGCGAAAACGTTGCATCACAAAGCGTAAGCGCTTGAAATCTTAATCGGTTTATATGTTTATAACTTGAATTCGATTTCAATTTTCCTGAATGGAAATGCCGCCTTCTCCGATTTTCATCTCGATCCCGGCGGGTTTGGTCTCTTCGCGATAGACATAGATCGCCAGACCTGCGGCCACGACGATCAGCGCGCCAATAATCAGATAAAGCCCGTTTCTGTTCACATTCAGTCTCCAGCTGGTTGGTAGTGAAGTGAGAACGCCAGCGCGTGGGGTTTGGTTCCGGAAGGAACTTTCTCAAAACAAAACCCACGCAAGCGGGGGCTCGCGTGGGTCTGCCTTCCGGTCGATCACGTCAATGCGTGATGGCCGGCAGTGTTTCTGTCGGGACCATGGAGGTAAATGGCGGCAGGTAGGCCTGTGCCATCACCAGAAGGCCGACGAGGGCGGCAAGCGCCACGGAATGGAAGAACACATAGCGCAGGATCTTCGATTCATGCCCGTACCACTGCGTTGCGGTGGAGGCGACGACGATGGACTGCGCGTCGATCATCTTGCCCATCACGCCGCCGGACGAGTTTGCCGCAGCCATCAGGACGGGTGACAGGCCGAGCTGTTCCGCCGTGATCTTCTGCAAGCCGCCGAACAGCACATTCGATGCCGTGTCGGAGCCCGTCAGCGCCACGCCGAGCCAGCCGAGCATCGCACCGAAGAACGGATAGACCCAGCCGGTCTGCGCGAAGGCGAGCCCGAGCGTCGCGTCGGTTCCCGAAAAGCGCGTGACATAGCCGAGCGCGAGCATGGCCGAGATCGTGATCAGCGAGAAGCGGACCACATAGGCCGTCCTGCCATATTCCTTCAGCAGCCGGAGCGGGTTGAAGCCCAGCACCAGCCCGCCCACCACTGCCGAGAGAAGGATGCCGGTGCCGGTGGCCGAAAGCAGGTTGAGCGTATAGATCGCGGCCTCCGAATGCGCTTCGGCCACCACCGGCGGAACCTTGAACACCATGTTATGCAGATAGGGGATCGGCATTTTCCACACCCACAGCGAATCGAGCCATGTCCGGAACTGCGGCGTGCCCCAGAGGAACACGAACACCGAAAGGATAAGCCACGGGGTCCATGCCCGGAAAACGGTTCCGGTGGAATGTTTCGGCGGTGCGGGCATGGGGCCTGCATCCACTTCGCCTTCCTGTCCCGTCGACGTCCATATCCGCTTCGGCTGCCAGACCCGCAGGAACCCCGCCAGCGCTGCCATCGAACAGATCGCAGCCACCACATCCACCAGCCATGGCCCGTGGAAATTGGAGACCAGATATTGCGGAATGGCGAAGGCCACGCCCGCCACCAGCAGCGCAGGCCAGACTTCCAGCATGCCCTTGCGCCCGGCAAAGGCCCAGATCAGCCAGAAAGGCACGAGGACGGAGAAGAACGGGAGCTGACGCCCGATCATCCCCGACAGCTGCATCAAGTCTATCCCCGTCACCGCCGAAAGCGCGATGACCGGCGTTCCAAGCGCGCCATAGGCGACCGGCGCGGTGTTGGCGATGAGCGAAAGCCCTGCTGCGGGCAGGGGCGCAAAACCCAGTCCCATCAGCATCGCGGCAGTCACAGCGACAGGCGTGCCGAAACCCGCGGCACCTTCAAAAAAGGCGCCGAACGAAAAGGCGATAAAGAGAAGCTGGAGACGGCGGTCCGGCGTGATGCCCGCAATGGAATCGCGCAGGATGTTGAACTGGCCGGTCTGTTCTGTCAGCCGATAAAGAAAGATGACGTTGAGAATGATCCAGCCAATGGGCAGAAGTCCGTAGGCGGCACCGTAAACGGCAGTGGCGCCTGCCATGTCGGCGGGCATCCCGAAGCCGACAACTGCAATCACAAGCGCTGTAAGAAGACCAAGTATGGCTGCGGTATGCGCCTTGATGTGAAAGAAGCCGATACCGCCCAGCAGGACGACAATCGGCAAGGCGGCAAGCAATGTCGACAAGAACATGCTTCCCAAAGGGTCATAAACTTGATTCCAGGGCATCAGTCCTCCCTTCCTGGATATGCGTTCCTTTCCTTGACATGAAATACGCCGCCGCAATTTCGCCGACGGTTATGCAATGAACGGCCATTCTCTCCCCGAACGGCAGTCATGTGGTGCGTTGCTAATTTATGTAGGCAGATAATTGGTAAGCTTACTTTACCAGCGCTGTCAATTCGGTGATTCTGCTACTTTCGGACGGAGAATGGCTTTATCCGTTGCAAGCGACCCGGTTTCTGCTGCCGGAGGTTGCGCTCATGCTGGCGGGACGTCGAGGGCGGCGAGCGAAATACTGCGAAAACCCGCTCTTCCCGCCATCCTGTTCGGATTGAAGGGAAAAAGCGCAATCTGACAATTTTGCCTCTTGCTTTATCTCGTTTGATTATCTAGTGAAGCCGCACCCGCTTGAAAGCGACGGAGCGTAGCGCAGTCTGGTAGCGCACCTGATTTGGGATCAGGGGGTCGCAGGTTCGAATCCTGCCGCTCCGACCATCTTCCCCAAGGTTTAAATGGTCGACACTTTGGATGCCCCGGCAGAGGCTGTGGCGTGCGTCTTTATCGCGTTGACATGCATTCACGTGTAAACTATTGCCTTGGTGGATTTTCAGCTCCCCGGCGGAGCAAAGCAGTTCAGGGTTCTTCAAATGGTTGCACGTATTTACCGTCCAGCTAAGACTGCCATGCAGTCCGGTCAGGCCAAGACAGACCAGTGGCTTCTGGAATATGAGCCGGAAAGCCCGCGCATGGTCGAGCCTTTGATGGGCTACACGTCTTCCGGCGATATGAAGAGCCAGATTCGTCTTTTCTTCGCCACCCGGGAGGAAGCCGTCGATTATGCGAAGCGCAATGGCATCGCCTATCGCGTTTTCGAGCCGAACGAGCAGAAGCGCCGCAAGGTTTCCTATTCTGACAATTTCCGGTTCGACCGGACGATGCCCTGGACGCACTGATTGCCTGTATGGCCTGACAATTGCATCAGGCCCGGCAATAGGTTAGTTCGGCAGGGCTTTGCCATCAAAGCCTTGCATTCATTGAATATCTTCGATCTTAATCGAAAGATCAGGTCCCGTAGCTCAGCTGGATAGAGCACCGGCCTTCTAAGCCGTAGGTCGCAGGTTCGAATCCTGCCGGGATCGCCATCTTCGCCTCATCAATTATTTGCTTGATCGCTTCCCTGCGGCACCTGTCGAGGGCGACGCTTTCCGTAATCCGATAATGCAGGTTTTAGCGCGAAACTCGACAAAACTGCGCGCAGACGCCGCGAAGTGGTTCGCTTCGCGGCGTTTGCCGTCTCTACGTGAATTGTCAGTCACTGACCGTGCGGGCCGTCCGGTCCGCGCTGCCTCAGGTAGACGCGCGGCCCGTGATTGCCATGCCAGCGCGGGCGGTCACGCCAGTCGCGACGATCCCAATGTCTGTTCCGGTAATAGCGACGGTCGCGATACCAGTAATCGTCACGATCATTGAGGGCCGAGCCTATGGCAAGGCCGGCGATCAGCGGAATGCCGATCAACGCAGCGGTTCGACCGAAATCATCGGAATATCCGCCGGAAGTTCCTTCCCTGAACGCGAGATAGCGTGACGAGGCCCAGCCAAAGGTCGGGCCATAGCTCACCTGACACCAGCCGTAGCCGGCTGTGCAGCCGCGCACCGTCACGGGCGCTCCGCTCGGGATGGAGCCCAGCGTCGCATAGCGCGTGCCGGGGCCGGTGCGGATATTGAGATTGGTGGTGGAAATGGCGTTCGCCGCCTGCGCTGCGCCCGCCGCAAACACGCCCAGGGCAACAAGGGCGGCTTTGAGAGCAAGCTTCATCGGAGTTCTCCCTGTCGTTATTTCCAGTAAAACGCCATCGGCGCGGGAAGGTTCCAGCGAGGGCAGGCGGGCCGCAATCCCCGAAAGCAAAAGCGCCGGAGAACCGGCGCTTTCGACAACCTTGCACGGTTTGGGGATTATCGCCGGCAGCGCGCCACATAGATGCGGCCATGACGGTCGCGATACTGGCAATTGCCGTTGCGCAGTTCACGCACCAGCAGGCCGCCCAGCGCACCCGCACCGGCGCCGATCAAGGCGCCGCGTCCGCCACCGGCAATGCCGCCGATGATGGCCCCGGCGCCCGTGCCGATGGAAAGATCCTTTTCCGTAGTGGTGCAGCCCGTTATGGCCAGAAGGGCAACCAGCCCAAGTGCTACTTTCCGCATCCCCATCTCCTCCAGAAAAAATACCAGACCATGTATGAACGATCGATCTCAAATTCGGTTGCGTCGGACCGGCAAGGTCCAGGCAAAAATATAGCGGTGCGAACCGGCGTCAGTGGCGGCGATGGCGCAGGATGACCGCGATGGCCAATGCGGCCAGTCCGAACGCGATAACGCCTTGCAGAATGAAAACCCAGTTCATCATGATCCAGTCCTCTGAGCCTTGCCCTTGCGGGTGCGCATGTATTCGGGCTTTACCTAGCGCATTTTGCACGGATGGGAAATGCGGGGCTGCTGCTTTGTGCCAGGCCGATGAAATCATTAAATTAATTTAATGGGCGCATTCACTTGGCATTCACATTGGCGGGCGCATTGTCCTCCCATCGAATGTAACAAAGGAAAGCCGATATGAAGCGGATCGTTATTGCTCTCACTGCCCTTTCATTTCTCGCCGCGCCTGCTGCGATGGCACAGTCTTATCCGTCGCATCACGGCAAGCCGTCTCACGGCCAGATGCACAAGGGCGGCCCGAAATATGATGCGCGCAGATATGACGACCGCCGTCATCAGAGCTGGAGGAAGGGCAACCGCCTGCCGCCGAACTATCGCGGTCACGTCGTGAACAACTATTCGCGCTACAAGCTGCGCCAGCCGCCGCGTGGTTATCACTGGGTCAAGGTCAACAACGATTACCTGCTGATCGGCATCGCAACCGGCATCATTTCGTCGATCGTCGCGGGTCGGTAAATCACTGGCGGAAATGAAAAAGGCGGCCACTGGCCGCCTTTTTTGCGTCTGCGCATCAGTTCTCGGGGCCGAAATATTTGGCTTTCAGCTTGGGGATTTCCTCATTCTCATGGGCACTGATGATCGCCACGCTCGCCGGTTTGACAAGTTCGCTCTGGCGCGGGAAGGCGAAGCCATATTTGTCCGGACTGAACACATTGCCGACGAGATCGATAGGCTGGTCGGCATGCTGATGGGCATAATAGTCGAGGACCGGACCGTCGCCGACGATTGCCGCAATCTCGTCGTTCACGAGCGCGCCGACGGCTTCAGGCAGGTGATCGAAAGGCACGGTCGCGATGGAGCGTGATTTCAGGAACTGCTCCGCGACACTGCCCGCGCGCACGCCCACGGATTTCCCTTGCAGGTCCGACAGGCTGGAAATGCTGTTGTCGATATGGGCGACCGTCATGACGCTGGTAACCGATGAAGTCACATAGGCGATGATCGCAATGCCGAACACCATCCAGAATGTCTGCCAGACGCGTCCCACCCAGCCGAACAGGTTTTTGCGCGAGGTTTTGCCCGAAGTGGCAATGGAAACGACGTGGTAGAAGCTCTCCGCAAGCCCCTCGCGCCACCGCTTTGGAAAACCTTCATCAAAACGCCGGTCGAAAATCGTCAGCACCACCGTAGCGGCGAGGAGGATGAACAATATCCACGCATAGGTCGCCAGATGCCCGGCATCATCCAGGCGATTGATCAGATCGTCCCAGCCGCTGCCCGCCTGGGTGTGGATCATGATGCGCAGGCCCGCATCGAACCATGGATGCGTGAAATCGATGATTTCAGCCCGGCTCTCCGTGATTGTGAGATTGGTGACGGCTGCTTCAACCTTGCCTTCGGAAACAGCTTTCACCAGCTCCCCATAGTTGGGATATTCCACATATTGCGAAGCAAGATTCATCCGCGTGGCGATATCGTGCCAGATGTCGATGGCCATGCCGGAGTAGGAATCGCCTTCCTTGTTGACGAAAGGCTCGCTTACATACACACCCACCTGAACAGGCCTCGGCGTTTGCTGGGCGTGTGCGAATGAAGAAGCCGCTACCAATAGTAGAGTAAGCAGAGCTTTCCATAAGTTGCGACTGATTAAGCTCGTTGCTGCCTTTAACGACACGGTATCCCCCATAACTTCCTGCAGATGCTTCAATCTGGCCGATTTCTGTATTTGAATTATATTAATATTGACTTCCATTGCAGGCAATTTATTCCGCGTAATATTATTATTAGTACCCGCTAATTAAATTTATTATATGTTCCCTCGTTCTATGGAACCGAACGCGCCTTTTGCAGTTACCCGGCTGACAAGCCGAAAGTCATAAAGCGGCAAAAGAGGGGTTCATGGAAAATATCGACAATCCGGATTCTGCCGTGCGGCCGATCACGTCGGCGCCGCCGCGTCTGCCCACCCTGGCAGCAATGGCGGTCACCGTCGCCATCCTTTACTTTGCAAAGGATGTGTTTCTGCCGCTTGCCATCGCGGTGTTGCTGACATTCGCGCTGGCGCCGATCGTCGCCTTTCTGCGCCGGGCGGGCCTTCCGCGCCTGTTCGCGGTGATTACCAGCGTGGCGGGCGGCTTCCTGATCGTGGCCGTTTTCAGCGCCGTGGTTGCCTTCCAGGTTTCCGAAGTCGCGCAGAATGTTACATACTATCAGTACAACATCATCGAGAAGATCAGGACACTCAAGGAAGCGGGTTCCGACAACAGTTTCTTCGACAGGCTGAACAGCTTCGCCGAGCGCATAGGCACGGAAATCAACCGGCCGGAACAGAAAACGCAGGCGCTCCCTTCCGATGAGCCCGAGGAAAAGCCGCTCCTTGTCCAGATATTCGCACCACGCCATCCGGTGGAAACGCTTAGGAGCATCATCGAACCGCTTATCGGACCGCTGGCGACGACGGGTCTCGTCGTTGTCGTGGTGATTTTCATGCTGCTCGAAAGGGAGGAACTGCGCGACCGCTTCATAAGGCTGGTGGGTTACGGCGATCTTCATCGAACGACCGAAGCCTTGCAGGATGCGGGAAAGCGGGTCGGCCAATATCTGCTGACGCAGCTCGTGGTGAATATAACCTATGGTGTGCCTCTCGCCTTCGGTCTCTGGATTCTCGGCATCCCCAACGCGGCCCTGTGGGGAATGCTGGCAATCGTCTTGCGGTTCGTGCCCTATATCGGCCCGGTCATCGCGGCCATCTTGCCGCTGTTCCTTGCCTTTGCCGTGGCGCCCGGCTGGAACCTGCTTCTCTGGACGATCGGGCTGTTCGTCGTCATCGAGCTTCTTATAAACAACGTGATCGAGCCGTGGCTTTATGGTTCACGCACCGGCCTGTCGCCGCTTGCCATCATCGTGTCGGCCATTTTCTGGGCGTGGCTGTGGGGGCCGGTCGGGCTCGTTCTGTCGACGCCTCTGACGGTCTGCCTCGTGGTGCTGGGCCGCCATGTACCGAAATTCGAGTTCCTGGAAATCCTCTTCGGCAACGAGCCTGTGCTTGACCCGAAGGAACGCCTCTATCAACGCCTCCTTGCAGGCGACCCGGATGAAGCCACTGACAATGCCGAGGAAATGCTGGAACAGAAATATCTGGTCGAGTTCTACGGCTCGGTTGCTGTTCCCGCACTTCTGATGGCGGAGCGCGACCGGCTTCGCAGCGTGCTGACAGAGCAGCAGTTGCAGATCGTCACTGAAAGCACGAAGACGCTGGTGGCCAATCTGGAGCAGATTGCAACCGAGGAGGAGGGCGACGATGAAGAGATCGCGATTGAAAATCCTGATGGCGATGGCAGCAAAACCGATCTGGAGCTTCCTTCCGGCGAAGGTCGGTCGCTCCTGACCTTCGGCGGGCGAAGGGGGCTCGATGACACGGCGGCGGTCATGCTGGCGCAGGTGCTTGCCGTGCAGGGCGCCTCGGCAGAGGCGGTCGCGCATGATGCGCTCACTCCCGCCAGATTGAAGGCGCTGGATATTTCCGGCAGGGATACGCTGATGATCTGTTTTCTGGACCGGCAGGCGGCGCGTCACGCCCGGTTTGCGGTGCGCCGTCTGCGGCGGCTGCAACCCGCTGTGAGGGTAGGCGTGGTGCTGTGGCATGAGCCGAACGAAGCACGATCTGTCGACCGGGAGGCATTGCGGGAGGAGATGCAGGCGGATTTCGTCGCCTGCACCATGATTGAGGCCGTCGTTGAAGGGCTGTCGGAAACAAAGCCGAAGCCGCTGAAGGCAGCGGGCAAGACGGCGCGCGCACAGTCGCGCAAGGCAACCGCTGCAAAGCCCGCATAGACAAAACGCGATGAGCCTGACTCATCGCGCTTTTGTTAAGCCCCTGCGGCGATTGAGTATCTCAGTGCCTCGGTATCAAATTGCCGCGAAACCTTTTTCGAGATCGGCAATGAGATCCGGCACGTCTTCCAGACCGATCTGCAGGCGGATCACCGGTCCCGGATAGTCGCCCCTGGCGATGGTCCGGTCATTGAGGCGGACATGAACCGCGAGGCTTTCATAGCCGCCCCAGGAATAGCCAAGGCCGAAAATCTCCAGCGCATCGAGGAAGGCATGGGCTTCCTTCTGCCCGCCGCCGGCAAGCACGATGGAGAAAATGCCGGAGGAGCCGGAAAAGTCCCGTTTCCAGATTTCATGGCCGGGATGGCTTTCCAGCGCTGGATGCAGCACGCGGTCAACCGCCGGATGGCCTTCAAGCCAGCGCGCGATTTCCAGCGCGTTCTTGCGGTGCTGTTCCAGCCGCACGCCCATGGTGCGCATGCCGCGCAATATCTGGTAGGTGTCGTCAGCCGAAGTGCAAAGACCGAGCGTTCCGTGCGTTTCCAGAAGCTGCGGCCAGCATTTTTCGTTGGCCGATACCGTGCCGAACAGAATATCGGAATGGCCGGACGGATACTTGGTCGAGGCGTGGATGGAAATATCCACGCCGAAATCGAGCGCCTTGAAGTAGAGCGCGGTGGCCCATGTATTGTCCATCATGACGATGGCGCCGCCCTTGTGCGCCTCTTCGACGATAGCGGGGATATCCTGCATCTCGAACGTGTTCGAGGCGGGCGATTCCGTGAACACGACCTTGGTGTTCGCACGCATCAACTTCGCGATGCCGGACCCGATCTCCGGATCGTAATATTCGACATCCACGCCCAAGCGCTTGAGGATCGTATCGGCGAAATGGCGGGTCGGATTGTAGATCGAATCGACGAACAGCGCATGGTCGCCGGGCGACAGGAAAGCGAGAAGCGGAACCGTGACGGCGGCAAGGCCGGACGGGACGCAGATCGTGCCCGCCGAACCTTCCAGCGCGTTGATCGCGGCGCAAAGGGCATCGCTGGTCGGCGTGCCGCGCGTGCCGTAGGTGTATTTCTGGCCGCCGGTCGCCATTGTTTCCGCATCGGGGAAAAGCACGGTTGAGGCACGGACAACGGGTGGGTTCACGAAGCCATGATAGTCGCGCGGCTGATAACCGTCGTGGGCGAGACGCGTGTTTATACCCAGCTTCTCTGTCTTGACCTGCTGCTTAGTCACGAAAATGCCTCCAGACCATGTTGCATGCTATCCCGCTGATTCTCGCCTGCCGATTCTCGAAAGAGAGGATTCTGCCGGGTCGCATCAAGGTCGGCTGCGGCAAAAAGATCTGCGATTCCGTCTGCGGCGGAAATTTTGAATACTTGGATAGGATGCGCGCGTTCCGGATGCAACCTCGCGTGCCATTTGTTGCGTAATAAGCTTGTGAAAGGACATTTCAGTATGGCGGCGTCAGGCACGGGAAGCACTTTTCTTTATCCCTTTCGCGCAGCGCTGGAACTCCTTCAAGCTCTTCTGCGTCCGGCCTATAAGGGCGCGCCGTCCTCGTGGACGCTGGAAATGACAGCAATCGTCGTGCTTCTGCCCTTCATCATTCTCGTGCTGCATCTGTGGGATGCGGACATCATTCGCGTGACCGCGCAAAGCACCAATTTCATCATGCAGCTCCTGCGGACGGTAACGGATGCGATTCGCACCGTCGTATGGCTTGCAATCGGCATCGTCGTATGGCTCGCCACGGCGATACTGCTCTCACCGAAATTGCGTTCCGGCGCCAGAGCGTGGCTGGTGAAGCTCCACGGCTGGGCAACGCTCATCCTGACCTCGATCATCGTCGCAAGTGTGCCGGTCGAAATCGGCAAGCTCGCGATTGGCCGGGCACGCCCGTTCCTGCTCGATGACGTCGGCGCAGCCTATTTCTCGCCTTTCAAGGGCCAGTTCCTCTATGAAAGCTTCCCTTCCGGCCATTCCATGATGGCTGGCGTCATGATGGTTTCGCTCTGGATATTCCTGCCGCGCTGGCGCATCCTTACCGTTATGATCTGCATTCTCTTCGGAATAAGCAGGCTCGCAGCCGGGGCGCACTACCCCACGGATGTGGTCGCCGGTCTGACAATCGGATTCGTCACGACCTGGTGGGTGGCTCGCTATATGGCCACGCGAAATATTATTTTTTCTCTGGACGACGAAAGCACGATGCCGCGCGTCTGATTTCTACCGGAAATTGCCGGAATCGCGGCCCATCTGGTATGGTAGTACTGCCTAACAATCTGTGTTTATTTGAAAAAACCTGTGCTCCGTCCTCGCGTGCAATGTGGGCTGCACCCGACGACCTTCCTACCCAGAAATCGGGAAATCGTGTAAATTTTCGAATATTTCTCCCTCATCTTTTTTGAAAGCCTTTTCGCTCGCCTGCGTTAAAGCCTTGACCAAAGACAAAATTTCGCCTTCGATAAGACCCGTGAAGGCGACAGGTTTGTCACTGCGCTCAAAAGAAAAATTGAAGACCGGATAGCGGTCTCGGGCGAGGGCAAGCTGTTGTAGGGCATGGGCTTGGGAGGTCACGCGACTTATCCAACGGGTTTATGCAAAAAATAAAGCAACAAGAGACGCCATGGGCCATAGGTCCGGCGCTCTCCAGGGAACGAAAAAGGTTGCAGGCCAGATGAAAAAAACTCTTATGACGGGTGTATTGGGTGCGGCGGCGCTGTTTTGCGTAGCTTCGGGAGCATCCGCTGACACGCTTTCCGATGTGAAGGCGAAAGGTTTTCTACAGTGCGGCGTTAATACGGGTCTGCTTGGATTCTCTTCCCCCAACGACAAGGGTGAGTGGTCCGGCTTCGACGTAGATTATTGCCGTGCCGTGGCTTCTGCGATTTTCGGTGATCCGGCGAAGGTGAAGTTTACGCCGCTCAACGCCAAGGAGCGCTTCACGGCCCTGCAGTCAGGCGAAATCGACGTCCTGATCCGTAACACGACCTGGACCATCAGCCGCGACACTGCGCTCGGCCTCGATTTTGCCGGCATCAATTACTTCGATGGTCAGGGCTTCATGATCAATTCGAAGAAGCTGTCGGGCATCAATTCCGCATTGCAGCTTTCCGGCGCTTCCATCTGCGTTCAGGCCGGTACGACGACCGAAATGAACATGGCCGACTATTTCCGCGCCAACAAGATGGAATATAATCCGGTGGTCTTCGAAAAGATCGAAGAAGCGAACGCCGCTTACGATTCCGGCCGTTGCGACGCCTATACGACCGACCAGTCCAGCCTTTACGGCGTTCGTCTGGCGCTCGCCAATCCCGACGATCATGTCATCCTGCCGGAAATCATCTCCAAGGAGCCGTTCGGCCTGACCGTTCGTCAGGGCGATTCCAAGTGGACGGACGTCGTTCGCTGGGTGCACAACGCGCTGCTCAACGCCGAGGAATATGGCATCACGCAGGCCAATGTCGAAGAGATGAAGAAGTCTGACAACCCGGACATCAAGCGTCTTCTCGGCGTGGAAGCGGACACCAAGATCGGCACCGATCTCGGTCTCGAGAACGATTGGGTGGTGAAGATCATCAAGGGCGTCGGCAATTACGGCGAAATTTTCGAGCGTAACATCGGCTCCGGCAGCCCGCTCAAGATTGCACGCGGCATCAATGCCCAGTGGAACAAGGGCGGCCTGCAATATGGCATCCCCGTCCGCTGACGGGCATTACTCTCCGGACTGATCATCGGCGGGTGCAGCAGCGCCCGCCGGATTTGTCGGCTTTGCAGTTTGTCCGTTTGCTGTCGATCCCGCATCTGCCGGGCATAGGATGCTGACAAGCTGCTTTTTGGAATTCAACCGCGTCTTGCAGTCCTCGAAGGCTCGAACCGAGCCCGGACAGGAACGGCAGGACCGAACGGTTCGGCATTCGATATTCCGATTTCAGGCGTTGCCCGCAAAGGCGGCCAAGTCAATTTTTCGGGTTTGATGCTGTCAGCCGAGAGGCACAGGAAACATATGGCTTCCTATTCTGCAACTGAACGCCGCCAAGATAGCGGCGGAACCTCGCTCCTGTATGATCCGCGGGTTCGCGGCATCTTCTATCAGGTGATCGTCTTCGGGGTGGTCATCGGGGCAATCTACTGGATCGTGGGCAACACGGTCACCAATTTGCAGCGTGCGAACATCGCGTCCGGTTTCGGTTTCCTCAGTGGCCGCGCCGGTTTTGATATCAGTCAGACGCTCATTCAATACAGCAGCGACTCGAACTATGGCCGGGCCTTTCTGGTCGGCCTGATGAATACGCTTTACGTCGCCGCGCTCGGTGTCGTGACGGCTTCAATCATCGGATTTCTGGTCGGTATCGGGCGGCTTTCGCGCAACTGGCTGATCCGCAAGATCTGCACGGTCTATGTCGAAGTCTTCCGCAACATTCCTCCGCTGCTCGTCATCTTCTTCTGGTATTTCGGCGTGCTTTCGGTGCTGCCGCAGGCTCGCGACAGCATCGCCCTGCCGCTCGGCACATACATGAACAATCGCGGCTTCTTCATGCCCGCGCCGGTATGGGGCGAGGGGGCATGGCTTCTGCCCGTGGCGCTGCTCATCGGCATCGTGGCTTCGATCGTCATTGCGCGCTGGGCAAAGCGCCGCCAGATGGCGACGGGCCAGCCTTTCCACACGATACGCGTGGCGGCGGCGCTCATCATCGGCCTGCCCGTCCTGGCGCTGATCGCGACCGGCTTTCCGATCTCGTTCGATTTGCCGAAACTGGGGACCTTCAATCTGACCGGCGGTGCGCAGGTCAAGCCGGAGTTCCTCGCCCTGTTCCTGGCGCTGTCCTTCTACACCGCGTCCTTCATCGCTGAGACGGTCCGCGCCGGTGTTCTGGGCGTCAACAAGGGGCAGACGGAAGCGGCCTATGCCGTTGGCCTGCGTCCCGGCCAGACGATGCGCCTCATCATTGTGCCGCAGGCGCTGCGCATCATCATCCCGCCGCTGTCGAGCCAGTATCTGAACCTTATCAAGAACTCGTCGCTCGCAATCGCCATCGGCTATCCCGATCTTGTCGCCGTCGGCGGAACGATCCTCAACCAGACGGGTCAATCGGTCGAGGTCGTGGCGATCTGGATGGTGATCTATCTCGGCATCAGCCTGATTACCTCGGGCCTCATGAACTGGTTCAATGCCAAGATGGCGCTGGTGGAGAGATGACAATGGAAAACGCAGATCTCCAATATGTACGCACGCAGATGGTGGATGGCGAAGCGCCACCGCGCTCGGTGCAGGGGCTTTCCCACTGGCTGCGCGTCAACCTGTTCGCAACGCCCGTCGATGCGGCGCTGACCATTCTCGGCCTGCTGGTCGTGGCCTGGTTTCTTCCGCCGATCATCGAATGGCTGTTCGTCAAGGCCGTGTGGACCGGTGCGGATCGCACCGCCTGCCTCACCGTCGCGCAGGGCGGCGCACAGCCGGAAGGCTGGTCGGGCGCATGCTGGGCTTTCGTGAATGCGAAATACGAGCAGTTTCTCTATGGCCGCTATCCGATTTCGGAGCGCTGGCGCGTCAACCTGACGGCGCTGATCTTCGCCGTTCTTCTGGTGCCGCTCCTGATTCCGAAGGCGCCGAAGAAGGGGCTCAACGCGATCCTGTTCTTCTTCGTCTTTCCGATTGTCGCCTTCTTCCTGCTGGTCGGCGGCTGGTTCGGCCTTCCCTATGTGGAAACGCCGCTGTGGGGCGGGCTGCTGGTCACGCTTGTCCTGTCCTTTGTCGGCATCGCCGTGTCGCTGCCGCTGGGGATCGTGCTGGCGCTCGGACGGCGTTCAAAGCTGCCGGTCATCAGGGCGTTCTCGATCATCTTCATCGAAATGGTGCGCGGCGTTCCGCTGGTGACGGTGCTATTCATGGCCAGCGTCATGCTGCCCCTGTTCCTGCCGCCGGGCGTGACTTTCGACAAGTTGCTGCGTGCCTTGATCGGCGTGGCGCTTTTCGCTTCGGCCTATATGGCGGAAGTGGTGCGCGGCGGCCTCCAGGCCATTCCGCGCGGGCAGTATGAAGGCGCGGATGCGCTTGGCCTCAGCTACTGGCAGAAAACGGGACTGATCATCCTGCCGCAGGCGCTGAAGCTGGTCATTCCGGGAATCGTCAACACCTTCATCGGTCTCTTCAAGGATACGAGCCTTGTCTACATCATCGGCATGTTCGACCTGTTGGGCATCGTCCGTCAGAACTTCGCCGACGCTAACTGGGCTTCTCCACAGACGCCTGCTACTGGTCTGATCTTTGCGGGCTTCGTTTTCTGGATTTTCTGTTTCGCAATGTCGCGATACTCTATATTCATGGAACGACGCCTCGATACGGGTCATAAACGATAAGAATAAAGGGAATAATGGAAATGAGTGCACAAAGCGCCCTCCCGCAATCCGAGCTCGGAGTGGAAGTTGACCGTTCAAAGATGCAGGTTTCCAAAACCGATGTCGCCATCGAAATCACCAACATGCACAAGTGGTACGGGGAGTTCCACGTTCTGCGCGACATCAATCTGAAGGTCATGCGCGGCGAGCGCATCGTTGTGGCCGGCCCGTCGGGCTCGGGCAAGTCGACCATGATCCGCTGCATCAACCGTCTGGAAGAACACCAGAAGGGCAAGATCGTCGTCGACAACATCGAGCTGACCAATGACCTGAAGAAGATCGACGAAGTGCGCCGCGAAGTAGGCATGGTGTTCCAGCACTTCAACCTCTTCCCGCACCTGACGATTCTGGAAAACTGCACGCTGGCGCCGATCTGGGTGCGCAAGATGCCGAAGAAGCAGGCGGAAGAAATCGCCATGCATTATCTGGCCCGTGTGAAGATTCCCGAACAGGCCAACAAATATCCGGGCCAGCTTTCCGGCGGCCAGCAGCAGCGCGTCGCCATTGCGCGCGCACTGTGCATGAACCCGAAAGTCATGCTGTTCGACGAGCCGACATCGGCTCTCGACCCGGAAATGGTCAAGGAAGTGCTGGATACGATGGTGAGCCTTGCCGCCGAAGGCATGACCATGATCTGCGTGACGCACGAAATGGGCTTTGCCCGTCAGGTCGCCAACCGCGTGATCTTCATGGATCAGGGCCAGATCGTCGAGCAGAACTCGCCGGACGAGTTCTTCGACAATCCGCAGCACGAACGCACCAAGCTGTTCCTCAGCCAGATCCTGCACTGATCAGGCTCATCGCTCGAAATTAAAACACCCGCCGGTCCGCCGGCGGGTGTTTTTACGAGAACAGCAGGGGGCATTGTGACGAATATTCAATGGATCGAAGAGCTTCCAGCCGAGCGCTATCAGGAGTTCCACACATTCTATTGCAACGAATGGGACCAGGGAGCGCAGCTTGGAAGACGTCACCCATATGCTGGCCCATTGCGACCTGCTGTTGTTCTGTCTGATGGCAATGACCGTATTGCGGGTTTTGCGCGCGTGCTGAGCGATTTCACCTTCAAGGCGATGATCTTCGATGTCATTGTGGCCGAAGATTATCGCGGGCAGGGCCTCGGACAGGCCCTTGTGGAGCGCATACTCCACCATGAAAAGCTGAAGCGCGTGAAAAGCTTCGAGCTTTACTGCCCGGATCGGCTTGTGCCCTTCTACGAGAAGCTTGGCTTCGTGAAGGGCACTTCGTCGCTTCTGTTCAGGCAACCCTAATCTTCGACAAACCGGCGCAGGCGCTGGAGTGCACCGTCCCACTGGCTGGAAACGCTCGCGAGATAGGCGCGGGCGTCGACAAGCGGGGCGGGATGCAGCCGAAACCGGCTTTCCCGGCCGACCTTTTCGCGTTCGACCAGATTTGCCTGCTCCAGCACGGACAGGTGCTTGGTGACGGCCTGCCGGGTGATGCTGCCATTCTGCGACAGAACCACGATCGAGCGGCTTTCGCCGTCGCTCAGGGTCTCGATGAGCGCCAGCCGGGTTGGATCGGCAAGCGCTGCGAAAACCATGGACATGTCCGTGCCGGTCATTTCTGGCCTATCGTCCATTTTCGGCGTGTCTCTTGATGTTGCCGACCTGTTCCTCCCAGCCGCCTTCGTTCATCCGCAGCGCCAGCGGCCGGCGTTCTGCGGGCAGGGCATCGAAACCGCTTTCGATCACCGTCAGCCGCGTTCCCGCCTCGATCGGTTCCAGCCTGAACTCCACCAGGGTCGGCGGCTCCTTGGAATAGTCAATGCTGTGGTCCACCGCGTAAGGATGCCATGTGAAGGCAAAATAGGACGGAGCCTTCATTTCCTTGATGAAGGATTCCCACGGTTCATGCTCGAAACCCGGATAGGTGATGTGTCCGGTCGACCTGGTGCCGACGATGAACGGGCCGTCGAGCTTGACCTGGAACCAGCTCCCGAATTCTTCATGGTCGGTGAGGGCGCGCCATACGCGGTCAATCCCCGCGCGGATGTCCACAGTCTTCACAATGCGGTCGGTATTGCTTTCAACGGTCATGATTGCATCCTCCGTAATTGGCAACTTCATGGTTGCCAATATAGGGGTAAGGGCGAAATAAGCAACCAAAAAGTTGCATATCTTATTCAGGCAGTGGGGCCTTGTCGGGAAGCGGGAACAGCGTCACGAATTTTTCTGCAAGCGCGCGGTCGCCCATGACCTTGAGAACACTGGCGCTTTCCAGCGCCGAAAGAGGTTGCCCGCCATAGATGGCAGCGGCGAGCATACGCGGTGAACTTTCGAAATGCAGGTCATATTCCTGCGCCGCGCCGCGTTCGATCCGAACCCCGGAATCGTCAAGATGAGCCGTGAAGTCTTCCGCCTCCAGACAAAGGCCGATCACCGCCCGCAGGCCCGCAGCCCTGTCATGATCGATCATGGTCCGCAGCGAAAGCAGGAAGGAAACGGTCGAAATCGGCAGGTTGGGATCATGTTTCGGCGAGCGCGCCGCCCATCGGCCCAGTGTCTGGAGAATAGGTTCGCTCTCATAACCCCACTCGGTCAACTCATAGACCTGGACCGAGGCGGGAGGGGGCAGTTTTTTCTTGCAAAGAATGCCTGCTTCTTCCAGCCCTTCAAGGCGTTGCGTGAGGACATTGGCGCTCACGCCCGGCAGGTCAGCCCGCAAATCACTGAAGCGTTTGGGGCCGAACATCAATTCGCGCATCACCAGAAGCGACCAGCGTTCCCCAATCAAATCAAGGGCATGGGCCGCCGCACAAGCATCGTCATAGCTGCGCTTCGCCGATGGTTTTTGCGAGTTGGTTATTTTTTCTAACTTCATGGTTGCTAATTATAACTTATATGCCATTATGTACAAGCGAACTTTGAGTTCTTCCGATGCCAATTGCGTGAGTTCTGCGCCGGAAGGCTCGACCTTGTTATCGCCGGGGAACCGGGCAGGCGATAGATAATCGAAAAAACAGGAGCGGGCCGCCGGCCCACCAACGGAGGAAATCCCATGCCGAAAATGATTTTCGTGAACCTGCCTGTGAAGAATGTCGCGAAGTCGACAAACTTCTACGAAGCCATCGGCGCCACCCGGAACCCAATGTTCTCGGACGAAACGGCTTCCGGCATGGTCTTTTCGGATACGATCCACGTGATGATCCTCGATCACGACAAGTTCAGCCAGTTCACGCCGAAGAAGATCGCCGATGCCAACACGGTCAGCGAGGTGCTGGTCTGTCTGTCGGCGGAAAGCAAGGCCGAAGTGGATGCGACTGTGGAGAAGGCGGTCAACGCTGGCGGAAAGGCCGACCCCGGCCCGAAGCAGGATTACGGCTTCATGTATGGACGCAGCTTCGAGGATCTCGACGGCCATATCTGGGAGATCATGTGGATGGACATGGAAGAAGCCAAAAAGGTCATGGGCTAGCATTCGGGAGAATGACTACCCCGGACAATGGAGGAGAAAATGTCAGGTTTGACGATTTGTCTCTGGTTCGACGGAAATGCTGAAGAAGCCGCCAACCACTATGTTTCGGTCTTCCGCGCGTGCGGAAGACCGGCTTCGATCGACGGGGCCATCCGTTTCAGGCATGGCCATCAGCAAAACGAGAACCAGCCGGTTGTGGTGAACTTTACGCTCGACGGGCAAAAAATATGCGGCCTGAACGGCGGACCCCAGTTCAAGTTTTCACCGGCAAGTTCGCTGATCGTGCGATGCAGGGACCAGGCGGAAGTGGATGCGTTCTGGGAAAAGCTGCTGGAAGGCGGCTCGCCGATGGAATGCAGCTGGCTGACCGACAAATACGGGTTTTCGTGGCAGATCGTGCCGGACATGCTGCTGGATATCCTGCAGGACGGTCCGCCGGACGTGCGCCAGCGCGTCGCCGATGCCATGATGAAGATGGTCAAGATCGATGTTGCAGCGCTGGAAGCCGCACGCGACGCGGCCTAGGGTCAGGACCTGCCTTGGTCCCGCATGGCCGCAATAGCGTCATAGCCATAAAGCCAGTCCAGATCCTTGAGGAAGCTGTCCGGGCTGCGCAGGGCGAAGAGCGTGTTGCGGCCAAGCGCAAAAATACCGGTGGCGTGATAGGCAAACCTGTTGAGCTGGCCCCGTTTGGCGACCGCAGCGATCCGCTCCTTGCGGACCGCATCGAAGCGCCTCAGCCCGGCTTCGCGGTCGCTGCCGTCCAGCGCCTGCGCCAGCGCCGCCGCATCCTCGATCGCCATGGCAGCGCCCTGCGCCGCAAAAGGCGTGACCGCGTGCGATGCGTCGCCGAGAAAAATCGTCCGGTCCGGCCCGACGAATTGAGCATCCGGCATTTCAAAAAGCGGCCAGTAGGTCCACTCATCGGCAGCCGCCAGCACGTCGCGAACGGGCGCGCCCCAATCGGCGTAGATGGAGCGCAGACGCGCGAGGTCGCCGGTTCTGGACCAGACTTCACCGGGATTCTCGCCGGTCGTGATGGCAACGAAATTGAAGAAACTGCCGCCCTTGACCGGATAGGCGATGAAATGCGCCTTGTTGCCGAGCCAGGCTGAGACGGCTTTGCGTTCCGGCATGGCGTTGAGGAAGGAAGCGGGCAGGGCGCTGGCGGCAAGCGTCGTGCGCCACGCAATATGCCCGCTGAACCGCGCCTTGCTGAAACCTGCCTTGGATCGTTCAGCCGACCAGACCCCGTCGCAGGCGATCAGATAGGCAGCGTCGGCAGGCTCTTCGGAATTGCCAAGGCGGACGGTGGCCACAACGGTCCCGTTCTCGACGTGATGATCTGTGATTTCTGCGCCGAGGCTGATCTCGATGCCCGGCTGTTCGCGGCAGGCGTCGAGCAGTGCCAATTGCAGGTCGGCGCGATGGCACACGGCGTAGGGATGGTGCCAGCGCTGGCGGGCCTTGTCGCCGAGCTTCATTTCCATCAGTGCGCGCGCCTTGCGCCCGTCCATGAGGTAGAGCGCTTCCGGCGTGACAGCCTGGGTGGAAAGACGGTCGGCCACGCCGAGCCGTTGCAGGTGGCGCATTGCATTGGGGGCAAGTTGCAGGCCAGCGCCGACTTCCGAAAGGGTTTCTGCCTTTTCGACGAGCCGGACGTTCCAGCCGCGTGCTGCCAGTTCCAGCGCTGCCGACAGGCCGGCAACTCCGGCCCCGGCAATCAATATGCGCCCTCTGCTCATGTCGGTGAGACCATCCGGAGTTCGGCCCGGATCAACAGCCGTGATCAGGCTGCCTTATCGGCAGGTGCTTCGTAGGCGCAGCCAGCCGGAACGGTTTCGTCGGCATGGAGCTCTGCATTGTAGCGATAGAGCGTCGAGCAATACGGGCAAACGGCTTCGCTTTCATCGCCCATGTCGAGAAACACGTGCGGATGATCGAAAGGCGGGTTGGCACCGACGCACATGAATTCCTTCACGCCGATTTCGATGGCAGCATGGCCGGCGTCGTTCTGAAAGTGAGGAATGATGTGATCGGACATAACATGCTCCGGTTCTGGTCGATGGGCGGTATGGGCATGGTCTTGCGCCGGGTGCCGGACAGGATCATGCTGGACATTGGCATGCGTGTACCGCGAAAGTCTTGTTTCCGGAAGCGTTTTCATCAATTCTGAGGACATTTCAAGCTATTTGCTATCAAACTGTCATATGACAGCCATAGGCTTATCGAGCGTCCGGAAAAGTGCGAAGCAATTTTCGATCAGGATGCGCGGAGAAACAGACAGACGGAGCCGGAATGTTCCGGTGGCGGTCGGGACAGGAAACATGAGCGAAAACAGCGTTATGGCGAGCGAAACCCCCAGCGTGACCGAAGGCGGGAACCACGAGATGACAGCCGGACTGGCCCCCAACCCAACCGTCGTTCCCGATATGGAAGCGGACCCCGAGGTTCACAAAGCTTTGAACGGCGAACTGATGCAGAGCGCCGACCGCTTCGTGAACCGCGAGTTTTCCTGGTTGCAGTTCAACCGCCGCGTTCTCGAAGAAGCCGCAAACATGCGCCAGCCTCTGCTCGAACGCCTGCGCTTCCTGTCCATCTCCGCCGCCAATCTCGATGAGTTCTTCATGGTTCGCATCGCCGGACTTGCCGCACAGGTGCGTGCTGGCGTGGCGCTGCGCAGTGCCGATGGGCGCACGCCGCAGGAACAGCTCGATTTCGTTCTGGACGAAGTGGGGCGGCTGCAGGAAGAACAGCAGGGGCGTCTGCGCGCGCTACGCGAGGAACTGGAACAGGAAAGCATCGAGATCGTCCGCCCCTCCGCGCTTTCCCGGCCCGAAAAGGAATGGCTTGAAAACCACTTCCTCGAAACGATTTTCCCGGTCCTGACGCCGCTCTCCATCGATCCTGCGCACCCGTTCCCGTTCATTCCGAATCTTGGCTTCTCCATCGCGTTGCAGCTTGCGCGCCGCGCCGACAATCATCCGATGACCGCGCTCCTGCGCATTCCGGTCGCGCTGAAGCGCTTTATCCAACTGCCGACCGAGCAGACCAACGACTATCGTTTCATCACCATCGAGGATGCGGTGAGCCTGTTCATCGGGCGGCTTTTCCCCGGTTATGAAGTGCGTGGCGCCGGTACGTTCCGCATCATCCGCGACAGCGATATCGAAGTGGAAGAAGAGGCCGAGGATCTGGTTCGTCTCTTTGAAACGGCGTTGAAGCGCCGCCGCCGCGGTCAGGTGATCCGCATCGAGTTCGACGGCGAAATGCCCGAAGCGTTGCGCATATTCGTGGCGACGGAACTGGGCGTTTCGGAAAACCGGATCAGCGTGCACGAAGGCCTGCTGGCGTTGAACATGATTTCGGAGATCGTTTCGATCCCGCGTGAAGACCTGAAATTCGTGTCCTACAATCCGCGCTTCCCCGAGCGCATTCGCGAACATGGCGGCGATTGCTTCGCTGCGATTCGCGAAAAGGACATCGTGGTCCATCATCCCTATGAATCCTTCGACGTTGTGGTGCAGTTCCTGCGGCAGGCCGCAGCCGACCCGGACGTGCTGGCCATCAAGCAGACGCTTTACCGCACTTCCAACGACAGCCCGATCGTGCGCGCGCTGGTCGATGCAGCCGAGGCAGGCAAGTCGGTGACGGCGCTGGTGGAGCTGAAAGCCCGTTTCGATGAGGAAGCCAACATTCGCTGGGCGCGCGATCTGGAACGCGCGGGCGTTCAGGTGGTGTTCGGCTTCATCGAGTTGAAAACACACGCCAAAATGTCGCTCGTGGTGCGCCGTGAAGACCAGAAGCTGCGCTCCTATGTGCATCTGGGCACCGGCAATTATCATCCGATCACGGCGCGCATCTATACCGACCTGTCGTTCTTCACCTCGGATGCGGATATTGCGCGCGATGTGGCGCATATCTTCAATTTCATTACCGGCTATGCCCAGCCTGCCGAGGAAATGAAGATCGCGATTTCACCCTTCACGCTGCGCGCCCGAATCCTCAAGCACATCGAGGATGAGGTGGCGCATGCGAAGGCTGGACGTCCGGCTGCGATCTGGATGAAGATGAACGCGCTGGTCGATCCACAGATAATTGACGCGCTCTACATGGCGAGCCAGGCTGGCGTGCAGATCGATCTCGTCGTGCGCGGCATCTGCTGCCTGCGTCCCGGCGTTCCGGGGCTCTCGGACAATATCCGCGCCAAGTCGATTGTCGGGCGTTTTCTGGAGCATAGCCGCGTTTTCTGCTTCGGAAACGGCAACGACCTGCCCTCCGACAAGGCAATCGTCTATATCGGTTCCGCCGACATGATGCCGCGCAACCTTGATCGCCGCGTGGAGACCCTCGTTCCGATCACAAATGCCACAGTGCATCAGCAAATCCTGTCGCAAATCATGTTTGCCAACATAATTGATAACCAACAGAGCTATCAGCTACTTGCGGACGGCACCTCTCGCCGGATAGAAAAAGAGGCAGGAGAGGAAGCTTTCAACGCGCAGGAATATTTCATGACCAATCCTAGCCTGTCGGGTCGCGGAAAGTCGCTGAAGTCTTCGGCCCCCCGCCTTATCGCGCATCGCAAGCGTGCGCAGGCGGAAAGAAAAACGACTGCATGAGTCCAGCTGTAGCACAAGGCCGCCTCAAGGGGCTGAAACCCGTTGCGGTCATCGACATTGGCTCGAACTCGATCCGTGTCGTCATTTATGAAGGCATCGTCCGTTCGCCGACGGTGCTTTTCAACGAAAAGATTCTCTGCGGCCTTGGCAAAGGCCTCGCAAAGACCGGCAAGCTCAACGAGAAATCCGTTGAGGCGGCGCTTCGCGCGCTGAAACGTTTTCGCGCCCTGGCCGAACAGGCGGGCGCGGTTTCCATTCATGCGCTGGCGACTGCCGCCGCGCGTGAAGCGAAGAACGGCCCCGACTTCATCGCTCAGGCGGAAGCCATTCTTGGCCGGCACATCGAGGTATTGTCCGGCAAGGAAGAAGCCTATTATTCGGCGCTCGGCATCATTTCCGGCTTCTACAAGCCGAAGGGCGTGACGGGCGACCTTGGCGGCGGCAGCCTAGAACTGGTCGCCGTGGATGACCACGAGGTGGGCGAGGGGATCACCTTGCCGCTCGGCGGCCTGCGCTTGCAGGATATGTCCAACGAGAAACTGCCCGAGGCGACGAAGATTGCGCGCGCGGAACTGGCGAAGGCGACGCTTCTGAAAGCTCATCAGGGACAGGTTTTCTATGCCGTAGGCGGCACGTGGCGTAACCTTGCCAAGCTGCATATGACGGCGAAGAATTATCCGCTGCACGTCATGCACGGCTACGAGATGAACCCGGTGGAGGCACAAAGCTTCCTGAAGCGCGTCGCCAAGGGCAATCTCGACACGATGCGCGGCATCGAGGCAGTTTCGAAGAACCGCCGCCAGCTCTTGTCCTACGGCGCGACGGTGCTGCTTGAGACGATCCGCCTGATGAAGCCTTCCAAGATCGTTTTCTCGGCGCTCGGCGTGCGCGAAGGCTATCTTTATTCGCTATTGCCCAAGAACGAGCAGCTTCTCGATCCGCTCCTGGCCTCGGCGGAAGAGTTTTCCATTCTGCGCTCGCGCTCTCCGCGCCATGCCCGTGAGCTGGCGACGTGGACGACATTGTCCCTGCCGGTACTCGGTTTTGACGAAACCGATGACGAGGCGCGCTACAGGCAGGCCGCCTGTCTCGTGGCCGACATAAGCTGGCGCGCGCATCCCGATTATCGCGGCTCGCAGGCGCTGAACATCATCGCCCATGGCTCGTTCGGCGGCATCGACCATAAAGGACGTTCCTTCATGGCGCTTGCCAATTACTATCGTCACGAAGGGCTGATCGAGGACGAAATCGCACCGGAGATCATGCAGCTCGCCACACCGCGTCTGCGCGAACGGGCCAAACTGCTCGGGGCGCTTCTGCGCGTGGTCTACCTTCTGTCGGCTTCGATGCCGGGCGTCATCCCGCGTCTTTTCTGGCGCGAGGAAGAAAACGGGATTGCGCTGGTCGTCCCCGGCGATCTCGCCGATCTGATTTCAGACCGCCCCGAAGGCCGGTTGCAGCAACTGGCGAAACTGACGGGCAAGAACATCTATTTCGCGGTCGGCGACGGCGCGATTGAGGGGACAAGGGAATAAGGCAGTAAGCGAGTAGGGCAGGAAGGCAGTATGTTCAGCGCGAGCATTCACATACTGCCTTACTGCCTTACTGCCTTATTGCCCTAACTCCACCGCCCTTATCCGCCGGTTCTCGAACTTGATGCCGATCTTGCCGTCGATGAGATCGAGAGCTTTCTGACCGAAAACCTCGCGGCGCCAGCCATGCAGGGCAGGCACGTTTGCATTGTCGCCTTCCGCGGCGATCTTGTCGATGTCGTCGGAACTCGCCACGATCTTTGCCGCGACGCCGTGTTCCTCTGTCACAAGCTTGAGCAGGACCTTGAGGATATCGGCTGCCGCTGCGCTGCCTTCCGGCGAATGCGACTGCTTTGGCAATTTCGGCAGGTCTTCCTTGGGGATTTCAAGCGCCGACTGGATCGCAGCGACCAGACCGGCAGCCTGAGCGGAACGCTCCCAGCCCTTGGGGATGGAACGAAGACGTCCAAGCGCTTCCGCGTCGCGCGGTTGCTGCTGGGCGATCTCGGCAATCGTGTCGTCCTTGATGATGCGTCCGCGCGGCACATTGCGTTCGCGGGCTTCGCGCTCGCGCCAGGCGGCAACGGCCTGCACGATCGCCTGCTCGATTGGCTTGCGAACGCGCGCCTTCACCCGCCGCCATGCGTCGTCGGGATGAAGGTCGTAGGTTTCGCGGGAAGTGAGCACCGCCATTTCCTCGTTCACCCACTCGCTGCGACCCTCTTTCTCAAGTTCCTGCTTCAGATAGAGATAGATGTCGCGCAGATAGGTCACGTCCGCCAGCGCGTAGTCGAGCTGCTTTTCGGAAAGGGGGCGGCGCCGCCAGTCGGTAAACCGCGATGACTTGTCGATGTGCTTGCCCGTAACCTTCTGGACGAGCTGGTCGTAGGAAATGGCGTCGCCAAACCCGCAGACCATTGCTGCCACCTGACTGTCGAAGACGGGAGAGGGGATCAGGTCGCCGAGGTGGAAGACGATTTCGATGTCCTGCCGCGCGGCGTGGAAAACCTTGACCACCTTTTCGTCGGCCATCAGGCTGAAGAAGGGTGCGAGGTCCAGTCCCGGCGCGAGAGCGTCCACGAGCGCCGTGTGGTTGGGCGAGGCCATCTGGATAAGGCACAATTCCGGCCAGAACGTCGTTTCGCGGATGAACTCCGTATCGACTGTGACGAAATCGGATTTGGCAAGGGCGGATACGGCCTCTTCGAGGGCCTCTGTCGTCGTAATAAGATGCATGGTTACCTTTTAGAGAAAGCGCGGCCGCTTGTCGCGAAAGAATGCGCAAAACGCGCCGTATAACAAGTGCAAATAGTGTTTTTTGTCGATACTTTGCGTCAAGGCGCCCGAACCTCGACGCTTGCAGAGAGTGCAGACTTGACAAAACCTGGTCAAAATGCGCTTTTCCGCCAGAATTTGCAGCGCTTTGCCTGCACTGATTTATCTTACCAAAAGGCAGAAATCATGCACCGTTACCGCAGCCATACCTGCGCAGCCCTTCGCAAGACGGACGTTGGTTCCAACGTTCGCCTTTCCGGCTGGGTTCACCGCGTCCGTGACCATGGCGGCATTCTCTTCATCGATCTTCGCGATCATTACGGCATTACCCAGATCGTGGCCGATCCCGATTCGCCCGCCTTCAAGGTTGCCGAAACCGTTCGCGGCGAATGGGTTATCCGTGTCGATGGTGAAGTGAAGGCCCGCGCAGACGATGCGGTCAACGCCAACCTGCCGACCGGCGAAGTCGAAATCTTCGCAACGGAAATCGAAGTGCTGGCGGCTGCCAAGGAACTGCCGCTGCCGGTCTTCGGCGAACCGGACTATCCGGAAGACATTCGCCTGAAGTACCGCTTCCTCGACCTGCGCCGCGAAACGCTGCACAAGAACATCATGAGCCGCACGAAGATCATTGCCGCGATGCGCCGCCGCATGACCGAGATCGGTTTCAACGAGTTCACCACGCCGATCCTGACGGCTTCCTCGCCGGAAGGCGCGCGCGACTTCCTCGTGCCGAGCCGTATTCATCCGGGCAAGTTCTACGCGCTGCCGCAGGCGCCGCAGCAGTACAAGCAGCTTCTGATGGTTGCTGGTTTCGACCGCTACTTCCAGATTGCGCCCTGCTTCCGCGACGAAGACCCGCGTGCCGACCGCCTGCCGGGCGAGTTCTACCAGCTCGACCTCGAAATGAGCTTCGTGACCCAGGAAGAAGTCTGGGAAACGATGGAGCCCGTCATGCGCGGCATCTTCGAAGAATTTGCCGAAGGCAAGCCGGTGACGCAGAAATTCCGCCGCATCGCCTATGACGATGCGATCCGCACCTATGGTTCGGACAAGCCGGACCTGCGCAACCCGATTGAAATGCAGGCCGTGACCGAACATTTTGCAGGGTCGGGCTTCAAGGTCTTCGCCAACATGATCGCCAACGATCCGAAGGTCGAAGTCTGGGCAATCCCGGCCAAGACCGGCGGAAGCCGCGCATTCTGCGACCGCATGAATTCCTGGGCGCAGGGTGAGGGCCAGCCGGGCCTCGGCTATATCTTCTGGCGCAAGGAAGGCGACAAGCTTGAAGGCGCCGGCCCGATTGCCAAGAACATCGGCGAAGAACGCACCGAAGCGCTGCGCAACCAGCTCGGCCTCGGCGATGGCGACGCCTGCTTCTTCGTGGCTGGCCTGCCGTCCAAGTTCTACAAGTTCGCGGGCGACGCCCGCACGCGCGCCGGTGAAGAACTGAACCTCGTCGATCGTGACCGTTTCGAACTGGCATGGATCATCGACTTCCCGTTCTACGAATGGGACGAGGACAACAAGAAGCTCGACTTCGCGCACAACCCGTTCTCCATGCCGCAGGGCGGTATGGACGCGCTGGAAAACCAGGACCCGCTGGCGATCAAGGCTTACCAGTACGATCTCGTCTGCAACGGCTTTGAAATTGCTTCCGGCTCGATCCGTAACCAGCTGCCGGACGTCATGGTCAAGGCATTCGAGAAGGTCGGCCTCAGCCAGCAGGACGTGGAAGAGCGCTTCGGCGGTCTCTATCGCGCATTCCAGTACGGCGCGCCTCCGCATGGCGGCATGGCCGCCGGCATCGACCGTGTCATCATGCTTCTGGTCGGCGCGAAGAACCTGCGCGAAATCTCGCTGTTCCCGATGAACCAGCAGGCGCTCGATCTCCTGATGAACGCGCCTTCGGATGTGACGCCCGCGCAGCTGCGCGACCTGCATATCCGGCTGGCTCCGGTACAGAAGAGCTGAGCGGTTTTACAGAAAGAAAAACCCGGCCTTGAGCCGGGTTTTTTATCAACTGAGAGAAAAGCCCGGTGGAAATGCACCGGGCTTTTTTCATTCTGGGGCGCTTCCGATTGAAACGGGATGGTCGGAATCGCTCCAAGTATTTGTTTTGCCGCATTATTCAGCGCAAAACCGCTTCGCGCTATTGCTGGAAATGCTCTAGTTGTTGGCGTCGACGCTGATTTTCAGAAGCTGGATGATCTTGGTCGGATCCAGCGATGCGGTCGCAACGATGGACGCGAAGGTCACCGGCTGATCCGGCGATGCGCTGATGGTCAGCGACTTCGGATCGGTGAAATACTTGTCGGCCGCGACCTTGAGCTGCTGGGCGAATTCCGGGTTCTTGAGCTGTGTCGCCATCAGCGGAACCATCATCTTCATCTGCTCGCCGAGCTGCTTGCCGTCCGCGCCCTGCTGCTTCGCATAATAATCCAGGACCTTCTGGGTCAGGGTATCGTTATCGAAGCGGATCGACAGGTTCTTTAGGTTGAGCTGTTCCGCCAGACCAAGAATGGCGAGACCGGCGGCGTCCTTGTCCGCATCGGCCTTGCTCATGTTTTCCTGCGTCTTCTGGACGGCTTCGAGGAATGCCAGATCATACCCGCCGAGGCTGCCGGTGATGTTGATCTTGCCGAGTTCCTTCGCCTCAAGCTCCAGCTGGTCCAGCGACGTGTCGCCGGAAGTCGGCGACCAGCTGCCCTTCGAGGTCAGCGAGCCGTTGAACGTGTTTCATGTCGAGCGGCGCCAGCGGGTTCTTGCCGCCCTTTTCAAATGTCGCGTCGATATTGGCGATGGTCCAGACATAGCCGATCTTCTCGGCCTTGTTGGTGGTGTCGAGCGACAGGTCGAAGCCCTTCACCGTGGCGCCGTCTTTGCCCGGCGTGCCGAACAGGATTTCATCGACCTTCAGCTTGTCATACATGACGACGCTGTCGAGCGGGCCCTTGGCCTTTTCCGACGGAATGTGCACGTTCTGCAGGGCAAGGCCCTTCATTTCGGCCTTGTCGTTCTTGTCGGTCTCACCGGCAAGCGCCAGGTCGGGCACGGTGACCTGCTCGATGCTGTAGCCGCCGTCCGGTGCATCCTGAACGTTCTGCAGCGTCACGTCACCGATGGCGGTTTCCTTTTCGCCGATGGTCGGCAGCTTGATCTTGGTGCCCTGAAGCACGATGTCGGAGCCGCTCGCCTGGACATTGGCGAAGCTCAGTTCGCCACCCTGTTTGGCATAGAGCGCCTTGATGCGCTCGGCGACTGCATTGGCGTCTGCGGCCATGGCAGCACTGCCGAATACCAGCGAAAGCGCTGTTCCGGCAGCCAGAACACGTGCCGCTGGCCTGATATTGACGAAAACCTGCATTCGAAGCTCCTGCCTGATCTTTAGAGCGCATCCCGAAAAGCGTGAAACGGCTTTCGGATGAGATGCGCATCAAAACAAAGGATCAGAGCGCCGATCTGTTCCAATCGGATCGGCGCTCTGATGTAGCGCGGCATTCATAGGCGGAAATCACTCGCAATAACAACATGATTTCCTCAGCCTGCGATTGCAGCGGGGGAAATTCACCCTGATAGCTCTATAGGACGCAAATGGCGGCAGGATTGCGACTATTGCACACTAATGTACTGGATTGGTTCTCCTGAACTCTTGCTGGCGAATCGCGCAGTTGGTACGAAGAGACATGGGAAAAAGTCTGATTCCGCCGGACGACGGCGAAGAACACATCGAGCGGGTCGATCTCAAATCGGCTCTCGAGGAACGTTACCTCGCTTATGCGCTGTCGACGATCATGCATCGCGCGCTGCCGGACGTGCGCGACGGCCTGAAGCCCGTGCATCGCCGCATCATGCATGCCATGCGCCTGCTGCGCCTCAATCCCGATCAGGCCTATGCGAAATGCGCCCGTATCGTCGGCGACGTGATGGGTAAGTTCCATCCGCATGGCGACGCATCGATTTATGATGCGCTGGTGCGTCTGGCGCAGGATTTCGCGGTGCGTTATCCGCTGGTGGACGGGCAGGGCAATTTCGGCAATATCGACGGCGATAATGCTGCCGCCATGCGTTACACAGAAGCGCGTATGACGGAAGTCGCGACGCTGCTGCTCGAAGGCATCAACGAAAACGCCATCGATTTCCGTCCGACCTATAATGAGGAAGACGAGGAACCCATCGTCCTTCCCGGCGCTTTCCCGAACCTGCTCGCCAACGGCTCCGCCGGTATCGCGGTCGGCATGGCGACCAACATTCCGCCGCACAATGTGGCGGAGCTTTGCTCGTCGGCGCTCTATCTGATCAATCATCCCGAAGCGCCGGTGGAGGAACTTGTTACCTCGCCCGAACAATGGGAAGAACTGAAGCGCGAAGCCGAGACCGATCCGGCAGCTCTGCTGAAATGCAAGGTGCGAGGCCCGGATTTCCCGACCGGCGGCATTCTTGTCGAAGAGCACGGCAATATCCTCGATGCCTATCGCACGGGCCGCGGCGCGTTTCGTGTCCGCGCGCGTTGGGAAAAGGAAGAGGGCAATCGCGGCACCTGGGTGATCGTCATCACCGAAATTCCCTATCAGGTGCAGAAGTCGCGCCTCATCGAAAAGATCGCCGAACTGCTTCTGGCAAAGAAGCTTCCATTGCTTGACGATGTTCGCGACGAGTCGGCGGAAGACATTCGCATCGTTCTGGAGCCGAAGAACCGGACGGTCGATCCCGAACTGTTGATGGAATCGCTGTTCAAGCTGACCGAGCTGGAAAGCCGCGTTTCGCTCAACATGAACGTGCTGTCGCACGGCAAGGTGCCGAATGTCCTGTCGCTGGGAGCCGTCCTGCGCGAGTGGCTCGACCATCGCAAGGAAGTGCTCGTCCGCCGTTCGCAATTCCGGCTGGCGGAAATAGAACGGCGCCTGGAAATTCTCGGCGGCCTGCTGATCGCCTATCTCAACCTTGATGAGGTGATCCGCATCATCCGTGAGGAGGATGAGCCGAAACAGGACCTGATGCGCACCTTTGAACTGACCGACGTTCAGGCCGAGTCGATCCTCAACATGCGCCTGCGTTCGTTGCGCAAGCTTGAGGAATTCGAAATCCGCAAGGAGTTCGATGACCTCACGGTGGAGAAGACGGACCTTGAAGGGCTGCTCGCTTCCGGCACGCGCCAATGGAAGAAGATCAGCGCCGAAATCAAGTCGGTACGCGAAAAGTTCGGCCCGAAGACCGAACTTGGTGCGCGCCGCACGACCTTCGCCGACGCGCCAACCCACGATCTGGAAGATATCCATCAGGCAATGATCGAGCGCGAGCCGGTCACGATCGTTGTATCCGAAAAGGGCTGGCTGCGGGCGATGAAGGGGCATCTGGCCGATTTCTCGACGCTCGCCTTCAAGGAGGGCGACAAGCTCAAGCTCGCTTTCCATGCCGAGACGACCGACAAGCTCCTGTTCTTCACGACAGGCGGCAAGTTCTTCACCATCGGCGCGAATACGCTTCCGGGCGGTCGCGGACATGGAGAGCCGATCCGCATCCTTGTCGATATGGAAAACGATCAGGACATTCTGACAGCCTTCGTGCACGATCCGGCGGCGAAACTGCTTCTCGTCAGCCACGAGGGTAACGGTTTTATCGTTCCCGAAAGCGAGGCTGTGGCCAATACCCGCAAGGGCAAGCAGGTGATGAACGTGAAGGCGCCGGACGAGGCGAAGCTTTGCCAGCGTGTTTCCGGCGATCATATCGCAGTGGTCGGCGAGAACCGCAAGATGGTGGTCTTCCCGCTTTCCGACATTCCGGAAATGACCCGCGGCAAGGGCGTGCGCCTGCAAAAATACAAGGATGGCGGTGTGTCCGACGTCCGCACCTTTGCAATTGCCGAAGGACTTTCCTGGCAGGATTCGGCAGAGCGCACGTTCAATCGCAGCAAGGAAGAGCTTGTGGAATGGATCGGCGCGCGCGCCTCTGCGGGCCGTCTGGTGCCAAAGGGCTTCCCGCGTTCAGGCAAGTTTTAAACTTGCAGTTGGAGGCTGCTCGAGAGCCTACAAGTTGTGATCGATTTTCGAGCTGATTGCGGCTTTACTTACAACACGACCCAGCGGGTCGTGTTGTAAGGAGAAAATCATGCAGGTTCGTCCGGCCTTACTCAATGACGCTGTACTCATTGCGAGATTTTAAGGCGTTCGATCAGTGAACTGTGCGAGGCAGATCACCATAATCGCGATGATATCCTCGCGCCGTGGCTAGCCAACAAGACGCCTGAAAACGTGTTCAAGTGGATTGAAGCTCCATCTCAACTGATGCTCGTTGCTGAAATAGGGAATGCCATAGCCGGTGTGGGGCTGGCGACGGATGAGGGAGAGATCCTGCTGAATTATGTTGCGCCGGAATTTCGCTTTCATGGTGTCAGCAAGGCGCTCATTTCAAAACTCGAGGAATATCTTTTATTTCGAAAGGTGGCTGTTGCGCGTCTTGTCAGTACCGAAACAGCGCGCCGTTTTTATGCCGGACGAGGGTATGTAGCGGTAGGCGAAGCGGAGATAAGGCGCGGCGGAGAGCTCTCATATCCCATGGAAAAACCGCTGGTAGGCTAGCCCTCGAACCGCTGCCAGCCGCGGGGGCCAAGGTGCTCCTGCGGTGTGAAGCGGATTTTATACTGCATCTTGCGTGATCCCTCGACCCAATAGCCGAGATAGACATGCGGCAGACCGGCGGCATGCGCGCGCTGGATATGATCGAGGATCATATAGGTGCCAAGCGACCGATCATGCATATGCGGTGAGAAGAACGAATAGACCATCGACAGACCATCGGCCATCACGTCGGTAAGTGCTACCGCGACCAGCTCTCCATCGCCCTTGGCGCTGATGAAGCTTTCCGGGCCGCGCTTGCGATATTCGATGATCTGCGTGTTCACATGCGTATCCTCGATCATCATCGCATAATCGAGAACCGTCATGTCCGACATGCCGCCCGAGCGATGGCGCGCATCGAGATAATCGCGGAAAAGCGCATATTGCTCGGTGCTGGGCTGGGCCTTGTGCACGCGTCCGATCAGATCGTTATTCTGCGTCCAGACGCGCCGCATGTTGCGCGTCATCTTGAACTCTCCGGCAAGGATGCGAACGGATATGCAGGCCCGGCACAATTCGCAGGCCGGACGATAGGCTATGTTCTGGGATCGGCGGAAACCGCCCTGCGTCAGGAGATCGTTGATTTCGTTCGCCTTGTCGCCGACCAGATGCGTAAAGACTTTTCGCTCCATCTGGCCTTCGAGATACGGGCAGGGAGACGGAGCTGTCAGAAAGAACTGCGGAGACTGTTGCGGTTGATGGGTCATTCAATATCCACGAAATGGCAATACCGAAACCATCACGATACTTTTTGTAAGGATTGAGCCGACCGCACAAAACGTCAATAGGCATTTTGCGCAGCCGGCTCTGAATTTTTTTGATCTGAAGCGCACCCCGAAAAGTGGGAGCCGGTTTTCGCGCCAGGATGGCCGATAAAAAAGCAGAGCATTTCCGGTGTTTCATGAAGAATCAGGAAATGCTCTGTCGTTTATCGATCAGAACGAATGACAGCCGTGCCGAGCAGAAGATCGTGCACGGTGCGCTTGCGGTCGAGAACCAGCGTTGCAAGCAGGATCAGCGGCGTCAGGACGACATTCAGACCCCAAAACAGGACCGTATGGACGATTGCGAGCATGGGATCGACCGTGCCGCCTTCAAGCCGGACGAGCTTGATATTCATCATCTGCATGCCCTTGGTGGCCTGCTGCGGCCCGCCCAGGGTCCGCGCGACATAAAACAGCGCCACCATCGGGAACATGATGCCGTAGAGCATCCAGCCGAGGCTGAGCGTGATTATGCCCAGGATTGCGATGACGATTGCTGCCGGGATGCAGAGCAGGAAAACAATCAGGTAATCGATGAGAAAAGCCATAATGCGGCGCGTGCGCACGCCTTCAAAAAATGCGCGGCTTTCATAACGCGGGCCCATGACTTCGCCGTGCAGGATATGGTCGGACATTTTTCCTTCCAGTCGTTTCAAAAGAAGCGCCCGGGGGGATTTGACAACCGGCGCTGCCCCGCCACCTCGGCGGAACAGTCATCAACATGGGAACCAAAACCGGCGGATTCAAGGAAATGTGATGATTTCCCGAAAGGGTGCCTTGCCGGTCAGCCTTGCTGTTTAAGCTTTTGAGCTGCTTCGATTGCGAAATAGGTGAGAATTCCATCACAGCCGGCGCGCTTGAAGGCGAGCAGGCTTTCCATCATCACCTTTTCTTCGTCGATCCAGCCGTTGATCCCGGCGGCCTTGATCATCGCATACTCGCCCGACACCTGATAGGCATAGGTGGGAAGGCGGAATTCGCTCTTCAGGCGATGGATGATGTCGAGATAGGGCAGGCCCGGCTTGACCATCAGCATGTCCGCGCCTTCGGCAATGTCCTGCTCGGCTTCGCGCACGGCTTCTTCCGGATTGGCCGGATCGAGATAATAGGTCTTCTTATCGCCTTTCAGCAGGCCCTGCGTGCCGATGGCGTCGCGATATGGACCGTAAAAGGCGGAAGCGAACTTGGTTGCATAGGACATGATGGGAATGTGGCAGAAGCCATGTTCGTCCAGCGCTTGGCGCACGGCGCCGACGCGACCGTCCATCATGTCGGAAGGTGCGATGATGTCGGCACCGGCTTCGGCTTGCGAAAGCGCGCCCCGAACCACCATGGCGACCGATTCGTCGTTGATGATTTCGCCGTTGCGCAGGATGCCGTCATGGCCATGCGTGGTGAACGGGTCGAGCGCCGCATCGGTGATAATGCCGATTTCCGGCACTTCCTTCTTGATTGCGCGCACGGCGCGATTGATCAGATTGTCCGGGCTTGCGACGAAAGCGCCGTCCTCGGTCTTCACTTCCAGCTTCTCGCGCGGGAAGGGCGCGATGGCGGGGATGCCGAGCTTGGCGGCTTTCTCCGCCATGCGCACTGCCATGTCGACCGAATAGCGCTCGACGCCGGGCATGGCTTCCACGGGCTCGGCAACGCCGGTGCCATAGGTCAGGAAGAACGGCAGGATAAGATCATCGACCGTCAGCCGGGTTTCCTGCACGAGCCTGCGCGACCAGTCGGCCTTGCGCATGCGGCGCAGGCGTCTGCTGCCGGTGACGTCATCGACATGCTGGCTGATATTGGCGGGCAGATATTTGGACTGGCGATCGGTCATGAGGCTATTCCCGAGAATGGAGGCCCTGGAACATGAAATCGCAGGGCTGGTCAAAAAGACCACCGGTAACTTTATGGATCTAGTGGATTTTCGAATTTGACGTTTGAAACGGGATTAATATCGGACGGATATCAAACGTCAAATTCAATCCACTAGTATCGGATGCGCTTCGTTTATCATGGGAAAAGTGCCGAAACCAAGAACATTGACCTGTGCAGGATTGACGCGGGGCGTCTCACTTTCTACCCATTTACAGGAACGGGAGACACGATATGCAGATTGACTTCGGCGGTGGCAGCGAAATCAGCTTTGAACGCAAGGGAAAAGCGGGGCTTGTGAAGCTTACGCGGACCGAAGCCCTCAATGCGCTCACGCATAAGATGATTCTGGCGCTCGACCGCGCATTGCAGTCCTGGGAAGACGACCCTGAAGTGGCATGCGTCATTCTCGAAGGCGAGGGGCGGGCCTTCTGTGCCGGCGGCGATGTGGTCGCTGCCTACAAGTCCGGTCAGGCCGGAACACCAGCTTACGAATTCTTCCGCGACGAATATCGGCTCAATGCGCGCATTGGCCGTTTTCCAAAACCTTATATCTCCCTGATCAACGGCATCGTCATGGGCGGCGGCGCGGGCATCTCCGTTCATGGTTCGCATCGCATCGTGACGGAAAACACCATGTTTGCCATGCCGGAAACCGGCATTGGCTTCTTCCCCGATGTAGGGGGTAGCGCATTTCTCCCGCATCTGCATGATAATTTCGGGTATTATCTGGCGCTCACCGGCAACCGCATCCGCTGGGGCGACTGCCTGCAGAGCGGGATCGCAACCCATGCGGTCGCCGCAAGCGATCTGCATGACCTGCGCGAAGACATCATCGCTACCGCCGACATCGACGCGGCGCTGACGCGCAGCCAGTACCCCGATTTTGAAACCTCCGTCGAAACCCGCCAGATCATTGCGGAGTGTTTTTCGGGCGCAACGCTTGCCGACTGCATGGCCGCGCTGGAAAAAGAAGCGGAAGCCGGCAACAAGGCCGCAATGGACATTGTGAAGGTGATCGCCACGCGCTCCCCGACCAGTGTCGCTGTCACTTTCCGCCAGATTGCCGATGGGCGCGCGCTCGATCTCGACGATTGCATGCGCATGGAATACCGCATCGCCAACCGCATGCTGGAAGGGCATGATTTCTATGAGGGCGTTCGCGCATTGCTTATCGACAAGGACGGCGCGCCGACATGGAAGCCTGCAACGCTCGATGACGTGAAGCCCGAACAGGTCAACGCCTATTTTGCAAATCTCGGCGACGGGGAACTGACCTTGTGAGGATCTCCTGATGCATATGAACGAGCTGCGCCAGCATATCCAGCCCAGCGGAACCGAATGGGCCTTCACATGGTTCATCCGGATACTCGCGCTCGTGGCGCTGGCCAGCGGTGTGTTCTACTGGGTCAGGCTGATCGGTATTCATCCCGGGCTTCTGTGGCGGTTCGACCTGATGCCATGGACCTGGCAGACGGCGGTCGTCGCTCTGGCTGTTCTGATGCCGGTCGCGGCAACGGGACTATGGATGCGGGCGCCCTGGGGGCCTGTGCTATGGTTCGTGGCAGCACTCGGCGAAATCGCCATCTATTCCGTTTTTTCGCGACATTTCGAGTACAAGCCGCTCACGGTCGGGTTCAACGCGGCCTGCATCGTCATATTTATCGCATTTCGCATTCTGCTCTTCTTTGAGAAGAAACGGCAGGCCCGCGCGAGCCTGCCGATATAGATTCTATAGCGGCTGCGTTCCTTCATAGCGGGCGAAGGGCTTCGTCATCTGGCCTTTGAAAAGCAGCACATCATAGGTTTGGGCCTTGCTGCCCGGCATATCCATGCCGGGCGAGCCCATGGGCATTCCGGGGGCGGTCAGCCCCGTTGCCTGCGGACGTTCCGCCAGAAGCCGCTTGACCGCGCCAGCCGGAACATGCCCCTCAATGACATATCCATCGACGACCGCCGTGTGGCACGAGGCAAGATTGGCGGCGACACCATGTTTTGCCTTTACGCTGTCCATCGCTTCCTCGACCTTCACGGTCACATTGAACCCGGCGGCTTTCATATGTTCGGCCCAGCCGTCGCAGCAGCCGCAATAAGGGTCCTTGTACATGGTCATTTGCGGAGCGGCGGAAACGGGTTCGGCATGAGCGAAATTCGTGAAGCCGGTAAAGCTTAACAGTCCGCCGACCACAAAATACTGTGCGAAACGAAGCGTCATGGTCCCTCCAATGGAATGTTGATAGCCGGTAACTAGCTCCTGTCCACATACTTCTCAAATGACGAAAGTTTAATGTGACGCGCTTTCCAAGGCCCGGAAAACCGGCATTTTACGCCAAAACAGCGCATTGCGGAGCAGGCTCAAGGTCGCCGCGGAGTAAGCAAACATTAAGCCTGAATGGCCAATTTTGCCGGTAAGTTACTGTTAAGGCTGACTTTTAAGTCGAATTTTATGCATCTCCCCTAAATTGCTCTCAAGACGGTGAGAAACAATACACCGCGTAAAACAGGACAGAGAGCTGCATCATGGTTTCATGGAATGCGGCTCCGGCAGAGAGGCAAAAGAAATGATCAACGCACAGCGCAAGACGGAGTTGTCCGTTCCGCTCACGACACCGGAAACCGCACTTCGCTCGCTCTATCTGGAAGCCCTCCAGCTGGTCGAGCGCCTGCATCGCCGCCTGCTCGACGTCGTCAAGGACGAGTTCGACCGCAACGGCCAGAGCGACATCAATGCGACGCAGGCGCTTCTGCTTTTCAACATCGGCAATTCGGAACTGACGGCAGGCGAACTGCGCTCGCGCGGTTACTATCTCGGCTCCAACGTTTCGTACAATCTGAAGAAGCTGGTCGAGATGGGCTTCATCCATCATCAGCGCTCGCGTGTCGACCGCCGTTCGGTGCGCGTCAGCCTGACGGACAAGGGCAATGCCATCGCCGATCAGGTGGCCGCGCTCTACGAACGCCATATCTCTTCCATCGAGCAGATTGGCGGTATTCAGGTCGATGAATTCATGGCGATGAACAAGTCGCTGCAGCGTCTCGACCGCTTCTGGAACGACAGCATCGCATACCGCCTCTGATCTCGGCTCGCCGCCTCTGGCTGACTGATGGTTTGTTGCAGAACTGTCACAACAGGCTGCCATTGAGAAGAATAAGGCGCTGTGAAGCTCTCAATCGTAAGGCGCGTGGCTTGAAATTCCGGCCATGCGACATGATTAAGCCATAAAAAACGACATAAGCGTTTTACAATGGCACGGGCAATATTGTGCCTCCTTCATTCAGGAATGGGCTCGAAAGTCGAATTTCGGATAAGCGGGCATCGTCGCATCGCTTTCTGTCCGGATATCGCCTTGCTGAACTATTGCTGATATTCTCTGGGAAGATCCCGCGCGAGCGGTTAGCCTTTTGGGACTACGCAAGATGACCAAGACCGACAGACCAGCCGATGCTTTCAAAGTAGATCGCCGCAGTTTCCTGCGCGGCGCGGCAACCGCCGGCCTTTCCGTGGCAGCCTCCGCCATGGTTTCCTCGGCCTATGCCCAGCAGGTTCTGACTGATGTTATCGCAGCGCCGCGGCGCGGCAACTGGGACGACCAGTTCGATGCCCGTGCAACGGGCGGACAACGCGTCGCGACCAACCAGCCGGTTCTGAGCCCCCAGACGGTCGGCAATCTCCAGACTGCCATCGCGCAGTATACCGACATTGCCGGTCGCGGCGGCTGGCCGAGCGTGCCGGGCAATGCAAAGCTCCAGATCGGCGTGACCGATCCCGCCGTGCAGGCGCTGCGCAAGCGTCTCATGATTTCCGGCGACCTGCCGCAGGAAGCCGGTCTTTCCAGCTCGTTCGACACCTATGTCGATGCTGCCGTCAAGCGCTTCCAGTCCCGTCACGGCCTGCCTGCCGATGGCGTCATGGGGCAGTTCACCTATGCCGCGATGAACGTGGACGCGAATACGCGCCTCGGACAGCTCCAGACCAATCTCCAGCGGCTTTCGCCACTGGCCGATCAGGGCATGCAGGAACAGCGTTTCGTGATGGTCAACATTCCGGCCGCGCGCATCGAAGCCGTTGAAGGCGGCAGCGTCGTGCAGCGTCATACGGCGGTTGTCGGCAAGATCGATCGCCAGACGCCGATCCTGAACTCAAAGATTCACGAAGTCATTCTCAATCCTTACTGGACCGCGCCCAAGTCGATCATCCAGAAGGACATCATTCCGCTGATGCGGAAGGATCCGCAATATCTGGCGAAGAACAAAATCCGTCTCTACGACCAGTCCGGTCAGGAAGTTGCGCCTGAAACCGTGGACTGGAACACGGATGATGCAGTGAAGCTGATGTTCCGTCAGGACCCGGGCAAGATCAACGCCATGTCCTCGACCAAGATCAACTTCCACAATCAGCATCAGGTCTATATGCACGACACGCCGCAGAAGAGCTATTTCAACAAGCTCATGCGCTTCGACTCTTCCGGCTGCGTCCGCGTCCAGAATGTCCGCGATCTCGACGTATGGCTGTTGAAGAACACGGCCGGTTGGGATCGCCAGACCATCGAAAATACGATCAAGTCGGGTACGAACACGCCGATCCAGGTTGCCGATCCGGTTCCGCTGCACTTCGTCTACATTTCCGCATGGTCCACCGGCGACGGCGTGGTGCAGTTCCGCGACGACATTTACAAGATGGACGGTGCAACGGCCCTCGCGCTTGGCACCGACACCTGATTCTCATCTCGACTGCGCGTTTCAAGCCGTCCGGACCCGTTCCGGGCGGCTTTTTCGTCTTGGCTCAATTATCAAATCGGTTTGCCGCATTTTGGAATAAGCTTTTCGCTTTGCGGCCATTGGCCTTGTGCGCTCAAGTGTGATAATGCGCCTCATCCATATAGCTTTTACCGGCTAACCCGGAGGGTGTGAAACATGTCTCAAGCCAACGCCGCCGCCAAGAACGCGTCTTCCGACGTTTTCTTCAATGCAAGCCTCGAGGACATCGATTCCGAGATTTTCGGTGCAATTCGCAACGAACTCGGTCGTCAGCGTCATGAAATCGAGCTGATCGCCTCGGAAAACATCGTTTCGCGCGCTGTTCTGGAAGCACAGGGTTCCATCCTTACCAACAAATATGCCGAAGGCTATCCGGGCAAGCGCTATTACGGCGGCTGCCAGTATGTCGACGTTGTGGAAGAACTGGCCATCGAACGCGCCAAAAAGCTCTTCGGCGCAGAATTTGCCAACGTTCAGCCGAATTCCGGCAGCCAGATGAACCAGGCCGTGTTCCTCGCGCTGCTCCAGCCGGGCGACACGTTCATGGGCCTCGACCTGAATTCCGGTGGCCACCTGACGCATGGTTCGCCGGTCAACATGTCCGGCAAGTGGTTCAATGTCGTTTCCTACGGCGTCCGCAAGGACGACCACCTGCTCGACATGGACGAAGTTGCCCGCCTTGCACGCGAAAACAAGCCGAAGCTCATCCTTGCCGGTGGCACCGCCTATTCGCGTATCTGGGACTGGAAGCGCTTCCGCGAGATTGCCGACGAAGTCGGCGCCTATCTCATGGTCGACATGGCGCATATCGCCGGGCTGGTTGCCGGTGGCGTTCATCCTTCGCCGGTCCCGCATGCGCATGTCTGCACCACGACGACGCACAAGTCGCTTCGCGGTCCGCGTGGCGGCATGATCCTCACCAACGATGCCGACATCGCCAAGAAGATCAATTCGGCTGTCTTCCCCGGCCTTCAGGGTGGCCCGCTGATGCACGTCATCGCTGGCAAGGCTGTCGCCTTCGCGGAAGCACTGAAGCCGGAGTTCAAGCTCTATGCGAAGAACGTCGTCGACAATGCGCGCGCACTGGCCGAAGAGCTGAAGTCCCACGGCCTCGACATTGTTTCGGGCGGCACCGACAACCACCTGATGCTGGTTGACCTGCGCCCGAAGAACGCGACGGGCAAGCGTGCAGAAGCTGCTCTTGGCCGCGCCAACATCACCTGCAACAAGAACGGCATTCCGTTCGACCCTGAAAAGCCGTTCGTCACGTCCGGCGTTCGTCTTGGCACGCCTGCCGGCACGACGCGTGGTTTCGGCGTTGCTGAATTCAAGGAAATCGGTTCGCTGATCGCCGAAGTTCTCGACGGCCTGAAGGTTGCCAATTCCGACGAAGGCAATGCCGCTGTCGAACAGGCCGTGAAGGAAAAGGTCATCGCGCTTACCGACCGTTTCCCGATGTACGGTTATCAGGGATAAGCCGGTTTCCATGATCGAGAGAAAACCCCGTTCAACCCTGTTGAGCGGGGTTTTTTTCATTCTCCCATCCGGTAGGTGGATTGCCACTAATCGGCTATGATCGGCAGGAATCGGCTACGGAGAGCGCGCTCTTGAGTTTTCAAGGGGAGTGACCCCACATATGAGCGGTCCATTGCCAGTGTTAAGGTTGCCAGTTTTGAAGCTGCCGATATTGAAATTGAAAGAGTTCCATGCGTTGTCCCTATTGCCAGTCTGAAGATACGCAAGTGAAGGATTCCCGCCCGGCGGAAGACGGTGCTGTCATCCGCCGGCGTCGTGTCTGCTCGGTTTGCGGCGGGCGTTTCACGACCTTCGAGCGCGTGCAGTTGCGCGACCTGATGGTCGTGAAGAAAAGCGGGCGTCGCGTTCCTTTCGATCGCGACAAGCTCACGCGGTCCATCGAGGTGGCGTTGCGCAAGCGCGATGTCGATAATGACCGGGTTGAACGGGCTATTTCAGGCATTGTCCGCCAGCTTGAAAGTTCAGGCGAAGCGGAAGTCACCTCCGACGAGATCGGGCGGCTGGCCATGGATGCGCTGAAAGGCATCGACGATATCGCCTATATCCGCTTTGCGTCAGTCTATCGCAATTTCAGCAAGGCCGTCGATTTCCACAATGTCATCGACGAGCTGACGGTTCCTGAAACCGAGGACGATCTGGACGCTTGAGCATGAGTGGCAGCAAGTTTCCGCATTCGGACGTGACTTCGGATGATGTTCGCTTCATGGAGGCGACGATCCGTTATGCGCGCCGTCACAAGGGGCTGACCGGCACCAATCCGTCCGTCGGCACGATCATTGTCAAGGATGGCGTCATCGTCGGGCGCGGCGTGACCGCGCTGGGCGGCAGGCCCCATGCGGAACCGCAGGCGCTGGCGGAGGCGGGAGACGCCGCGCGTGGCGCGACGGCTTATGTGACGCTGGAGCCATGCGCCCATCACGGGCGCACGCCGCCCTGCGCCGAAACGCTGGTGCGGGCAGGGGTGGCGCGTGTCGTGGCGGCGGCGACCGATCCGGACGAGCGGGTCAGCGGAAAGGGCTTCGCCATCCTGCGTGAAGCAGGGATAGAGGTCGTACCCGGCATTCTCGCCGATCAGGCTGCCGACGATCTGGCGGGCTATCTGAATCGATCTGCGAAGAAGCGCCCGGAAGTGATTCTGAAACTTGCGCTTTCCGCTGATGGCATGATCGGCAGGCGCGGCGAGGGACAGGTCGCGATAACGGGACCGATTGCGCGTGCGCAGTCCCATATCCTCCGCGCGCAGACAGATGTTATCCTGATCGGTATTGAAACAGCGCTTGCGGATGATCCCGTTCTGAACTGCCGCCTTCGGGGGCTGGGACAGCGTTCGCCGGTCCGCGTGGTGCTCGATGGCGGATTGCGCCTGCCGCTTTCGTCAAGACTCGTACAGACCACCGATGCCCAGCCCTTGTGGATCGCCTGCGGCGAGGAGGCGTCGCCCGAACGGCGTTATGAGTTGACGGCTGCCGGTTGCCGCATCCTCGCGACCGAAGCCGACGATTGCCGCATCGCATTGCCCGAGTTGATGGACGATCTTGCCGCGCAGGGCATTTCCTCGGTTCTCGTTGAAGGCGGCGCGGGCGTTGCAAAGAGCTTTCTCGACGAGGGGCTGGTGGACCGGCTTGCCATCTTCCGTTCGCCGGTTGAAATCGGCTCGGAACATGGGGTTGCCGTGGACGGCCTTGAAACCCATATCGCAGACGAATTCAAAATTCTGAGGCAGGCGCGCTATGGCGACGATGCCTATGCAGAATATGTAAGGAAGATTTGATGTTTACAGGCATTATCACCGATATAGGCAAGGTTGACCGGATCAAGCCGCTGAATGAAGGCGTCCTTCTGCGTATCGAGACCGCCTATGACCCGGAAACGATTGAACTGGGCGCGTCGATTGCCTGTTCCGGGGTCTGCCTGACGGTGGTGGCGCTGCCGGAAAAAGGCACCAATGCCCGCTGGTTCGAGGTGGAGGCATGGGAAGAGGCGCTGCGCCTCACCACGATCTCCGCTTGGCAGAACGGACGCAACATCAATCTGGAGCGTTCGCTGAAGCTTGGCGACGAAATGGGCGGTCATCTGGTTTCCGGCCATGTGGACGGACAGGCTGAAATCATCGACCGCAAGGAAGAGGGCGACGCCGTGCGTTTCACCTTGCGCGCGCCGGAAGAACTGGCACCGTTCATCGCCCAGAAGGGTTCGGTTGCCCTTGATGGTACGTCGCTGACGGTCAATGGTGTCGATGGAAACGAGTTCGATGTGCTCCTGATCCGCCACTCGCTGGAAGTCACAACATGGGGCGAGCGGAAAGCGGGCGATAAGGTAAATATCGAGATCGACCAGCTGGCACGATACGCAGCAAGGCTTGCGCAATATCAGAAATAGGCTTAGAGCCTAAAACTCTAAAGCTGTAACAGCATTTCCCGATTTTAAGCGTTGACCGCAATCGTTGCGGTCCGCAAGATTTGTCATGGAGTCTCTCATGTCCAAGCACGAGGCGCATGCGCCGCATTTGCTTATTGTTGAAGCGCGTTTCTACGATGATCTCGCCGACGCGCTTCTGGATGGCGCAAAGGCAGCCTTGGATGAGGCAGGGGCGACCTATGATGTCGTGACGGTTCCCGGCGCTCTCGAAATTCCGGCGACGATTTCCTTTGCGCTCGACGGTGAAGAAAATGGCGGCACGGAATATGATGGCTATGTCGCGCTGGGCACGGTCATCCGTGGTGAAACCTATCACTTCGATATCGTTGCCAATGAATCCTGTCGCGCGCTCACCGACCTTTCGGTCGAGGAGAGCATCGCCATCGGCAACGGCATCCTGACCGTCGAGAACGAAGAGCAGGCATGGGTTCGCGCCCGCCGCGCTGACAAGGACAAGGGCGGTTTTGCTGCCCGCGCCGCACTGACCATGATCGACCTGCGCAAGAAGTTCGGAGTCTGATCGTTATGAGTTCTTCTACCGGAGGCCGCCCGACTCCCAATGCCCCGCGCATGGCCAACAAGCGCGGCGTCGCCCGTCTTGCTGCCGTGCAAGCGCTCTATCAGATGGATGTGGCCGGGACGGGCGTCCTGGAAGTGGTGGCCGAATACGAAGCTTTCCGCCTCGGCAAGGAAGTGGACGGCACGCAGTATCTCGATGCCGATCCGCAATGGTTCCGCGCAATCGTAGCCGGCGTCGTGGATGAGCAGCTGAAGCTCGACCCGATGATCCATCAGGCGCTGACGGAGGACTGGCCGCTGTCGCGTCTCGATTCGACGCTGCGCGCCATTCTCCGCGCCGGTGCATGGGAATTGCAGACGCGCAAGGACGTGCCGACGGCAGTCATCGTGTCGGAATATGTCGATATCGCCAAGGCCTTCTATACGGAGGAAGAGCCGAAGCTGGTCAATGCCGTGCTCGATCGTCTGGCGTTTGTCATTCGTGGCGAGAGCCGTGGCGTGAAGCCGCGCTGATCCGGCTTCGCCGACGATAATCCTGAAAGAAGGGCTGTGAGAAATCGCAGCCCTTCTTTCATTGTACGCTGGCAAAGAACGACTTGACGTTTGTTAAACCGTTTCGCATGTTGGTCGCGCGGCATTGAGAATGCTGAAATGCAGGGAATCGCGCCAATTCATTGAATCCAAGGCGTAAGTTTCCTGGCGAATATACCGAAGAAGCCCGGTATCTTGCATTGGCTTCAGGCACTTCCATGCCGCTCAGTCGGGTCCGGGGAGGGGTTTTCGGGCCTATCCTGCGCACGTGTCTGCCGACATCGCGGCTCGCGGTCAGACGGCAGCCAGCGCGAGCTATGGAGCGCGTTCCGATCTGTTGCGGCAGGCCGGCGCTCCAATTGTCTGGGTGGCCGCGCATATTTTCCGAAAATCGTTTCACATTTTTCGGGATGCGCTCAATGGGAGTTGGCCTTTATGCAAATGGGAGTGGCAGTCTTAGTTCTCGTCATTGCCTGCGGCGTGCTTTCCGTTCTTTTCGCCATATGGGCGATCCGTTCGGTTCTCGCAGCCGATCAGGGGACGCAGCGCATGCAGGAAATTGCTGAAGCCATCCGCGAGGGTGCCTCAGCCTATCTCACAAGACAATATTCAACGATTGCCATCGTTGGCGTCGTGGTTTTTCTCGCCGCCTGGTATCTGCTGTCGATCAGTGCGGCAATCGGCTTTTTGATCGGTGCAGTTCTGTCGGGCGTCACCGGCTTCATCGGAATGCACGTTTCGGTTCGCGCCAATGTGCGCACTGCGCAGGCGGCATCGCTCAGCCTTGCCGGGGGGCTGGAATTGGCCTTCAAGTCCGGGGCCATTACCGGTCTTCTGGTGGCCGGGCTCGCGCTGCTCGGCGTCTCCGTCTACTATTTCATTCTCACCGTCTGGCTTGGTTACGCGCCCTCTGATCGCACCGTTATCGATGCGCTGGTGTCGCTCGGCTTCGGCGCTTCGCTTATTTCCATCTTTGCGCGTCTTGGCGGCGGCATCTTCACCAAGGGCGCAGACGTTGGCGGAGATCTCGTCGGCAAGGTGGAAGCCGGTATCCCGGAGGATGACCCGCGCAACCCCGCGACCATTGCGGACAATGTCGGCGATAATGTCGGCGATTGCGCAGGCATGGCCGCCGACCTGTTTGAAACCTATGCGGTGACAGTTGTTGCCACCATGGTTCTCGGCGCGATCTTCTTCAACGGATCGGATGTTCTTTCAAGCGTCATGCTCTATCCGCTGATGATCTGCGGCGCCTGCGTGATTACGTCGATCGTGGGCACTTTCTTCGTCAAGCTCAGCGTCGATGGCTCCATCATGGGCGCGCTCTACAAGGGGCTGATCGCAACGGGCCTGCTTTCCATTGTCGGGCTTGCCGTCGCCAACACGCTGACGATCGGCTGGGGCGAGATCGGAACGGTCGCCGGAAAAAGCATCACTGGCACCAATCTCTTCATCTGCGGGCTGATCGGCCTCATCGTTACCGGTCTGATCGTGGTGATTACGGAATATTATACCGGCACCAACAAGCGCCCGGTCAATTCCATCGCGCAGGCCTCTGTGACGGGGCACGGCACCAACGTCATCCAGGGGCTGGCGGTTTCGCTGGAATCGACCGCGCTTCCGGCAATCGTGATCGTTGGCGGCATTATCTCGACCTACCAGCTTGCGGGCCTGTTCGGGACCGCTATCGCCGTTACCGCCATGCTCGGCATTGCGGGCATGATCGTAGCGCTCGATGCTTTCGGCCCGGTTACCGACAATGCCGGCGGCATCGCGGAAATGGCCGGTCTCGACCCGGAAGTCCGCAAGGCCACCGATGCACTGGATGCCGTGGGCAACACAACCAAGGCTGTCACCAAGGGCTACGCCATCGGTTCGGCGGGGCTTGGTGCGCTGGTGCTGTTTGCGGCTTATTCCAACGATCTGGCCTATTTTGCCGCCAACGGGCAGACCTATCCCTATTTCGCGGATATGGGGCCTGTCTCCTTCGATCTCTCCAACCCCTATGTAGTTGCGGGACTGATCTTTGGCGGCCTTATCCCTTATCTGTTCGGTGGCATGGCGATGACCGCCGTGGGCCGGGCCGGGGGCGCGGTGGTTCAGGAGGTGCGCCGCCAGTTCCGCGAGAAGCCGGGCATCATGACCGGCAAGGAACGCCCGGATTATGCCCGTGCGGTCGATCTTCTGACGAAGGCGGCAATCCGCGAAATGATCATCCCGTCGCTCCTGCCTGTGCTGGCGCCGATTGTCGTCTATTTCGGCGTTTTGCTTATTTCAGGCTCCAAGGCTGCGGCCTTTGCAGCCCTTGGTGCATCGCTTCTGGGCGTCATCATCAATGGCCTGTTCGTCGCAATTTCCATGACATCTGGTGGCGGTGCATGGGACAACGCCAAGAAGAGCTTCGAGGACGGGTTTACCGATGCCGATGGCGTGAAGCACCTGAAAGGTTCGGAAGCGCACAAGGCATCGGTGACGGGCGATACGGTCGGCGATCCCTACAAGGATACTGCCGGTCCAGCCGTCAATCCGGCGATCAAGATCACCAACATCGTGGCCCTGCTGCTGCTGGCTGTGCTGGCGCATATGTCCTGACGGACTGAGCTTCAAACAAAGAAAACCCGCCGTGAAGGCGGGTTTTTCGTTTTGGAGGTATCGGCAGGATCAGTTGCTGGGGCCGCCTGCGGCGCCCGGCAAGGATGTCGGGGCCTTGGACACGCCCTGAATGATCTGGCCGAGGAAGCTCTGGTCCTTGCCGCCGGTCGGCGTCGTGCGCGACACGAAATCGAACAGCTTGCCGTCCTTCAGGCCGTAATTGGCGATGTGCTCGACCTTGCCGTCCTTGTCGAAATAGATGGCGAGGATCTGTCGCTCGATGATCTTCGGCTTCATGAACTGCGCGGCGCGGTAACGCTTCTGCGAAATGTAATAGAACACTTCATTGTCGAAGGTCGCGGTGGTGGACGGCGTGCCGAGCGCCAGAAGCACCTGCTCGCGGCTGGAGCCGACAGGGACCGAATCAAGCGCGTTCTGATCGAGTACGTAACCCTCTGTCAGAGTTTCGGACGGATTAAGCGTGGATGCAGTATTGCACCCCGCAAGCGCCACTGAGACGAGAATTGCCGTGCCTGCGAGAAGAGCACGCTGCGTGCGCATGCTTGGAAAAATTCGCTGCAACAAAGACCTCTCCATACATTCTAAATCAGCGCGGCACTTTCGCCGTCGGGAGAACTTCGGTAAACCACCTTGCTTATTTATGCAACTGGAACGGTCGTACGGACATGATTCTCCAACTTTTCCGCCGCAAATCCAAAGCAAACGAGGCAATTATGCTTCGCGTTTACGAGGTGATCGTGGCGGCGGCGCGGCAAAAACGGTTCTATGCACAATTTCAGGTGCCTGACACGCCGCTGGGCCGTTATGAAATGCTTTCCCTTCATATTTTCCTCGCGCTTCACCGCATGAGGGGAGAAAACAGGGCGCTTGCCGATCTCGCGCAGGAAATCGCCGACGAGTTTTTCAAGGATGTCGACCATTCGCTTCGCGAACTGGGCATCGGCGACCAGGGCGTGCCGAAGCGCATGAAAAAGCTTGCGCGCATGTTCTATGGCCGCGTCGGGGCTTATGGCGAGGCGCTCGACGCGAATGATGGCGATGCGCTGGCGGCGGCCCTGACGCGAAACATCCGCCCGGATCTCGAATTCTGGCCGCATGCCCACCATTTGGCTGAATATGTGCTGGCGTGCCGCGACCGGCTGCAAAAAATTGCAGACGACGCTTTGGTGGCAGGCGACATTTCCTATATGGATGCAGACTAAAGCATGTCTCCGAAAAGTGGGAACCGGTTTTGGGAGACATGCATGGGAACAAAACTTAAGAGCGCATCCTGAAAAGTGTAAAACAGTTTTCGGATAAGATGCGCGCCAAAGGCGACTTTGCGCCAACGAACAATGCTGAAAAAGGCCAATGAGAATGACTGATAAACCGGCGCTCACCTATCCTGTTCCGGTTCTTCACCTGCCGCAAAAGGGCGTAACGGTGAAAATAGGCACGGATGAGAAAGAGCGCGCAGCGCTCGCGGCAGACCATGGGCTTGAGGCCGTGAATGCCTTTGCCGCAGAGTTTCTGATTACGCCTTGGAAAAAGGATGGTATCCGGGTGCGTGGCCGTATCGACGCGGAAATCGTTCAATCCTGCGTCGTGACGCTGGAACCGCTGACCAACAGCATTGCCGAGGAAGTCGATACGATTTTCGTGCCGAAAAATTCACGGCTGGCGCGAATTCAGCTTGATGATAGCGGCGAAATGCTGCTCGATGCGGAAGGCGCGGACAGTCCGGAAGTTTTTGTCGGCGACAAGATCGATGTCGGTGCGATTGCGGAGGAATTCTTCGATCTCGCCATCGATCCCTATCCCCGCAAGCCAGGCTTGCCGGACGATAGCGAGCCGAAGGTTTTCGGGGACGATGATGGGGAAGAGAAGCCCGTTTCGCCATTTGCGAAACTTTCGGAATGGCAAAAGAAGCCGTAATTCACAGTGAGTTTGTCAGAATTTGGTTGTGTGGAAACGCAAAAGCACTATTTTCGCCGAAAACCTGTCTGCTGCAAAAGGCAGAGCAGGAGCAGGGTCGCACAGGAATAATCAAGAGTGATCAAAATTTCGATTGACGCGATGGGCGGTGATTTTGGCCCTGAAGTGGTCATCCCCGGCGCAGCGAAGGCGCTTGAGCGTCATCCTGACATCCGCTTCATATTCTTCGGTCTCCCCGCGCAGGTGGAGCCGGTGCTGGCACGCTATCCGAAGCTGAAGGCCGCATCGGAGTTCCGCGCGAGCGAGGTTGCCATCAGCATGGACGACAAGCCAAGCCAGGCCCTGCGCGCCGGTCGTGGCAAATCGTCCATGTGGCAGGCCATTGAGGCCGTAAAGACCGGCGACGCCCAGGCATGTATCTCCGCCGGCAATACCGGCGCGCTTATGGCCATGTCCAAGTTTTGCCTGCGTATGATGTCGGATGTCGAGCGTCCGGCGATTGCGGGCATCTGGCCAACGCTGCGCGGTGAAAGCATCGTCCTCGATATAGGCGCCACCATTGGCGCCGATGCGCGCCAGCTCGTCGACTATGCCGTCATGGGCGCGGGTATGGCGCGTGCCCTGTTCGAGGTGCGCAAGCCGACCGTCGGGCTTCTCAATGTCGGCACGGAAGAGGTCAAGGGCCTCGACGAGATCAAGGAAGCAGGCCAGATTCTGCGCGATACGCCGCTTGAAGGACTTGCCTATTCCGGTTTTGTTGAAGGCAACGACATCGGCAAGGGTACGGTGGATGTGGTCGTGACCGAAGGTTTCACCGGAAATATCGCGCTCAAGGCCGCGGAAGGCACGGCCCGCCAGATGGCGGAGCTGCTGCGTCAGGCCATGAGCCGCACGCTGCTTGCCAAGATTGGCTACGTTTTCGCCAAGGGCGCGTTCGACCGCCTGCGCGAGAAAATGGACCCGAACAAGGTCAATGGCGGCGTTTTCCTTGGCTTGAGCGGAATTGTTATCAAAAGTCATGGCAGCGCGAATGCCGAAGGCTTCTGTTCGGCGGTGGAAGTCGGCTATGACATGGTGAGAAATCGCCTTCTGGAAAAGATCGAGGCCGATCTGGCGCATTTCCACCACAGTCATCCGCATGTTTCGAGTGAAGGTGACGAGGCTGCGAAGGCTTGAATTCCGCAACGCCATCCAGGAAGTGCATTTGAAAGACTTGCGGATTGCCGGATATCCTTCGGCGCCGAAGCGGTGAAGTAACTTTTACCGGTTATGTGTAGGGCCAGAATTCTCGACTGCGCGCACGATGTTCGCCGCGCCGGTCGCATGTAAGGACAGGAAATAAGAGATGATAAGATCTGTCGTGCGGGGTATCGGTTCGGCATTGCCGAAGCGGGTCATGAAGAATACCGATTTCGAAGGTATCATCGAAACCTCGGACGAATGGATCGTGCAGCGCACGGGTATCCGTGAACGTCACATTGCGGGCGACGATGAAACCACGGTTTCGCTTGGCACCGCAGCAGCGCGCGCGGCGATCGAGAATGCAGGCTTGCAGCCGACCGATATCGATCTCGTCTTGCTGGCCACCTCCACACCCAACCATACGTTTCCGGCCAGTGCCGTGGAAATCCAGCGCGAGCTTGGAATCACCACCGGTTTTGCATTCGACATGCAGGCCGTGTGCAGCGGCTTCATCTATGCCATCACCACGGCGGACCTCTATATCCGCGGCGGCATGGCGAAGCGCGTTCTGGTCATTGGCGCGGAAACCTTTTCGCGTATTCTCGACTGGAGTGACCGCACGACCTGCGTTCTTTTCGGCGATGGCGCCGGTGCGCTCGTGCTGGAAGCCGCCGAGGGCAATGGCCTGACCTCGGATCGCGGCGTTCTCGCCGCCAACCTGCGTTCGGACGGCAATCACAAGGAAAAGCTCTTTGTCGATGGCGGCCCGTCCACGACGCAGACCGTCGGCCACCTGCGCATGGAAGGCCGCGAAGTCTTCAAGCACGCAGTCGGCATGATCACCGACGTTATCGAGGCCTCGTTCGATGAAACCGGCCTTACTGCCGAGGATATCGACTGGTTCGTCCCGCACCAGGCCAATAAGCGCATTATCGACGCTTCCGCCAAGAAGCTGAATATTGCGGAAAACAAGGTGGTCATCACCGTTGACCGTCATGGCAACACCTCTGCTGCCTCGGTTCCGCTGGCGCTCGCAACCGCTGTTGCGGACGGTCGCATCAAGAAGGGCGACCTCGTTCTTCTGGAGGCAATGGGCGGCGGATTCACCTGGGGCGCGGTTCTGTTGCGTTGGTAAGCGATAAATTTGATCTGCCGTGAGGAAACTCGCTGCTTGACCGTTGCGCTTTTATTTGTGTAACGTCCTGTCACGTAAGGATATTATCTGTTCAAACGCTAACCAGGCAGGTTCGGTCATGGGAGGTAAAACGGTCACGCGAGCTGATCTGGCAGAGGCTGTTTACCGGAAGGTAGGCCTTTCCAGAACGGAGTCGGCGGCTCTTGTCGAGATGATCCTCGACGAAGTCTGTGACGCTATCGTCAACGGCGAAACGGTGAAATTGTCGTCCTTCGCGACATTTCAGGTTCGCGACAAGAACGAGCGCATTGGCCGTAATCCGAAAACAGGCGAGGAAGTTCCAATTCTTCCCCGCCGTGTGATGACTTTCAAAGCTTCTAACGTTCTCAAGCAGCGTATTCTGCAGGAACATCAGAAGCGCGAAGCCAAAAGCCAGAAATAATTCCTGAAATGCTGCCCAACGGGCGGCATTTTTGTTTTTGCGCCATCATCTCAAACTGACATCGGTTCCTTCTGCGCCTGACCCCGGGTCAAGCGCAAAGGGACCGGCTTTTGCCTGATGCAGGTTGCCATTTGCATGGCTAGAGCATTTCCAGCAAAAGTGTGAAACGTCTACGCGGTGAAATCAGTTCACTGGACTGATTTCTTAACCCGCTTCGATGTGTTGGATAATGCGATAAAACAAGTAGTCAGAGCGGTTCCGGCGTTCCTGTTAGAACAGGAACCGCTCTAACTATGCGCCGGTGCCAGCCGCGCTGCCTTCCGTTCTGCGTGAAGGGATGCTTATAAAGCTCTGATATTATATAATGGATTTTGCAGGGCGAATCGCTTTGCTATATTGCAATCTGAAAAATGGCAGGTTTTTCAGAAAGAGTTTGCGTTGAGCGCCGTCCGGTTTTGAATGACGTTGAGCCGTGCCTTTTTGCATGCTGGAGATTGTTAACTCCCCGTCCTTTAAAATCCGATGCTGAAACGCCTTTTGTGTAGCAAGCGCGTTCGCGTTGGCGAGTTGAACTATCTGGATCGGCGAGGTTGCGCCGCGACGGCGAAACCCGAACCTCTGGAAAGGGCAAGTGGAATGGACAAGAGCCCTGATGCGTTCAGGACGATCAGCGAAGTAGCGGAGGACCTCGATCTTCCGCAGCATGTGCTGCGTTTCTGGGAAACACGCTTTACCCAGATCAAGCCAATGAAGCGTGGCGGTGGCCGCCGATATTATCGCCCGCTCGACGTGGAATTGCTGAAGGGCATTCGCCATCTCCTCTATGATCAGGGCTACACCATCAAGGGTGTGCAGCGTCTGCTCCGCGAAAACAATGCGCAGTTCATCATCGCGCTTGGCAATGGCGACGTGCAGGCCATAGAGGCGATCACGCGCCAGAAGCAGGCCGCCGCCGACAAGCGGGCTGCCGAAGAGGCGGCGGATAATGAAATGGCTTTGCCTAGCGGCATCAAGGCGCCGCAACCGGCCCGCAAGCTTTTCGGTCTCCTGAAGGGCGAGGAAGATGGTCCCATTGGCGCTGATGGAAGGCGTCCGTCGAAGGATAATCGCTCGCTGTTGCAGGAGGCATTATTCGACCTGCTCGAATGCAAGCGTCTTCTCGATCAGGTTCGCTGATCGACTCTAACCCATGAAAAAGGGAGGCTTTTGCCTCCCTTTTCTTTTGTAGGCGAACTGGATCAACTGGATGAGAGTTTCAATCCGATGATACCGGCGAGGATCAGCGTCACGCTTGCGACGCGGAAGAAGGTGGCCGCTTCGCCGAGGATGACGATCCCCACCACGAAAGCGCCCACCGCGCCGATACCCGTCCATATTGCATAGGCCGTGCCGAGCGGCAGGCTGCGCATGGCTATCGACAACAGAGCGAAGCTGCCGATCATCGTCACGATGGTGATGACGCTCGGTTTGAGAAGGGAAAACCCTTCCGATTTTTTCATGAAGAAGGCCCAGACAACTTCGAGAATCCCGGCCACGGCCAGATAAATCCATGCCATTTTAATGCTCCCTGATGAGGGTTCTGAACGGGCCGTCCCGTTCGTTGATGAGGGCAGGAAGGTCGTCCTTCCTGCGAAGTCCTTGATCAGTGCGACGGATGCAGTGCATCGTTGAGATACATGCAGGTCAGCATGGTGAAGACATAAGCCTGAATGATCGCCATCAGCAATTCGAGCGCCGTCAGCGCGACGGTCATGGCAAGCGGCAGTACGGCGGTCAATATGCCTAGCGTTCCAAGGCTGCCGAGCCCGATGACGAAGCCGGCAAAGACCTTCAGCGTGATGTGCCCCGCCAGCATGACGGCGAAGAGACGGACTGAATGACTGACCGGGCGCGAGATATAGGACATGATCTCTATCGGCACGATGATCGGTGCGAGCACGACCGGTACGCCCGCAGGCATGAACAGCCGGAAGAACCCGAAGCCGTGGCGCACAAGCCCGTAGATCGTCACTGTCAGAAAGACGAGCATGGCCAGCGCGAAGGTCACGATGATATGGCTGGTCACCGTGAATGCGTAGGGAAACATGCCGATCAGATTGGCGAACAGGATGAACAGAAACAGCGAGAAGACGAGGGGGAAGAAGGTCATGCCTTTCTCACCGGCATTCTCGCGCAATGTCTTCGACACGAATTCGTAGAGAATCTCGGCGGAGGACTGCCAGCGTCCCGGGACCACGCTGCCCCTTTTGGACGAGAGGAACATGAATGCAGCCGCGCTCAGCGCTGTCAGCATCATGAAAAGTGCGGAATTGGTGAAAGCAACCGGCTGTCCGCCGATTTCGCCAAGTTCAACGATGGGCTTGATTGCAAATTGTTCGATCGGTCCTGCCATAGGACTTCCTCCTATGGGGCCGTCCCCGATGCGAACACTGGCGCAGGTCGTCCCGCGCGGCATTTTAAATAGTGATTCTTGCTGGCAGAGGCAAGAGGATTGACGCTTCTGGAAAGCCCAACAGAAACTTGATCACGCATCCCATGTATCAGGGAGCTTTTTCGCGTATTCTACCGTTCTTAACCACAGATTATGCCGGGAGATCGATCCATGACCATCTCAAGACGTAATTTCATTGTTACAGCATCTGCTGCCGGGGCCGGACTGGCCTTGTCGCCGCTGGAGCTTGCCAGGGCAGCAGCCGAAACAGGCGGTTCCAAAGTGCCAAATCCTTCACAGGTAGAAAATCCGGGCTTCCATCGTTTCCAGTTCGGTGATTTCGAAATCACCACCCTTTCCGATGGGCGCAGGGCAGGCGAGGCGCCCGAAAAGACTTATGCGGTGGGACAGGACCCGAAGGCGGTCGCCGCACTTCTCGAGGAAAACCTTCTGCCCGCTGACCGTTTCGTCAACAGTTTCACACCGGTGCTCATCAATACAGGCAAGGAGCTTGTGCTGTTCGACACAGGCATGGGGGCTGGCGCTCGCGAGGCGGGGCTCGGCAGGCTGGCCAGCGCGCTGGAAGCCTCTGGTTACAAGACGGATGATGTCTCGCTGGTCGTGCTGAGCCATTTCCACCCCGATCATATCGGTGGGTTGATGGAAGACGGCAAGCCAGCCTTCGCCAATGCCCGATACGCGGCGGGACAGAAGGAGTTCTATTTCTGGACAGACCCCGCGCGGCTCGACAGTCCCGCGAAGACAGTTGCCGAAATGGTGGCAAAAAACGTCAAGCCTCTGGCCGACAAGATGACGTTTCTGGGGGATGACAGCGAGGTCGTATCCGGCATCCATTCCGTGGCCGCCTACGGCCACACGCCGGGTCACCTTGCTTTCCGGATCGAAACGGGCGGCAAGTCACTCATGCTCATCTCGGACACGGCAAACCATTTCGTCATCACCTTGCAGCGGCCCGAATGGCACGTTTCCTTCGATATCGACAAGGAGGCCGCCGTCCAGACCCGCAAGCGCATGTTCGACATGATCGCGACGGACAGGCTGCCCTTCATCGGCTATCATATGCCGTTTCCCGCCTTGGCCTATCTCAAGCGGGAAGGTGAGGGCTATCGCTACATCGCGGAAACCTATCAGCTCCGTGAGAAATAGTTTCGAGCGATGACCGCTCGTCCAGAGCATTTCCAGCAAAAATGCGAAGCGGTTTTGCGTTGGAAAACGCGGCAAACAAATACTTGGAGCGCTTCCGACGATTCCGTTTAAATCCGAAGCGCTCTAGCGTCCGCCGGCAACATCGATGAATGTGCCGGTGACATAAGCGGGAGCGTCGTTCAACAGCCAGAAAATGGCTTCGGCGACCTCCTCCGCCTTTCCGGCCCGCCCCACCGGCGTACCGGCGCCCAGTCGCGCCGCGCGATCCGGGTTGCCTCCGCTTGCATGAATATCGGTATCGATCAGGCCCGGTCGCACCGCATTGACCCGGATGCCCTTTGGCGCCAGTTCCTTCGACAGGCCGATCGTCAGCGTATCGAGTGCACCTTTCGCTCCGGCATAATCCACATATTCAAAGGGCGACCCGAGACGTGACGCCATGGACGAAACGATGACGATGGAGCTGTCCGGCTGCAAGCGTCGCGCCGCCTCGCGGGCGCACAGATATGTGCCATAAACATTCACGTCGAACATGGTTTTCAGGCGCTCGGCGCTCATGTCCGCAAGCGGCATAGTCTGGGCCACGATGCCGGCGTTCAGGACCACGCCTTTCAGCGGACCAAGCCCCGCTTCGGCCTTGTCGAACATGGCGATCACGTCCTCTTCGCTGGATATGTCGCCCTGGATGGCCAGCGCTTTCGCACCGAGCCTCGCTGCTTCGGCCGCTGTTTGCTGTGCAGCCCGTTCGTTCCCGGCATAATTCAAGGCCACGGACCAACCCTGCGCCGCACTGCGCAGGATAGCAGCGCGACCGATGCCGCGACTTCCACCGGTGACCAGAACGTTCCTCATGCTCTCCTCCATGCCAACCATGGCAGAGGTAATCCGATTTGCACTTTATGTGCAAAGGAAAGATCGTATGAAAATAAAGGTTTGGGGGGAGGAAAGGGTTGAAGCGGAGGGATTCGAACCCACGGCGTTCTACCCGGGACCGCCTCTGGGACGCGCGATCATTTCAATCACGTCATTTTGTTACGCATCCGAAATGAAAAATGCAATCGTTGGAAGGCGTGCTATTGGTTTCCCGCTTGAATGAAACACGGGGGCACCTCACGAGTTTTTCTCTCGTTCCGAATCTTTGTTTTAATTTACAATAGCCTGGCGAAATTCTTCTGCGCTGTTTCGGATACCGGCATTCCGTTATTTCTAAGAAACTCCTCAATGGCGAATTCCGGCGTGTGACCAAGGCCGATTTGGGTATTAGCCATAACCTTGCCATTGGAGCGAACAGCTCCAGCAATATAAATGGTCTTGCCTTCGGATTTCTTGATCGGGTCAAGTTTATAACCGACCCACGCGCCAAATCGTTCTGACGCAAATTCGCTGTACGTCCAATTGCAACGATTATTGTCACGCCTGGCGATCATTGGCCCCCTCCCAATAGTTCCCCAACGCGCTGCAAGTAACCGCAATCTTATAGTGTAGTCAAACTCCTCTTCACTCGTTCTGAACGAATTTCCCGTGTTCGGGGATTGGCTCCCCACATTCCCCCTGCCGGGCTAATTACTGGTAGTGGATTTTTCTTTTGAAACAGCGGAGAGTGAGTCGGGGAACTGTGCGGGAATTTTCAGTATTATTCCGGACTTCTGGCGCTCTTTACGGGACCTGGATTCCGTTTCGTTCCCTTCAATGCCATTGCAGTCCCGATTGAAAGGAATTGCAAGGCATTAAATTTTAAGGGGAAAAATGGTCGGAGCGGCGGGATTCGAACCCACGACCCCTTGACCCCCAGTCAAGTGCGCTACCGGGCTGCGCTACGCTCCGAGCCGGGGAAAGCCGTAGAATATAACGACTTGGTGCGCAAGGGATAATTTCTCGAAACTGTTAAATTGCACACGGACTTTGCGTCATGCGCGATATCGCAAACGTTGCTCCAATCCGGCAGCGGCGCATTGTGTCGAAATTGTGAAGAAATTGTGACAATCTGTCACCTTCGATAGCAGCTATGCCTCTCCTAATAAATTGGGGGAAGGAGGGTATCGTCGGATGAGAATCAGTCACCTTTTCAAGACGCTTGATTTCTGGCGGGCGCATCTGGCGGTCAATCGCGAGCCGGTCTGGGAGAATATATTGCCGTTGTTCTTCTTTCATCGCGACGGGGTGCTGGCGATCCAGAGATTGGCGCGCGAGTGGACCCGGCTTTACGGCCTTCGGCGGGTCGACGTGTTTCGGGGAAATGTCGTCCGTGAGAAATGGTCGAACCGCCGTATTGGTGAGCTTCTCGATCAGATGCAGAAAGTCAGCGATGCCCGATCAGCACAAAAGCAAGTGCGGACAGAGGAAGCGCCCCGTTATGTCGACGGGTGTCTGGTTGTGGTCCGCACGCAGGACACGGACATCCTGATTGACGGTCGTCGCCGGGCGAATGTCTGGTGTAACATGCCGGGCCAATATGCGGTCTGGGTAATCGAAGTAGAACCGCGTCCGTCCCGTCTCTCTAAGCTTATGGGCGGCGGCGAATTCCAGGCATCTCGCTTATAGGCGCGCTGCAGGTCTCAGCTTCGAAATCAGGAGCGCGGCGCGAACAGAATGATGCATGTACCGGCGAAGGCCGTGCATGCGCCGACGACATCCCAGCGATCGGGGCGGGCGCCCTCTGCGAACCAGATCCAAAGGATCGACGCGATGATATAGATGCCGCCATAAGCCGCGTAGGCGCGACCGGCGACATTGCTTTCAATCAGTGTCAGCAGATAGGCGAACAATGCGAGGCACACCATGCCGGGCGCCAGCCAGAGCGGTGACTTGTCGAGTTTCAACCATGCCCAGAAGGCGAAGCATCCGGCAATTTCAAAGAGGGCTGCGGCGGCGTATATCGCGAATTGCAAGGTTCTGCTCTCCTGAGCCTTCTTTGAGTTTGAGTGAAAGCTGATACTTGTATTCCAGCCCCGCACAACCCCAGATTATTCCGAAAAGCAGATAAAAATGACGCCAGTGATCGGTATCGATGACATTGCCGATCAGGACATGCCCGAGATAGGTTGCATAGGCCACCAATAGAAATGGCTGCCAGGGGCGATTGCGAAACAGCAGCTTGAAGCCGATCGCGAGTGTCAGAAATGTCAGTGTCAGAAAAGCCATGAAGCCGATCCAGCCATAGTCGAGCACGGCCTTGAGCCAGATATTGTGGGTGTCTTCGCCGAACATCGGCCCGAATTCCAGCGGCCCGATACCCAGAGGACGCTGCGTGGCCAGAACCATTCCAAGCCAATGCCGCGCGAAACGTCCAAGCCTTGCGCTGTCGTAGCTTTGTTCAAGACGTGCGCGCTCGCGAAAGAACTCGCCGACGCCGGGGATCTGCAGGATAATCAGGATCGCGAGAATGATGACCACAACGGCAAGGAGACCGATTGCGATCAGGCGAAGGCGGAAGCGATTGCTGTTGGTCTGTAGAAACAGCACCCCAAACAATACGACGAAAGACAGGGGGACCATCGCCCATGCCGCGCGCGAAAAGGACACCAGTACGCCAAGCGTGAGCAGGCAGCAGAGCGGCAGATAGACAGCCACATCGCGCAGGCTCCCGCGCATGATGCGATAAAGCGTCCAGGTCAGCGGCAATATCAGGAAGGGCCCATAGACATTGGGGTCCTGAAAAGCGCCTTGCGCGCGTCCATAACGCGTGAAGTTTTCCGCTCCCGGGAAAAGACCGAAATAACCTGCAATGCCGAGGAGGGACGAGAGCATGCCGACGAGAAGATAGGCGTTGAAGATGGTTCGCAGGCGCCGGTAGTCTGCTTCGATCACCGCCGCGAAGAATACCGATGTAAAAGCCAGAAACAGCGAAACGGCAATATAGAGCGGGGCTTTCTTGACGTCAGCCATCTGCATGACCGAGATCATGCCGCCGAAATTGAACACCGCGAGGATCGCCAGCAGCATCAGGCTGGTTCGCGTCAACCGCAGGCCGAACAGCAATGCCAGCGCGATAAGGCCAACCATGTAGAGTTCATACGGCGCAGGCTCGCTCATCACAAAGCCGAGCAGAAAGACGCCGAGGCCGATTGCGCTGTTGGCGATGAGGCGGTTGAGCGCGCGCTTGCGCGCCGCATCCGCCGGCAGCGTCAAAGCTGGACGCGGATTTCCGTCAAGCCTTTGCGCAACGCTGGTCAATAGGCGTTTTCCGTATTGAGGAGCCGTATCGGCGTCAGGAACAGAATCTTGAGATCAAGCCAGAGCGACCAGTTTTCGATGTAGTAGAGATCGAATTCCGTCCGCATACGGATCTTGTTTTCATTGTCGATTTCGCCGCGCCAGCCGTTGATCTGCGCCCACCCGGTGACGCCGGGCTTCACGCGGTGCCGTGCGAAATAGCCGTCGACCACTTCGTTATAGAGTACATTATGCGAATGGGCTGCGACCGCATGCGGGCGTGGGCCTACGAGAGACAGGGAGCCTGCCAGAACATTGAAGAACTGCGGCAGCTCGTCGATGGAAGCCTTGCGAATGAAACGCCCGACACGCGTGACGCGAGGGTCGTTTTTGGTAACGGCCTGCTTCGCAGAAGGGTCGCACATCTCGGTGTACATCGACCGGAACTTCCAGACATTGATGATTTCGTTGTTGAAGCCATGCCGCTTCTGCTTGAAGATCACAGGACCCTTGCTGTCCAGCTTGATGGCAATCGCCGTGCCGATCATGATGGGCGAAAGCAGAACGATGCCCAGAATGCTGAACACGACATCGAAGACGCGTTTGGCGACGGAGTCCCAATCGTTGATCGGCTTGTCGAAAATATCCAGCATTGGCACCGCGCCCACATAGGAATAGGCACGCGGGCGGAAACGCAGGTGATTGTTGAGGGCTGAAAGGCGAATATCGACAGGCAGGACCCAGAGCTTTTTCAACAGGGCCAGCACGCGGGCTTCGGCGCTGATCGGCAGCGACACGATCAGCATGTCGATACGGGCAATGCGGGCGAACTCGATCAATTCATTGATATTGCCGAGTTTGGGATAACCCGCGACGATGGGCGGCGAGCGCTTGTCATCGCGATCGTCGAAAATTCCGCAAATGCGGATATCGTTGTCGGGCTGCTGTTCCAGTGATCGAATGAGCAGTTCTGCATTGGGCCCCCCGCCAACGATGACGGCGCGGCGTTCCATCGTGCCGTTTCGTGCCCAGCGCTTGATTTTCCAGGCGATGAAGAGACGCGAGAGCACGAGTAGAACACAGGCGCTGAGCGCCCAGTAAAGGAACCAGCCGCGCGAGAAATCGGAGGAGGACTTCATCAGGAAGCCGGCGATGGCCAGCGTTCCCAGTACGGCAGCCCAGCTGATGAACAGCCGCCGCAGATAACGGCCTGGACTGCGCAGCACGTTGATCTGATAGCCGTCGTTGATCTCCATCATCAGGACGAAAAGCGCGCCCCCCGCGATGATTGTGAGTGGGTAATAGAAGATGAGATGCGTACCGAGGCCGACATAAAGCAGAAAGCTCGCAATGCCGGACAGGAAGACAAGCCCGAACTCCACCATGCGCATGACGCCGCTCAACATCAGCGGCGAAAATGTTTCGCGCTGATATTGCTCTGCCATCTGGCGCGCAAGGGGGCCGAGTTTCACGGGACCGTGTGTCCCGGCATCCTGCTTGCTGCTGGCTTCCATGGCTTTTCGGCCAAAAGGAGAAAGCGCATCATTATCTCGCACAACATTGCCCCTGATCATAAAATGACGCGTAGTGATTAGCCCCAAAGTCCTAAGCAGAATATAAACGTCGCCGGACAAGCTTATGGCTTAGGTAAACACTCGATTAAATACATGACTGAAAGCCGTTACTGTTAGCAACGGCTAAAATAAAAAGATTTCTGCCCGCACTGTTACAGCATTGGCAGCCGCTGCTGGTATGCGCCAGTTGTCGCAACCCAAGCAGCCGCAAGGCTTGCCTTGTCGGATTATATTGCCTAGGACGGTGATATGGAACCGTTGGAAGATAAAGCAGCAAGCGGCATTTTGCCGTCGAACTGTTCGGCGCATATTGCCGTCAACAGGCAGGCTCTCTTCCCACTCCTGATCGGCACCAGATCGGACGATGTCATGGGGTTGCTGCGCGCCTGACCGCACAGCGACCCAAAATCCTGATGAGAGCAATTCACGCTGCGACCTTTGAAGGTCGTATTAACTGTTTGTTTTGATGCGGTTTTGTCCGAGCCCTTAGCGGCATTCGACAAGGCGCGCTAGGGTTGATCATGACTATCTGGGCCGAACTGGCGAGAGCGGGCAATCATGCCGGCGATGAAATTCTGTTGCGAAAACGCGATCACATCTATGAAATCCGTTATAACGGCCTGGAATTGATGTCGAACGTCAACTTTCAGTCCGAGACCGTATTGGCAGAGAGGTCGCTTCGCCTGCACGGACGGGCGGTGTCACACATGCTGATCGGGGGGCTCGGCATGGGCTTCACGCTTCGGGCCGCGCTTGACTTGCTTGGACCCGACGCCAGGGTGACGGTGTGCGAGCTTGTTCCAGAGATCGTGGATTGGAACCGGACCCATATCGGCCATCTTGCCGATCATCCGCTGAACGATCCGCGGGTCGATGTCCGGGTTGCCGACGTGATGGATGTCCTTCGCGCTGAGCAGGACCGGTATGATGCCATACTGATGGATACGGATAATGGACCGGATTTTACCGTCCGCGCCGCCAACGGAGTCATCTACGAGGACGATGGGCTCAGGGTGGTGAAACGGGCATTGAAGCCGAACGGCGTCGCCGCGTTCTGGTCCGCAACCATATCCGACCCGTTTGAAGACAAGCTGGACATGCTGCCCTGGCAATGGCAACGCGAGGATATATCGTTGATCGGCGGGCGTGCCGACGCCTTCCACTATATCTATTTTGCGGCGCGGGGCGGATTTCGGTCACAGGTGGACAGAGCTGTGTCCGCCTCCGAACCCTTCGCCGCGATGGTTGGGTGAGGGGTATCCGTCAATCTTCCGGCACTGTCCGGTCGGGATGTGCCTCGTAATAGATCGTCTCGATCGAGTGGGCCATGGTTTGCAGGCTGAAACGCTCATGCAACCGCGCCGCGTCCGGCATCGCGGCGCGAAACGCTGCGGGATCATCCGCAACGCCCAGCATCTTATGCGCAAGCGCCTCCTCCTCCGGCTCCACCAGTGCGGGGGAGCGAGGCCCAAACACTTCGGGAATGCCGCCAACATTGCTGGCGATGACGGACTTTCCCGGCAGCGAGCGCCTCCAGAACGATATAGGGAAACGCTTCGGCGCGTGACGGAACCACCATTATACGCCCCAGGGCAAAGGCCTCGCGCGCAGCCATGCCGGGCAGAAAGCGGATTTGCCCGGAAAGGCCTAGTTCTTCGGCAAGGGCGATGAAGCCGGGCTTTTCCGCGCCGTCTCCCACCATGGTCGCGGTGAGGGCGCGCTGGTTCCGGTCGCGCAGGCGGGCAAGGGCGCGGATCATGACGTCCGGTCCCTTCAGTTCGCGCATCGTGCCCACGAACAGAAAATCGCTGGCACCGGCTGCGTCGGCGATGGGTATGAATTCATCTTCGGCCAGGCCGTTATAGATGACGGCATGAAGGCCATAGGGCCTCCCTACCTTTTCTTCGTAAATACGCTTTTCGAAGTTCGAGACGAACATCACCGCATCGGTCAGAGGGGCCAGCAACCTCTCGATCAGAAAGACGGCGCCGCCGCGGCGCGTCTTTCTGTCAAAATGCAGGCTTCCGCCATGCGGTGAATAGATACGGGCTACGCGAGACCTTAATACCCGTAAGACTGAGCCGAACAAACGCGCATAGACGCCGCCCTTGGCGCCATGTCCGTGCAATATGTCCGGCTGCAATTTCTTGATGATGCGATATGTTTTGTAGGCTGCCGCTGCATCGCCCAGTCCGACACGGCGCTGCATGGCAATGCGGTGAAGGCCGAGCGCGAGCTTTGGCCGCAATTCCTCCATAAGCGCGTCTTCGCGCGGACCGCCGGTCGTTGCGTCGCAGACAATGCCGACCGCGTGGCCTTTTTCCGCCTGCAGGCCCACCAGATCGCGGACGTGGCGGAAGAGCCCGCCGGTCGGTTCGCGGAAGCAGTGGAGGATGCGCAGCGGGGAGGCATTGGTATCATCAGCCATCAATCGCCATCAGAATAGACGTTCGCGCACATAGATCGTGTCGCCCGGCAGGATGGGATCGGAAATCAGCACGCGGCCCGTCAGGACCTTGCCGTTGAACTGGCGCGTGATATCGACATTCTCCTGATTGGCGCGCGGGCTGAAACCGCCCGCTGCGGCGATCGCTTTTTGCGCGGTCATACCCGGAACATAGGAATACTGGCCGGCAGCACCCACTTCGCCCATCACGAAAATCGGACGATAGCGGTCGATTTCAGCGCTGACGTCAGGGTCGCGCAGATAGCCGCCCCGCAGCTTGGATGCGATGACGCCCTCCAGCTGTTTGGATGTCTTGCCGCGTGCCGGAATGCTGCCCACGAGCGGGAAAGCGATATAGCCAGCCTGATCGACGCTATAGGTATTGGTAAGGCTCGGCTGCTCGAAAACCGTGATACGCACCCGGTCGCCGGCATCCAGCATATAGGGCTGGTTCAGCGCCTCGTGGAAAGCGGGCGGGGCAGGGCGATAGCTGGAGCAGGCAGAAAGCGTCATGGCGGCAAGGCCGAGTGCCACGAGCAGAGTGTGGCCTTTGCGCTTGTTCTGAATTGTCTTCGCCGTCATTTTCCGCCTCGGTTCTTCCGAAAAGCAATATTTCTCAACGCACGCAATCGACGCGGTACCGACAGCGCGATTACGAATATCGGTTGCAAGCGTTATCGATTGATTAGGGTTAATGGCTGGTAAAGAAGACAGGGTCCGGTGCAAAATCTTTATGCTTCGTCACGGTGGCGAACTTACCCTGCTTAACCCTCTGGTTACCTTGTTCCTTTACCTTCCGCCCAGATTCGGGGGTGTTTCATCCCACGCGGGCGAGAGCGATCACGCGCGCAAGCGCACTCGCGAAGTCCATGGAGAATGGGGAATGGCAGAAGTCGATCCGTTATCAAGGGACGCAGATATTGATATCGGTGCGCTGTTCTCCAGCCTGCGCCGTCACTGGCTGTTCATTGTGGGCGGCGCGCTTCTCATGGCGGCGCTTGCCTGGGCCATTTGCCTTCTCCTGACACCGGATTACCGCGCCGAAGCACGCCTCATGATCGAGGCCCGTGAATCCATCTATACCCGCCCCAACGGCGAGACTTCTGCCGAGCGTCCGCTTTTCGATGCCGAAGGGGTGAAGAGCCAGGTCGAGGTGTTCTCCTCCGGCGATCTTCTCAAGAAAGTTTCCGACGAGCTCAAGTTGACCAGCAATGAAGCCTTCACGACAACGGAAGTGAAGCCCTGGACCCGCGTTCTCATCATGCTTGGCATGCGGACCGATCCGGAGCGCCTGACCCCGGAAGAGCGCGTCTTGCAGAAACTGCGCAAGAACATGCAGGTTTTTGCCGTTACTGCTTCGCGCGTCATCGTGGTGCAATATACGTCGGCGAACCCGGAAACGGCAAAGAATGTCGCCAACGCGCTGGCCGATCAGTACATCCTGTTTCAACAGGCCGCGAAGCTTGAATCGAACGACGATGCGACCGGTTGGCTTGCCCCTGAAATTGACGACCTGCGCAACCGTGTCCGCGACGCGGAAAGGAAGGTTGCGGATTACCGTGCTTCGCGCGGGCTTCTGACCGGGCAGAGCAACAGCACCATCGCGACACAGCAGCTTTCTGAAGTCTCGACCGAACTCACCCGGGTTCGCACCAACCGCGCTTCTGCGGAAGCCAAGGCGGAAAGCATTCGCAAGGCGCTCGCCTCCGGTGCGCCCATCGACACGCTGCCGGATGTGTTGGCTTCCGGAATGATGCAGCGTCTTGCCGAAAGGCGCATCCAGCTCAATGCCCAGATTGCCGATTTTTCGACGACACTTCTCGATGGCCATCCGCGTATCAAGGCGCTGCGTTCGCAGCTCGCCGATCTCGACCAGCAGATCAGGAACGAAGGCCGCAAGCTCGTTGCCAGCCTCGACAATGAAGTCTCCGCAGCAAAGCTTCGCGAGGACGAACTCAATCGCGAACTGAACCGGGTGAAGGCACAGGCGGCACAGGCTGGCGATCAGGAAGTCGAGTTGCGCGCATTGGAGCGCGAAGCGGCGGCACAGCGCCAGCTTCTTGAAACCTATCTGACGCGCTATCGCGAAGCCGCGTCCCGTACCGACCGCAACTATGTGCCGGTCGATGCCCGCGTCTTTTCTTCGGCGGAAACCCCGGCGGTTCCCTATTATCCGATGATATTGCCGATCGTCGGTTCGACTTTCGTGGCGGGCCTGCTGCTGCTGTCTATTTTCGTTCTGCTGCGTGAATTGTTCAGCGGTCGGGCCTTCGTGACGACCGGTGGCCAGAGGGCTGCCGCAGTGGAGGAAATCGAGATGCCGGTTATTGCCGCTGCCGCCGAAGCTGCTGCTGTGCCGCCATCGAGAGCCGAAGGCGGCGATGCAGTTTCGAATGAAACAATTGTGGCACCGCGCCGTTCATGGAATATGCCGTTTGCGGTGAGGCCACCGGTTTCGGATGCACGGAAAACCGTGGAGGAGTTTCCCATGATCAGGCGGGACAAGACCAGCCAGCGCGAAACGCGCCAGCATAATCCCAATGGTGTGGAAGCTGTCGCCGATCTGCTTGCCAGCGGTAAGGAGAAGCGCATCGTGGTTGTTTCTCCCGAAGGTGACAAGGCATCGGCGGGGACGGTGCGTCTGTTGCGTGAATTCGCGGATCGCGGCAAGCGGGCGATTCTCGTGGATATGACTGCTCAGGGAATTGTAGGTCTGGCCATGCTGGACGGTACGCATCTGCCCGGCATTACCGAGCTTTTGTCCGGCGAGCGGCGTTTCAACGAGGTCATCCACAGCGACCGGTTCTCACAGGCTCACGTTGTGCCGCTAGGGGAGGCGGATCCCGAAATCGCCATGCGCTCCGCCGATCGCCTGCCGCTCATTCTCGACGCGCTGGAAACGGTCTATGATTTTGTCGTCGTAGAGTGCGGTCCGTCGTCTTCGGAACAGATCGGGCGCATTGCGGATGGACCCGCTTCCGTGGTGATGAGCATTGTCGATCCGGACGACAAGGGCGTCGCGCTCGCCGCGCTCGACCTCGACCAAGGTGGTTATGAAGACGTCGTCATTTTGATGGACGAACCGGCCTGATTGCCGGAATCTGATTCTGGAACAATGTCTTGCAACGGGTTCCTGAATCGGATCGCCAGCACGCTCTACCTTTTCGCGAACCTGCTGCGCAGCGCCTTGGCCATGCCCCAGAGACGCGGATTGCGCTTGAGGCTTCCGGCGACCGCGTTGCGGGCTGATTGCAGCGCCGTGAAAAACCTGCCCTTGGCTGATAGCGGCACCAGCGTGTCATAGATCGCAAGATCGATGTCGCACCATTCGCGCTTGTAGGGCTCGTCGCCAATGCCGAAACTGTAGACCGAATGGCCTTCACCGCAACTACGGCTGATATCCTCGAAGAAGAGGAATTCACCCGGACTTGCCGTCATCAGTTCATCTTGTGCGATTGCGCCGAACTCAACGGTCGGTCCTGCAACGCCGAACACCTTTCCGATGATCGAACGTATGGTCCCGCCCACCTCAAGAAAGCGCAATTCGTTCAACTGATGATCTTTCGTCAGGCCCGCGCAGAAAAAGACTTTGAAGAAATTGCGCACATTCTCGTCGGAGAATGGGTCGCTGATACCCATTTGCCGAAAACGCTGCGCCTTCATCGCGAAAAAGAGATCGAGAACCTTTTCTGACTCCGCAGGGCTTCGGGGTGCGTCAATTCTCCAGCCTCCGCTTTCCTCATAGCGGCGGTCGTGCTGGCGATGCTTTTTCAGCTTTCGCTTGCGATTGGCGCGATCAAGCACGGCATCGAAGCCGCCATTAAGAGAGACGGCGAGAACCGGATTTGGATTGGGCGCTTTTCCGAGAGCAAGCAGTGGGTTGACTGCACCCTGCATTTCAGAAAACTGGCGTGTCAGCGACAGTGCATCGATGTCCGGTCGCACCTTGCGGATGATGCCGAGTAGCTGATTGACTGCCTCGCGACCGGCAACGCCATCAAATTCCTTGCTGAGCCAGGGAAAATTGCAATTGGCGTGGCTTCCGCCGGGATAGCGCGCAATTTTTACACCCCTGTGGCTGACAGCTTCCAGCGGCACGAGCAGGATCGGCGTGGTTCCGTGAAAAAGCCCGACGACAAAACTGTCGGCATTGACGATGGCGCGCCAGTTATCGATCCATTCGAGCGATTGGGGCGCGCCGTGAACGGCCTCGGCATCTTTCCAGAGCCGCGCGATCTCGCTGAAATCCGTCAGAACGTGCGCTGCGACTTCACCCGCCATTGTCTGCAGCTTCCTCGGAGGGGATTAATGTTGTTTCTTGCGTGGTGGCTGCGCCATCCACCAGATGATGCCCATGGCTGGCAGAACCCACAGAATGCCGGTCACGAAGAAATAAAGGAGATGCACCCACGCGCTTGACTGGGCCAGATGCGCCACGGCGATAATGGTCGCGAATACCGCGTAGATGATAACCAGTGCAACCAGCAAAAAAGTGCCGATCAGTTTCTTCAGCCGAACGGGCATGGCGCAGTTCTCCTTTTCCCGTTTCTTCACTAACCGGTGAACGGTGACAGTGAAAGGGTAAAAACGCGGCGGCATGTCGCGTGACACCAACTTGTAACGGCTTCACCTATGCGGCATGTATCCTTCTCTTGTTATCGAAGGGTGAATGGCATGACGGCAGCAACGGCGCAGCGTGTAGGACAGGGCAGGTCATCGAAAGAGGACCGCGACCGTCGCCTCGTGCGTTATTGGCTTTATGCAGTTTTCGTCGTGCTGATTGCCATCGTCATGGTCGGCGGTGCCACACGCATGACGGGTTCTGGCCTTTCCATAACCGAATGGAAGCCCATTCACGGCGTCATTCCGCCGCTGAACCATGCCGAATGGGTGGAAGAGTTCGACAAGTATCGCCAGATTCCCCAGTATCAGCAGATCAACAAGGGCATGTCGCTGGAGGAATTCCAGTACATTTTCTGGTGGGAATGGGCGCATCGCCTGCTTGCGCGTTTTGTCGGGTTTCTGGTCGCCGTTCCGCTGGCCTTCTTCTGGGTGACGGGACGCCTCCGGGGTGGCCTCAAATACCGCATGCTGGGTCTGCTGGCGCTCGGCGGCCTGCAGGGCGCTATCGGCTGGTGGATGGTGGCCTCCGGCCTGAGCGAGCTGACGAGCGTCAGCCAGTATCGCCTGGCGATCCATCTGACGACGGCCTGCGTCATCATAACGGCGGTATTCTACATTGCGCGGGGCCTTGTCACCTATAGCGAACGACCGGCGGAACGGTCGGTCCAGCGCTTTGCGGGTTGGATCGTGTTCGCCGTGCTTGTGCAGATTTACCTGGGTGGGCTCGTGGCCGGGCTGCATGCCGGTCTGACCTATAACACATGGCCGCTGATGGATGGTGCTGTGGTGCCGTCGGATCTGTTCATCCAGTCGCCATGGTGGCGCAACCTGTTCGAGAACCCGAAAACGGTCCAGTTCGTGCACCGCGTGTTTGCCTATACGGTTCTTGTTCTGGCTGTGCTGCATTCGCTGCAGGTTTGGAATCAGGCTCCGGGCAGCACCCATGCGCGCCGCACCATTGTTCTCCTCGGTCTGATACTTGTGCAGGCTGTTATCGGTATTGCAACGCTTCTGATGAGCGTTCCGCTGCACCTGGGCCTGACGCATCAGTTCTTCGCGCTGATCGTTCTGGCGTTCGCGGTTGCGCACTGGCGCGCAACCAAGGGCGCTTACGAGGGGTAGCTGGTCCGACGCAATTGCCTGAGCGCGGAGGCGATCTTCAGTTCCCGCGCTTCATCCGCGTCGTTACCGTCTTCACGATGCCACGCGGCTGAGAGACAGCCATAGGCGAAGGCATAATCCAGAATATAGGCCGCATCTCGCCCGATGATCGGCGCGAAATGTTCGGCCATGCCCCGCGCACGTTCGAGATCCAGACAGAGATCGTCGCGATCGAGCGGATTGTAGAAGATGTTGGCCGCATCGAAGGCGGCGTCCCCAGCCACCCCGTGCGGATCGATGGCGAGCCAGCCGCGGGGTCCCTTGATGATGTTTTCATGGTGGATGTCGCCATGCAGCGGGATAGTTTCGTGTGGCGTGGCCAGCAAGCGCCTGGCGACCGCCGTGCCTTCTGCATAGAGCGGGCTTTCATCCGCCACCGCGAAAAGACCGGAAAAGTGTTTGTCGAGCGGTTGCAAGTCAACCGGTATCGGGGCGGGAGAGGGCGTATGCAGCGCGCTCAGCACCTCGCCGAAGATGAGCAGGCATTCGGCGTCGTTACCGCGCTTCAGGTGTTCATCGAGGTGGTAGTCGCCCGCATATTCGAGCAGCATCGACGCACCATCCAGGGCGTATAATCGCGCCGCACCATGCCCATTCTGCCAGGCAAGATAATGGGCTCCGCGCAATTCTTCCATTCCGGCCGGCTTCAATTGCTTGACGACAAAAACCTCGCCCGGATGATCGATGCGTTCGACCTTCCAGACGAGGCTTGAATGCTTATCCGCCAGTGGCTCGAACGAGCCGATATTCCATTCGACAGGAAACACCGGCTGCTTCGGCATCATGCCTTGCCGAGCATGAGGTTCATGTTCTGGACGGCGGCACCCGACGCGCCTTTGCCCAGATTGTCGAGCAGCGCCACGAGATTGACTTCTCCGTCGCCTACGGTGCCGAAGACGAAAAGCTTCATGCCATCCTTGCCCGCAAGCTCTTCCGCATCGACACGCGGAAGCTTCGCGCTTTCCTCAAGCGGCACGACTTCGACAATATCCTGACCGGCATAATGATCGGTCAGCGCAGCATGAATCTTTGCAAGCGACGGTGATCCTTCAAGTTCGCTCAGGAACAGGGGAACCTGTACGATCATGCCTTGCGGGAAGCGTCCCACGCTGGGTGAAAAGATCGGGCGGCGTTCCAGACGGCCATGCATTTGCAGTTCCGGCACGTGCTTATGCTTGAGCGGCAGGCCGTAAAGGAAATTGTTTGCCGCCAGATAGTCCAGATGGTCCTTGTCTTCCATCTGGGCGATCAGCTGCTTGCCGCCGCCGGTATAGCCGGAAACAGCATTGACGCTCACCGGGTAGTCGGCAGGCAGCAGGCCCGCATCGCGAAGCGGGCGAACAAGCGCAATCGCGCCGGTCGGGTAGCAACCCGGATTGGCGACGAGGCGCGCCTCGCTGATGCGTTCGCGCTGGCCTTTCGCCAGCTCGGCAAAACCATAGGCCCAGTCGGGGTGCACGCGATAAGCGGTCGACGTATCGATGATGCGGGTCGAGTTGTGACCTTCGAGCAGGGAAACCGCTTCCTTGGAGGCATCGTCCGGCAGGCAAAGGATCGCAATATCGGCAGCGCGCAGATAGTCGGCGCGCAAATCCTTGTTGCGCCGCTCGGCTTCCGGGATCGAGATCACTTCCAGATCGTCGCGCTCGGCCAGACGGGCGCGGATCTGCAGGCCGGTGGTGCCGTGTTCGCCATCGATGAAGATTTTCGGTTTCATGCGTTTTGCCTTTGAATTCAGAAAGTTACGACATTACGTGGAATCAGCGTTTGAGCTGTTTGAATCACTTTGTGAACAAGCGCCTCATCGTCGTTCTTTCCGTTCGGCCAGAAGGCCCAGATAGTACATTGCAATCGTCGCTCCCGCGATGGCTGTTATATCGGCATGATCATAGGCTGGTGCAACCTCGACCACATCAGCGCCCACGAAGTCAAGAGCTGCGAGCTTGCGCAGGACGGACAAAATCTTTGCCGATGACGGGCCACCAGCGACCGGCGTACCGGTTCCCGGCGCGAAGGCCGGATCAAGGCAGTCGATGTCGAAGGTGAGATAGGCCTTGGTGCCATTGGTGCGCTTCAGGATTTCATCGGCGATCGCCGCCGCCGACATGTCCTCCACCTCGTGGCCATAGATGATCTTGATGCCACAATCTTCCGGCGCGTGGGTGCGGATGCCGATCTGAATCGAGTGGTCGGGATCGATGATGCCATCGCGCACCGCACGGGCCACGAATGAACCGTGGTCGATCCGCTTGCCATCGTCGAACCATGTGTCCTGATGGGCATCGAACTGCACCAGCGCCAGCGGGCCATATTTTGCTGCATGGGCCTTGAGAAGTGGCCATGTGATGAAATGATCGCCGCCAAGTGTCAGCAGGAACGCATCGGATTTCAGAATTTTTGCCGCTTCGCGCTCGATAGTGGCGGGGGTCTTGTAGTGATTGCCGTAATCCAGCAGGCAGTCGCCATAGTCGATGACAGCGAGATTCTCGAAGAGGTCACGCTCGAACGGATATTGCGGGTCATTGTCGAAGATGGCCGAGGCCCGGCGGATCGCCTGTGGACCGAAGCGTGCGCCGGGCCGGTTGGAAACGGCGGCATCGAAGGGAATGCCCCAGACAACCGCTTCGGCTCCCTTGAGCGACTTCGTGTATATCCGCCGCATGAACGATAGCACGCCCGCATGGGTCGGGTCCGTGGCTGCGCTGGTCAGGCTGCGGGCAGTGATCGCGTGGTCGATGGTCTTTGCAGGCATGTCTGTCGTCCGGGATGATGGTCTGGCTTCTATAGCGTTTTCATTCGCTCTTGGCATCAAATCCATAGGCGCGCTCCACGCGTCCGATACGCACGCGATAGGCTTCATACCATTTCTGGCGCCCGAGTCTCTGCGCAACCAGATGGTCCACGTCGCGCTTCCACGCGCGGATGCTTTCTTCGTCGGCCCAGAAAGAATTGGTGATACCAAAGCCTTCCGCGTCGCGCGCGCTTTCAATACCGAGATAGCCGGGCTGTTTCGCCGCAAGTTCACCCATCTGAACTGCCATGTCGCCATAGCCATCGTCCTCGCCGCTGACACGCTGCGAAGCAAAGGTGACAATCAGGTAGGGCGGCTCCGGCGTGGCCGCGAAACGGTTTGATGCTACAGGCAGGGACATGGGGTTTATCCGCTAGTGAGTAGGGTCAGAGGTTCTTGGAATAGTCATGACTGCTATCGAACCGGCTTGCAACTGTGGCGAAGGCGCACTGCTACCTAACATCTTGAGGGCAAATAACAGCAATTGAGGTGCGGGAACCGTTAAGCGCTAATGGCTCTCATTTATGGAGGGACATCATGCGAAAAACGCTTCTTGCGATCTCGGCCATTCTTGTTTGTTCCGCTTCACTTGCGGGCTGTGCAACGAACCAACGCTCCGCCAGCTATCAATTGGAGCAGCAGAATGTAAGCGCAATCAACTGGATGCAACTGTCAGGCGAATATGACGCGCTGGCTTATCAGGCATTCAATGGCGCGCGTCGGGCCTTCGACGCAGCAAAACCGGCAAAGGGAAGAAAGAAGGCCGTAATCGTCGATCTCGACGAGACGATGATCGACAATACCGCCTATGCCGGATGGCGCGTCAGGCAGGGCGTACCCTTTACGGAGGAGGCATGGGCGCGCTGGATGGCCGCCGGGCAGGCACGTCCAATTGCGGGCGCTGTGGAGTTTGCAAGGCATGTGAACGCGAACGGCGGCACGATGTTCTACGTCACGAACCGCGATGCCCGGTCGTTTCAGTCTACCGCAGCCAACATTGAAAGGCTTGGCTTTCCGGGCGTGTCCGCAAAAACGCTTCTGCTGAACAGCGGTCAGTCCAACAAGCAGGAGCGTTTCGATAGTATCAAGGCTGAGGGATATGATGTCGTCATCTATATGGGGGACAATCTCAACGACTTCGGAGCTGCAACCTATCACAAGAACAACCAGCAGCGACGCGCATTCGTCGAAGCCAACCGGGAAGCATTCGGCACGAAGTTTTTCATGCTGCCCAATCCGAGCTACGGCGACTGGGTTTCAGGCATGGCGCAGGACTATTACAAACAGTCTCCGCAAAGGCAGCTTGAGATCAAACGCAAGTCCATCCGCAGTTGGGCAGGCTGAAATGCGGTGTGGAACGAAAACAAAAAAGCGGACCCGAAGGCCCGCTTTTCTGTAAATCCGAAGCGAAAAGATTATTAGCGCTTGGAGAACTGGAACGAACGGCGAGCCTTGGCCTTACCGTACTTCTTACGTTCGACAACGCGGCTGTCGCGGGTCAGGAAGCCACCCTTCTTGAGAACCGTGCGCAGGCCCGGCTCGTAGTAGGTGAGGGCCTTGGAGATGCCGTGACGAACGGCGCCGGCCTGACCGGAGAGACCGCCACCGGCAACGGTGGCAACGATGTCGAACTGACCAGCGCGATTCGAAGCGACGATCGGCTGCTGCAGGATCATCTGCAGAACCGGACGTGCGAAATACTTTTCGAATTCCTTGTCGTTGACGGTGATCTTGCCAGTGCCCGGCTTGACCCATACGCGTGCAACGGCGTCCTTGCGCTTGCCGGTGGCATAGGCGCGGCCCTGTGCGTCCAGCTTCTGGACATGAACCGGAGCGGCAGCTTCGGTCTTGGCAACGGTGCCGAGTTCTTCGAGCGAGTTGAGCTGCTCAGCCATGATTATGCATTCCCTTTGTTCTTGCGGTTCAGCGCTGCGACGTCGAGGACTTCCGGCTGCTGAGCTTCATGCTGATGGTTCGGGCCTGCATAAACGCGCAGGTTCTTCATCTGGCGACGGCCGAGTGGACCACGCGGGATCATGCGCTCGATTGCCTTCTCAAGAACGCGTTCCGGGAAACGGCCTTCGAGGATCTGGCGAGCAGTGCGCTCCTTGATGCCGCCCGGATGGCCGGTGTGCCAGTAATATTTCTTGTCGGCATACTTGTTGCCGGTCAGAACAACCTTGTCGGCATTGATGATGATGACATTGTCGCCATCGTCAACATGCGGGGTGAAGGTTGCTTTGTGCTTGCCACGCAGGCGATTGGCGACGAGCGATGCGAGACGGCCGACGACGAGACCTTCGGCGTCGATCAGCACCCACTTCTTCACCACTTCAGCCGGCTTCTGAGAGAAAGTTGCCATTGAAGTCTTCCTTGACTTGATCCCTGTCCTTGCGAACCGGGCTTTTTTTGTTGCTTGTGTTGGACTGATCCAACCCGAACGAGCGGGCAAAAGATCACTTCTGCTCGCTTCCGGCGGGTCGATATACAATGTTGACGCTTCCGTCAAGCCCTTTAATCCGAGCGCCCGTTTAAAAATTAAACAAAATCAATAAGTTATAGATTTGGTATTATAATACCATATAATTTTCCATCATTTTCAGCGCGGCGGGATCGAATAAGTGGCCGTCGCGTGGGCAACGAGTTCGCCGTTTGCAGCGTCGGTCAGGCTGATTTCGAGCACAGCGAGACGCTTCCCGAGTTTCAGGAGATGCGCCACGGCATCGATCGCTCCGGGAGATGGCTTGCGCAGGAAATTGATGTTCAGGCTGGTCGTCACCGCCAGGGCAACCGGACCAATATGGGCGAGTATGGCGGCATAGGCGGTTACGTCGGCTAGGGCAAAAAGCGAAGGGCCGGACACGGTGCCGCCCGGTCGCAGATGCTGCTCGTCGGCATGAAGGCGCATCGTTGCAGAACCATCGTCGATTGCCGTGATCTCGAATGTGTCGCCAAGCTGTGGGAACTCGCGTTTCATGAAAGCTTGCAGATCCCCGATTGTCATCACGGGGCCGACGCCTGTGCGATGCGTGGTATTGATATTCATGCGTTCCTCCCAACTTAAATACTCAATAAGGGGTGCATGTGCCTCTATGCAAGCACCGGCTCCAGCCATTCGAAGGGAACAGAGATGCAAAATCCTTCCGACGACCAGATTCGCGAAATTCTCCTTTCCGTCAGAACCATAGCGCTTCTCGGCGCTTCGCCGAAGCCGGAGCGCCCGAGCAATGGCGTCATGGAGTTCCTGCTTTCCAAGGGTTACCGCGTGATTCCGGTCAATCCGGGGCAGGCGGGCAAGGATATTCACGGCCAGCGCGTGGTGGCCCGGCTGGCGGATATCGATGAGCCGGTGGACATGATCGATGTCTTCCGCGAACCCTATTCGCTGCCGGGAATCGTCGATGAGGTGCTGGCCATGCAGCCGAGGCCGAAAATCCTGTGGACGCAGCTTGGTGTGGTGCACGAAGAAGCGGGAAACCGCGCCCGCGAAGCAGGTCTGACCGTGGTCATGGACCGTTGTCCAGCCATCGAATACCCCCGCCTGATCGCTGAATAGAAAGTTTTGGATTTAAATTCTGCGATTCCGCCATTTCGCGGAAAATCCGCCTTTGCTTTCCTGGCGGCAACGCCTAACGTCCTGTCATCATTGGGGCTTAGACGCTGGAGGAAATCATGTCGAAACGTTCGCCCGGAATTGAAACGCTGGCTGTCCACGCAGGCGCAAAGCCCGATCCAACGACGGGGGCGCGTGCAACGCCGATCTACCAGACCACATCTTTCGTGTTCGAGGACGCCGACCACGCGGCATCCCTGTTCGGCCTTCAGGCTTTCGGCAATATCTATACGCGCATCACCAACCCGACCACGGCGGTTCTGGAAGAACGCATTGCCGCGCTTGAAGGCGGTACGGCGGCGGTCGCGACCGCATCGGGCCATGCGGCACAGCTGCTCGTGTTCCACACGCTTCTGCGGCCGGGCGACAATTTCATCGCAGCACGGCAGCTCTATGGCGGCTCGATCAACCAGTTCGGCCAGTCGTTCAAGTCTTTCGACTGGCATGTGCGCTGGGCCGATGCTACCAATCCTACCGATTTCGCCAAGCAGATTGACGATCGGACCCGCGCCATCTTCATCGAAAGCTTCGCCAATCCGGGCGGTATTGTCGTGGATATCGAGGCGATTGCCGAAATCGCTCACAAGCACGGCCTGCCGCTGATCGTGGACAACACGCTCGCATCGCCCTATCTGGTGCGCCCGATCGAGCATGGCGCGGATATTGTGGTCCATTCGCTGACCAAGTTTATCGGCGGTCACGGCAATTCGATGGGCGGCATTCTGGTCGATGGCGGAACATTCGACTGGGCGAAGTCCGGCAATTACCCGCTGCTCACAGAACCGCGCCCAGACTATGCCGGCCTGGAACTGCACAAGACTTTCGGAAATATTTCCTTTGCTATCGCTGCCCGTGTTCTGGGCTTGCGGGATTTCGGGCCTGCCATTTCACCGTTCAATGCGTTCCAGATCCTGACGGGCGTGGAAACGCTGCCGCTGCGCATTCAGCGCCACAGCGACAACGCGTTGAAGGTTGCTTCCTGGCTGCACGGTCACGACAAGGTATCATGGGTCAATTATGCCGGATTGCCGCATGATAAATTCCACGCGCTCCAGCAGAAATACGCACCGAAGGGGGCCGGCTCGGTGTTCACTTTCGGCCTCAAGGGCGGATACGACGCTGGCGTGAAATTCGTCGACAGCCTCGACCTCTTCTCCCTGCTTGCCAATATTGGTGATACGCGCTCGCTGGTCATCCACCCGGCATCCACAACCCACCGTCAGCTGACCGACGAGCAGAAGGTGGCTGCGGGTGCGGGACCGGATGTGGTGCGCCTTTCCATCGGCATCGAGGATGCTGATGATATCATCGCCGATTTGGAACAGGCGCTGGCGAAGGTCTGATCGATGAGCCGGTTTCTCGATTTCAACCTTTCCGGCATCGAGCCGGAAGAAGGCGCTCCCCCACCGGAGCGCATTCTTTCAGGTAGCCCCGAATTCCGCACATGGAATTTGGAGGAGAACGCCGAAGGAACGCTTTTTGCAGGCATATGGGAGAGTACGCCGGGAAAATGGCGTATCGAATATGACGAATGGGAATTCTGCCACATTCTTTCCGGCCGCTCCATCGTCAGCGAGGAAGGCGGCGGGAGCCGGGAAGTCGGGGCCGGGGACAGTTTTGTCATCCGACCGGGCTTCAAGGGCAGCTGGGAGGTCATCGAGACTACCCGCAAGGAATATGTGATCAGGCTCTGACGCAAATGCCGCTATATCAAATAAAACACCCGCCGGATGTCGGCGGGTGTTTTGGTTGGTGGCATGCTGTCAGTTATGCGACTCGCGCCTGATCGGTCGGAAAACCGGAACCGTATTCGGTCCGGGCCGCTCTACGACAGGGGCTCCGGATGACGGACGTTCGGGCCGCGGCGGGCGAGGGCGGTCCGGCCTGTTGTAGCTTGGACGGTTCCTATCCCTGTCACGGTCGCGGTAACGATAACCGTCGCGATAGCGATAACCAGAATCCCGATAGTAACGCGGGTAACGACGATAATCGCGGTAATAGCCGCCGCTGTCATAAATGACCCCGGTGCCGATATAGCTGCCGCGCGAATAATAGGGATCGTAACCGTCGCCGTAATAGCCTTCGGACACGCAGCCGCTAAGCGTCAGACTGGCAGCGCCAATGCCAAGCGCCAGTAAAATGGATTTCAATGACATGTTCGCTACTCCGAAAGGCCGGGGTCAGCGCTGGAAACGCAATAACCACGCGGCGAACCACTATTTAGAGGGATTATGCGCGTTTCCATCTGAAGCCCATAATCAATAAAGATTGCAGAGCGTTAGCTTGGTCAGCTGCGATCAAGCCGCCGCAATAGGCCGTGAGTTATGCTCTACATATGTTCATTAAACGCTTAGGCGTTTCAAAAGTTGCGGCTGAAACGGCAAAAGGTTGTACCAAACAAAACCGCCCCGAAGGGCGGTTGTATTTTATCCAATAGATAGCGCTTGCTTAGGGCTTGGGGGTGGTACCAGCATTCTCCACCTTCGTTGCGATATCATCGAACTTATCGTTAATTGCACCTCCGAGTGTTTGCGCTCCGACGATGATAACGACGGCGATGAGGCCAGCGATCAGTGCGTATTCAATGGCGGTTGCGCCGGATTCATTTTTACGAAAGCGTGCGATTAACTTGGTCATGTGTTGCTCCTGAGATCATTTTTGTTTGTTTAGCGGTCGTTGTGACCTGCGAGCAAACTATCCGGCAATTATGTTCACCCTCTTAAGTTGCATGGTAAACGGAAGGTGAGTATTGCATATGCTTAATAAAGTGCTGAATACAAAATGAAATTCGAAACTTCGCCATGAAGGACATTGGAGAATTGCTGAATGCAGGGTTGCAGATAGCAAAGAGCCCCGCTTGCGCGAGGCTCCATTCTGATGTGGTTGTAGTCCAGCTTACTGCGGCAGCTGAGCGCCAGCCTGCTTAACGGCATCGGCCATGGTCTGGCAGAGCTTTTCCTCCGAGATGTTCTGCGCTTTTGCGCTCGTGGCAATATCCTGCTCCATACCCATCGCGGAAACCTTGCCCTGCTTGCCGGTTGCTTCGGCAGCTTCGGCCTTGGACGTGTCGGCTGGGGCTGGGATAAGCGCGATCATTTTCGTCTGGATTTCGATGGCGCCGCCATCGGTATAACCCTTTTCCTGGCAGTACTGGAGAACGCCAAGCTGATTGCGGGCGGCATTATAGGCCATTTCCATCTGCTCCGGCGTTGCCTGAGCGAAAGCCGTGGCAAGGTTTGCGCCGAGGAAAAGACCGGCCAAAGAAACACGTAACAGATTGCGCATGATAATTCATCTCCATGAGTCAAATACACGTTGTGATAGAGCGAAATTTTTCGGCGAAGGAAACTCAAGAAAAATTAAATAGTGAAATGAAAAATAAAGAAAAATAATTCCTCGCTGAAGGCGTGAGCGTCATGAATATTTCATGGGGGCGTCATACGCCAGTCATTCCGCAGGTTGCATAAGATTTGCGATCAAACGGAAAGCACCGGGGACAAGTTGGTCGAGCTGGTGGTGCAATACAAGACTCGTATGCGTATGACGGCCTTTGCCAATTCGGGCCGAAACAAGTGAGCCATAAAGCGGTTGTTCTCCATCATCATGCATTGAAAGCAGCGGCTGATAAGCATCGTCCCATGCGGAAGCGAAATAAAGCCCGCGCTCCTTGTGCCAGCCATCCCAATCCGCTTCAGTGATGACATTGGGGCCGACGAGCAGTGGGTGTTCAGGCTTAAGAACTGTAACCGCCGCATCGGGATTTGTAACGCGCCAGCGCAACGAGGGGGAGCCAATCGTCAGTTTTCGCGGCGGCGTTTGGTCGGGATGCCAACCATCGGATGGCCGATGATAGAGCGTCACGAGATGCCCGCCATCTTCTACGAAGCGGTGCAGCCTGGCTGTCGCTGCTGCGAGGTCGTCGCGTATGCCGAAGGCAAATATTCCGACCACGATTGTGGTGAATTGTGAAAGATCGCCCGCAAGATGGTGCGCTTCGAGGTCGGTCATGTCGAAACCCATGCGTTTCAACCAAAGGTCGACATTGTCGGCACCGCCGCCAATGTAGCCAATGCGTGCATTGGGCAGTTTCACATCAAGAACCAGCACCGGCAGCACTGCAGGCTCGCGCCACACGGTTCTGCCAATATGCGGATAGTCGGTAAACTGCATCTGCCAGGCGGGGTTTTCGTTGATCGCAGCTTGGAGGTTTGTCAGGCCCGGTTTCGGAGCGGAAGGCCCATGCAGCACGGCGCTCTGACCGTTCAGGCTTATATTCCAGCCGTTTTGCGATGTGAAAGCAATCCGGTCAGCCTTTCCGTCGACAGCAAGCCTGACCCGCAAATGTTCTTCCCCTCCGGATACAATGACGGCAGGCGGATCGAACTTCAGTGAAGCGGGGGGAACAATAGCGAATGGCTCTTCGAGATCGAAGCCGCACTCCGCCAGATGGTCGTCAAACTGCGCCCTTAGCCGGACAAAAGCTTGCCCGTTACCGCCCAGCGACCGCCATGCAGGCTCGAAAAGCGGGGAAGGTGGCGCGTCTTCCATGAGCGAAACGGTGAAAATCTTTCGTTCCGAGGTTTGCTGCTTGCAGGCGATAGAACAGGTTTCAGGCAGGACAGGTTCAGCCATTATTGCGATTTCTGCCGCTCCGGGACCATGCTCGATGACGAGCCTTGTCTCATCCCCCGACGCCAATATCGGTTTTTCCAGATAAGCACGCTCGAATAGCGAAGCCGCTTCCATCAGGGCAGCATCTATTTCCTGCCGCTTGCGCTCCAGCCTGTGGCCATGCAGCAGGAGAAAACCGTCAGGTGCGCTGGTCAGGACTGTTTTCAGACTTTTCGCCGCATCGGCAAGGTTTTTGATGATGGCTTCACGATCCGGAAACGCTGCAATGGCCTGTTCGACGGATTCATGAACATGAACAAGCTGCTTCCGATTTTCAAATGCCAGCCCATCGGCGAGAACGGCGAGGGTCTCCTGTAGTCCCTCAAGAATTGTCTTTTCCGAACGGCTATCCGGCAGTCTCAGATGCAGTGGCCATTCGACCTTTGGCTTTTCCGGCCATTGACCCATGCCTTGAGTGGCGTGGCAGGCACGCGACCACTCCCCAATGCGGTCAAAATCCGCGCCCGTTGCCTCTTCCCGGCCACTGGCATAAAGCGTCAATGTTGCGTCCGGCGGCGGAAGTTCGTCATCATATGTATCGCCACCGCCTGACCATGCAGGAAGATAGAATTTCGCTACCTGCCACGGCGTCAGCCCCTCAGCAAAATGTTCAGGAAAGGCATCGGGATCGGCGGCGAGCCGTATAGCCCGTTCGGCGGCCCGGGTCATGGCGCGATGGTGACCGTGCTGGCCGGGAACATCGAGAAAGGTAGGCAGCACGATATCCGGGCGCTCGGCGCGATAGGCGCGAACCAGCCGCTCGATGGTCTGCTCCTCTCCCCAATGGGCAAAGGTACCGTCACCATCCTTGGAAAAGCCGAAATCGTGGACGCAATCGTCAGGCCCGTGGCCAAGCCAATGCACGTCGCAATCGAGAATGCGCGCCGCTTCCTCAATCTCGCGGCCGCGGATGACGCCGAGCGCACCGCCGCGTTCAGGGCCGAGCGCGTTCTGTCCGCCTTCGCCCCGCGTCGAACAGGCGATCACCACCCGCACACCAAGTCCGAACCGCAAATAGGCCATGAGGCCGCTTTGCTCGTCGTCCGGATGCGCGCCCGTATGCATCAGCGTCACGGTGGAGCGGAGCCTGCCGAGCGCCCGATGCAGGCGGACGAGGGCGGGGGACGATTTCTGGCGCTCAATGCGCTGGTGGGCGGTCAGCATGATCAGACTTCCGAATTGGTATCGAGTTTCGGCGTCATGGCCTCGAACATCGGAAGGGACGCGGCACCCAGAGCAGCGGTAAACTGTCCCGTCTGTCCGCGAATGACGCGCGGCAATGCGCGGGCGCGGCGGCTCGCGACCGAAATCGGCAGGCCGCCCATATGCCAGATCAGGTCGTCGATAATCGCATCGGGCAACATGCCGCCCAATATGATCGTCTCGGGATCGAGGATATTTTCGATCATGGCGATCATTGGCGCCAGATGGTCGGCAGCCTCCTGCACCCAGCCCATCAGAACCGGATTGCGGGCTTCGTGCAGTTTCTGGAGTGCGTCGAAATCGGTTTCCCCGATGCCCGACGCATGAAGCTTTTCACGCAGGGCATGAAGCGAGGCATAGGTTTCAAGACAGCCCTTCTGGCCGCAGGCGCAGCCACGCCCATTGGGCGTAATGACGATATGGCCGATTTCGCCGGCATTGCCGAAAGCACCGCGAAATGGTGCACCTTCCTGGATCATGCCGAGCCCGATACCGGCCCCGAAATAGATCATGGCGAAGTTGGAAATGGCATGCCCCGCACCGAACAGGCGTTCGCCAACGGCGGCGGCATTGGCATCGTTTTCGACCAGGACGGATTCTCCGCAGGCTTCACTCAAAACCGCCGCCGCGTCGATTCCGGACCAGCCGGGCAGGGTGGTCGGTCCAACCGAACTCATGCCTTCAATGTCGAAAGGCCCCGGCATCACCACGCCTATGCCGAGGAGGCGCGCCGGAAACGAAGTCTTTACTGCATCGACTTCCTTTCGCAACTGCGCGGAAAGCTTGTCGGGGCTGACATCATGGATCGGGCGTACATGCTGCGTTCTTGGCTTGCCGGAAAGATCGAGGGCAGTCGTTACCATATGCGTCGATCCCATTTCGACGCCGATGGTCATCGCGCCTTCAGGATTGACCGCGAACTGGATCGGCGGCTGGCCGCGCCCTGTTTTCAGCCGCCCGAGCTGCATCAACAGGTTCTCTGAAACCAGTTCGTCGACGATATTGGCGATGGCCTGTGCGGTGAGGTGGGTCAGGCGGGCGATGTGCATACGGCCAAGCGGCCCATGCCGGCGCACGACGTCAAGCACCACGCGCCGGTTATGATCGCGGATTCGTTCGGGATTCTTGCCGAGGGTAACCGCAAGCGCCCCGTTTGCAGCGGTCGCAGATGCGGTGACCGGTTCGCCGTCCGATTTCGATGTCATGGTCCCTCCTGTCTCCCGTCAGAGAGATATCGCGGGCTGTTTCTAACAGCAATATATTAATTCAACTAAATTATCTTATTGACAAAACGCTCGCAACATTGAACCGTAAGAGAGGGTGGTGAAGACTGCTCTTGTTCATGTGGGGAAGTGGGTCCCTGCGTGAGGAAAATGGGCGCTGCGCACGACCTGCGCGGCATGTGGTGGAATAAGCGGATGATGCCAGGCATCTCCGTGGCCGTGCCTGGGACCGCATTCGTACCGGTGGGCGGGGCAATAGGGAGGTTTAAATGCGCAAGCTGTTATTGGCAGGTCTGGTTGCGGGGCTCAGCACCGTTGCAATCAATGCCGCACAGGCTGTCGAAATCGAATATTGGCAGTATGTCTTTGAGACACGCGTCAAGGCGATGGACAAGCTGATCGAGAATTTCGAAAAGGCCAATCCGGATATCAAGGTCAAGCAGGTCACGTTCCCTTACGACGATTATCAGACGCGCGTTATCGCAGCCAAGATGGCCGGTAAGAGCCCGGACGTGATGCAGCTCTTCTATGGCTGGCTCGACAAGTTCGTGGCTGGCGGCATTCTGCAGCCGCTGCCGCAGGATGCGTTCCCGCATGACAAGATCGAAAGCGAATTCTTCCCGATCGTTTCGGCGATGAAGCGCGGCGACGAATATTACGGTCTGCCGACCGCCGTGCGTTCGCTGGCGCTTTTCTACAACAAGAAGCTCTTCACCGAAGCTGGTCTCGATCCGAACAATCCGCCCAAGACGCTGGATGAAATGGTCGAAGCCGCCAAGAAGACGACGAAGCGCGACGCTTCCGGCAATCTTCTGGCCGAAGGCATCACGCTCGACATGCCGGGACAGGACCAGCATTGGTGGCGTGAGGTTCTGGTGCGCCAGTTCGGCGGTCAGCCTTACACCGACAACGACCGTAAGGTCGCCTATAATGACGCTGCCGGTGAAAAGGCGCTTGCCTTCTATACCGGTCTCCAGACCGAACATAAGGTCGGCGAAGTCAAGTTCATGGACGAAGGGCAGGCGGCTTTCCGTGCCGGCATGGCAGCCATGACCATCGACGGCACCTTCCGTCTCGGTTCGTTCCGCACCATCAAGGACTTCGAATGGGGTGTGACCGAGCTTCCGGCCAATGCGGAAGGCGTGCGCTCCAACTATGCCAGCTACTTCGCCAACGGCATCAGCGCCAAGGCAAGCGGTGAGAAACTCGAAGCTGCCAAGAAGTTCCTGAATTACATCTCCTCGCCGGAAGCCATGGAAATCTGGCTGAAGGACGTGGGTGAACTGCCTGCGCGCCGTTCGGCGGCCCTGACGGAAACGAACCTTGCCGATCCGATCTACGGTCCGTTCCTGAAAGGTCTGGAATATGCGCACACGACCATGTTCGTGGACGAACTGAAGCAGCGCCAGACTGCGGTCGACATGGCCAACCGCGTCATTCTGGAAAAGCAGCCGGTCAAGGAATCTCTCGAACAGGCCGCCAAGACCGAGCAGGAAGTGCTCGACGCAGCCAAGTAACAGGCTTTGAAATTGCGGCGAGGTACGGCCTCGCCGCAACCGAAGGATCTTGAAACATGACAACGACTGTAGCCGGGACGACTGCAACAGGCGGCACGGCGAAGGAGCCTTCGGGCAACCGCCTGACGGATCGCCTTTCCATGCGCACAAGACGGTTGATCTGGGTCTGGAGCTTTCTGGCTCTCCCGATCCTGTTCTATTCGGTCATCCGCTTTTACCCGACGATAGAGGCTTTCTGGCTGTCGCTTACCGATTGGGATCTGATGAACCCGCCAAAGTTCATCGGCTTCGCCAATTACCAGAAGCTTTTTGCCGATCCCGAATTCTGGAAAGTGTTCCGGAACACCTTCACCTATCTTCTGGTCGGCACACCGATCAGCCTCGTGGTGGCGTTTACGATCGCTTATTTTCTGGATCGTGTGCGCATCATGCACGGCTTTATCCGTGCTCTCTATTTCCTGCCTTATCTCACAACGGCGGCTGCCATGGCATGGGTCTGGCGCTGGTTCTACCAGCCTGCGCCTATCGGTTTCATCAATAATATCCTGAATGCACTGGGCCTTCCGCAGCAGGGTTTCCTGCGCTCGGTCGATCAGGGTCTCTATGCGATCATGGCGACGTCCATCTGGGCCGGCCTCGGTTTCCAGATCATCATCTTCATGGCGGGCCTGCGCGCTGTTCCTAACACTTTCTATGAAGCCGCACGCATCGACGGCCTCGGCGAATGGGCGATCCTGCGCAAGATCACGATCCCGCTTTTGAAGCCCACTACGGTATTCCTCGTCGTCTTCTCGTCCATCGGCTTCCTGCGCATCTTCGATCAGGTCTACAACATGACCACGAATGATCCAGGCGGGCCGCTCGGCTCCACCAAGCCGCTGGTGCTGATGATCTATCAGACCGCCTTCTCCTCCTATGCGATGGGCTATGCGGCTGCGCAAACCGTCGTTCTCTTCACCATCCTGCTTTGCGTCTCGCTGTTGCAGCTCTGGATCCTGAGGGAAAAGAAATGACAGCGTCCGCTCAAAACAAACCGCTCCCGTTCCAGAACCTGCGGCCCGGTCGCATCGTGACATGGACATTGCTGCTTATCGGCGGCCTCATCATGATCACGCCGCTGGCCTTCATGTTCTCCACCTCGCTCAAGACGGCAGGGCAGGTCTACGACCTGCGCCTGATACCGGCAGAGCCGACATTGCAGAACTATGTCACCATTCTCGCCGATGGCCGCTTCCTCCGCTGGTTCCTGAATTCGATGATCGTTGCAGTCGTGGTCACGCTGTCGAACGTGTTCTTCGACAGTCTCGTCGGCTATACGCTGGCGAAATTCCAGTTCCGCGGACGCTATTTCATCTTCCTCGCCATTTTGTCCACGCTGATGATCCCCACCGAAATGCTGGTGATCCCCTGGTATCTCATGTCGAGCAAGCTCGGCTGGCTGGACAGCTACTGGGGCATCATGTTCCCCGGCATGATGACGGCCTTCGGCACCTTCCTTATGAAGCAGTTCTTTGAAGGCGTTCCCAACGACTTTCTGGAAGCTGCCCGCGTCGATGGTCTCAACGAATTCCAGATATGGTGGAAAGTGGCCATGCCGCTTGTGACGCCTGCGCTCTCGGCGCTCGCAATCTTCACCTTCCTCGGCAACTGGACCGCATTCTTCTGGCCGCTGATCGTTGCCACCAGTCCGGAGCTTTACACGCTGCCGGTCGGGCTTTCGAGCTTCGCCGTCGAGCAGTCCATCCAATGGGAAATGATCATGACCGGCGCAGCCATCGCCACGCTTCCCACGCTCGTCGTCTTTCTTCTTCTCCAGCGTTACATCGTGCGCGGTGTCATGCTTGCTGGCCTCAAGGGTTGAACATGTCCGATCTTGATCCACGGCTGTCCGATAAAAGCGTCTTTCCCGATCCGGTTTACAAGAAAACCGTGCTTCGCCCGCTTTTTGACGGCGCCAAGACCCACCATGTCGATGGCTTTCGCCGCATCGACCGCGCCCATCTCGTCATGCTGGTTGAAACCGGCATTCTCGACCGCGAACAGGCTGCAGCCATTGCCGGTGCGCTGGAAGCAATCGACAGGGAAATCGATCCTGCGAAACTGACTTATACCGGTGAGGTGGAGGACTTTTTCTTCCTCATCGAGAAGGAGCTGAAAGCGCGGATCGGCGCCGATATTGCAGGCCGCCTTCACACGGCGCGTTCGCGCAACGATATCGACCATACGCTGTTCAAGCTCGGCCTGAAAGCCCGTATCGATACGTTGATGGCGCAGGCGCGCAACCTGCTGGATGCAATGATTGAAGCCGCGGAACGCGAAAAGCAGACACTGATCGTCGCCTATACGCACGGCCAGCCTGCGCAGCCATCGACTTTCGGCCATTATCTTTCGGCGGCAATCGAGGTTCTCATTCGCGATATGGAACGAATGGAAGCTGCGCGCGCCATCGTCAACATGTCGCCCATGGGGGCGGCGGCCATCACCACCTCAGGCTTCCCGATCGATCGCGCACAGGTCGCTGGCCTGCTGGGCTTTGCCGCCCCCTTGTCCAATTCCTATAGCTGCATCGCAGCGGTGGATTACATCACCTCGACCTACTCGGCGCTGGAACTGATGTTCGTCCATCTCGGGCGTCTCATTCAGGACTTCCAGTTCTGGACCAGTTTCGAGGTCGGCCAGATTTATGTGCCGAATGCCTTCGTGCAGATTTCATCGATCATGCCGCAGAAACGCAATCCGGTTCCGGTGGAACATATGCGCCATCTGGCAAGCCAGACCATGGGCCGCGCCCGCACTGTTCTGGATGTGATGCACAACACGCCCTTCACAGACATGAACGACAGTGAAGGCGAAACGCAGCAGATGGGCTATGAGGCATTCGCTTCCGCAGGCCGCGTGCTCGAACTTCTGGCCGCTTTCATCGGTGCGATCCGCATCGATCCGGCCCGTGTCGCGGAAAACATCCGCCGTTCCTGCATCACGATCACCGAACTGGCGGACTCACTGGTCCGTATCGAAAACCTCTCTTTCCGCCAGGCGCATGAAATCGCGGCCAAGGTTGCTCGCTCTGTCGTGTCGATGGGCGGCGGGCTGGAAAAGGATGGTTTCGAACCTTTCCTTGAAGCATTCCGCGAATCCGCCGGACGCGAGCCATCCTTCGGGCGTGAGAAGTTTGAAGAACTGGTGTCGCCGCAGCATTTCGTGGCTGTGCGTGATCGTCTCGGCGGTCCGGCACCGGCCGCGATGAATGCAGCGCTTGCGCGGCATAAGGCGGAAGCAGATCGCTTCAAGGCGGTGGCTTACGATCATGCAGCCGCAGAGGCCAAGGCTGCTCGCGAACTCAATGAAAAATTCAGTGCACTTGTGGAGGCACGCTGATGGCAACCATCGAACTTGAAAAGCTGGTCAAGCGTTATGGCAAGGTCGAGGCGGTCCGGGCAATCGATCTCCAGATCAAGGACGGCGAATTCGTCGTTTTTGTCGGGCCTTCAGGCTGTGGCAAGTCCACCACCTTGCGCATGATTGCAGGGCTTGAGGATATTTCTGGCGGTCATCTCAAGATCGGCGGTGAAGTCGTCAATGAACGTGACCCCAAACAACGCAACATCGCCATGGTGTTCCAGAACTATGCGATCTATCCGCATATGACCGTGCGCCAGAACATCGGTTTCGGGCTCTACACGTCGAAGCTGTCTAAAGCCGAGAAGGACAAGCGCATTGAGGAAACCGGCAAGGCGCTGGGGCTGGAACCCTATCTCGACCGTCGCCCGGCAGCGTTGTCCGGTGGCCAGCGCCAGCGCGTCGCCATCGGCCGCGCCATGGTGCGCAATCCGTCGGCCTTCCTGTTCGATGAGCCGCTGTCGAATCTCGATGCCCAGCTTCGCGCCCAAATGCGCATTGAAATCAAGCGCTTGCATCAGCGCCTCAAGACGACGACCGTTTATGTGACCCACGATCAGGTCGAGGCCATGACCATGGCCGACCGCATCGTCGTCATGCGGGATGGCCGTATTCTTCAGACCGGCACACCGACAGAGCTTTATGAAAACCCGACCGATGTGTTTACGGCACGCTTCATCGGCAGCCCGTCGATGAACCTGATTGCCGGCCGCCGAAGCGGTGCGGGCGTCGAACTTGCACCCGATGGCGACATTCTGATCGGCGTTCGCCCGCACGACCTCAAAGTCGAGGAGGGAACGGCCAATGGCCTGTCGCTTACCGGTACGGTGACGGCGGTTGAGCCGCTTGGTGCGGAAACGCTCGTGCATCTCGATGTCAACGGCGTTTCGGTCATTGCAACGGCGCCGGGCAAGGTCATTCCCGCAACGGGCGGCACGCTTTCCGTGTCTGCGCCAGCCGGAAGCCTTTATCTCTTCGATGCCAGGACCGAGAAGAGCCTGGGCCGCCTATGATGCCGCAACAGTTCAGGCGTCCGGCTGTCCTCAGCATCGGACGGATTTATTGCGACCTCATCTTCACCGGGCTGCAATCGCTGCCGCAGCCGGGACGCGAGGTCTTTGCAGAAAACATGAAGATGGCGGCGGGAGGCGGTGCTTTCATTTCCGCGGCGCATCTCGCCCATGCGGGAAGGGCGGTTGCGCTGGTTGCGCGGCTTGGCTTCGACGGACTGTCACGCGGGCTTGAGCCGGATCTGAAGATCGACGGTGTCGATCTGCGCTTTCTGGAGCGGGCCGACGATGCCGGGCCGCAGGTGACGGTGGCAAGCGTGATCGGCAATGACCGCGCATTTCTGTCGCGCCGCGCCGGTTCGGCGCTTCCCACAACCCTTTCTGCTGCCTTGCAATGGAAGGATGCAGGGCATTTGCATATTGCTGAATTTGCAACGCTGCACGAAATCCCTGACCTCGTGCGGCAGGCAAAGGCGGCGGGTCTGTCCGTCTCGCTCGACCCAAGTTGGGACGATGCGCGGATCCATGATCCAAGCCTGCTTGCCGCCTGTGAAGGCGTCGATATCTTCCTGCCAAACCGCGAGGAAGCGCAGGCCATCACCGGCTACGATGACCCCGCAAAGGCGCTCGATGCGCTGGCGGTCCATTTCCCGGTCGTCGCTCTCAAGGGGGGCGGCGAGGGCGCGTGGCTGCGCACTGCTGATTCCAATATTCATATGGCGGCAAAGGATGTGCCGGTTGTCGATACGACCGGGGCCGGCGATGCCTTCAATGCCGGTTTCATCGATTCCTGGCTCGAAGGTCACGATGTTCATCGTGCACTCGCTGCCGGTATCGAATATGGAAGCCTTGCAGTGCAGGCGGCGGGCGGCGCTTCCATCCTGCGTTCGCCTGACCGTCTGGCGGGATAAAATTCGGGGCGGCGGCTGAATGCTTGCCGCCCCCGACAATTTGTTTTCCTGCTTCGTTCAGCAATCATCAACACCGGGTGCCGACTTAGCCGACGCTTGGCTTGATGCGGTGTTTTTCGGGTGGCTGTCCTGCGTCTGACTGGTCCCTTGGCGGGAGGACGGAGGTGCTTGTAGAAAAATACAAGAAAGAAGCCAGATGCTGATTTTTGCACTTGCGCTCGTCGCGCGAATTGCCTAAACGGCTCTCACAACGACTGGCCAGACACTTGGCGAAGCAGTCGGGCGATTAGCTCAGTTGGTAGAGCGCTTCGTTTACACCGAAGATGTCGGGAGTTCGAGTCTCTCATCGCCCACCACTTACCCCCTTGAAATTGCTTGTAAATTTTGACTGAATAGATTGCGCGGTTGTTCGCGTTTTTCGCCTAGCAACAGCCTAGCAACAGCATTGCTGTAGCTACGGCAAACCCCTTGCGTGACGGCATGAGCATTCTTCCTCAAAACTCCCTAAAGTTCCCGCGGCATCATTCAATGAAATTTGGAATGATATCGGATATGCGCTCGAATATTGACACATGACGTCCTGGAAAATCCCGGTTCGCCCTAGTTGCCACGAATCAATGGATGAAGCGTCTTGGAGAACCGACCCTACGTTCGGGTCAGCATTTCGGGGAGCAACCTAAGCTGGTTTTCGAGTGCTGAAGGACCCGAGACCTGTCGAATGACAGCACAATGAAGAGTTCGTGATTTTCACGCGAAGCGAAGCAGAGGTACGGAGAGGGGCGGGAATGTTTGATATCCCGTCGTGCCGCGTGCCTCATGCGCCTGCTGCCCTTAGTGCTACAACTCGTGACGGGCTCCAAGCGCAGATTTCAAATCTCAGCGCTGAAAAAAACTCGGACGAAGCCAGAACAGCGGCGCATTACGCACTGGCAATCGCTGAGGAAGGATATTGGGGCGGTGAGTTGAGAAGTTTCGCCAACAGCTATCTTGCCTATGATAGCCTGCAGAAGGGTTTACCGCAGCAGGCGCTGTATTATCTCGACGGTGCCACTGACCGGTATAATTTATGCCGTCAGATAAGGGCTTTGCGCGGAGCGACCTTGGAAGCTCTCGGTGAAAAGGAGCGCGCTTTGCGAGAGTTCCAGGCTTCCAGGCGGACATATGGTTGCTCATCCACGGAAAGCGGCTTCTCATACGACGACGCCGATATCGATAATAGGATTGAAACGCTGGCAACAGAAACAGAAGCCCCAAGGCCCCTGTGAGTTCAACCCGTTGCGCTTCACCACGGCGACCGCCCTTGGTGAGCGAAGTGACCGGGCCCGCGAAGGGTGCCGGAACAATTGGTGCCGTTCATGAGTTGTCCTCCCTAGCAATCAGATGCCGTGACTGGCATCGCCAGCCGAGAGCGCAGGAGGGCAAATTGGGTGGATTCTTGTTTTGGATCGTCTTGATCGGACTGCCAGCACTTCTCGCAGGCGGGTTCGCCTATGCGCACTATCTCAAGCGTACCGGGGGAACGACCCGCCATGAAGATGGCGCCTGAGGGAAGCGAGACAATCGATGGCACCCCGTGCAAATTGGAAAGGCCAACTGAAGATCGAGCAGCTTTTGTGCCCTGTCGCACTCTACACGGCAGCATCGACTTCAGAGCGCGTTTCGTTTCATCTGATCAATCGCAAGACCGGAAACCGGCTCAGCCGGGAGTTCGTGGACAGCGACACGGGCAAGCCTGTGTCGCGCGATAACCAGGTCAAGGGTTACGAGGTTTCGTCCGGCTCCTATTTGAGTTTCGACGAAGAGGAAATCGCCTCGGCCATTCCCGAAAGCAACAAGACACTCAATGTCACCCGTTTCGTCAAATGCGACGAGATCGACGATGTCTATCTTGACCGGCCATATTATCTCGCACCTGCGGGAGATGACGAAAGTTTCACGCTCGTGCGTGAGGGCATGAAAGCTGAAAAGGTGGCGGCGATTGCAGAGGCTGTCCTTTTTCGCCGTGCGCGACAGGTTCTCATCCGTCCCGACAATCAGGGCTTGATCGCCACTACGCTCAATTTCCAGTACGAGGTGCGCGCCGCGGCGGAGGCATTCGCCGATCTTGGCTCCTTCAAGTTCGATCGGGAAATGCTCGATCTGGCGAAACACATCATCGATACCAAGATGGGCAGCTTTGACCCGGCCAGCTTCGACGACCGTTACGATGCCGCCCTGGCAGATTTGATCAAGGCAAAGATTGAAGGCAAGCCGCTCAGGAAACCGGCTGCGCCGAAGACCGCAGACGTTATCGATCTGAAGGAGGCCCTTCGCAGGAGCGCGGGCCTCGACGGGGGCGGGCGAACGTCAGCCAAAGCAAAAAAAGGCAAGCCGAAGTCGCGAACTGAATCTGGCGTGAAGTCTCGCAAGAGGGCAGGGTGATCATGGGACAGCCACTCGAAACCTACCGCAAGAAACGCGATTTCACCCTGACCAGCGAGCCGAGGGGCAAGTCTGCACGGGCGAAAGGTGATCTTTTCGTCGTGCAGAAACATGATGCGCGCAGGCTGCATTATGACTTTCGCCTCGAAATGGACGGCGTCCTGAAAAGCTGGGCCGTGACGCGGGGCCCAAGCCTCGTTCCCGGCGAAAAGCGCCTTGCGGTGCATGTCGAGGATCATCCTCTCGAATATGCGGGCTTCGAAGGCACGATACCCAAGGGCGAATATGGCGGCGGCACGGTAATCGTCTGGGATACGGGGCGTTGGAAATCCACCGGCGATGCACATAAGCAATACAAGAAAGGGCATCTGGAGTTTGAACTCACCGGAGAAAAACTCAAAGGGCGATGGCATCTGGTCCGTATGCACGGAAAGCCGGGCGAGAAGCGGGAGAATTGGCTTCTCATCAAGGGAGAGGATGATTTCGCCCGCGAACCCGATGAACCTGACATTCTCGAGGAAAAGCCTGAATCGGTGAAGACCGGTCGCGTGATCGCCGATGTTGAGGACGAAGAGCCGGGGTGGTCATCGAAAACCGGTCGCATCAAGAAGAAGAAGCCAGCCCCCGCAAAGAAACCTGCAGCCTCACGTCCCACGAACAGCCAGAAGCGAGCGATGCCGGATTTTATCGAGCCGGAACTCGCTACGCTCGTACCGGCTGCACCTGAAGGAGACCGCTGGCTCCACGAGATAAAGTTCGATGGCTATCGTATCCAGGCCCATGTTGCGCAGGGCGAGGTCAAGCTTTATTCGCGCAGCGGGCTGGATTGGACCGAAAAATTCGGTCAGCAGATCGTCGCCGATCTTGTAGGAACAGGCGTGGACGAAGCCATTTTCGATGGCGAGATAGTTGTCGAAAATCAGTCGGGACTGTCCGATTTTTCTGCCCTGCAGGAAGATTTGAGCGAGGGGCGGTCAGATCGTTTCACCTACTATCTCTTTGATCTTCTTCATGTGGACGGCAATGACCTTCGCCAGACACCGCTGGTTGAGCGCAAAAAGCTGCTCGAAAAACTGCTTTCCAAAGCGTCGTCCACTCTGCGTTTCAGCGAGGCTTTCGATGCCGATGGTGCGGCGGTATGGGAGAATGCGTGCGGACTTGGTCTCGAGGGGATTGTGTCGAAGCTCAAGAATGCAGCCTACAAAAGCGGACGCAGCAACGACTGGCGCAAGTCCAAATGCATTGGACGGCAGGAATTTGTAATTGCGGGCTATGTTCCTTCAACGGCAACAAGAGGGGCGATTGGCTCGCTGCTCCTGGGCGTACAGGATAAAAAGGGGCTGGTTCCGGTAGGGCGGGTTGGAACGGGCTTTTCGGTCAAGGTCGCCAAGGAACTCTACAAACGACTGTACGCCATGCGGTTGGACGAAAGCCCTTTCGCAGTGCCGTTGACAGCAGATGAAAGGCGCGGCGCGAAGTTCGTCAAGCCGCAGCTGGTGGCCGAGATCGAGTTTCGCGCCTGGACCGCCGACAAGCGATTGCGCCACGCTTCCTTCAGGGGGCTGCGTGAGGATAAGGCCGCCAGCGATGTCAGATGGGAGGAGCAAAACGTGCCAGCTCGTGTTTCCGACAAGGATACCCAGAAGATCGATGTGAAGCTTACTCATCCCGACCGGGTCTACTGGCCGGGCGAAGGTGTCACCAAGCAGGGGCTCGCCGATTATTATGCCGAGGTCTGGCCTCGCATCGAACCTTTCATCGTCAATCGCCCTTTGGCGTTGCTGCGCTGCCCGACCGGTATCGAGGGAGAATTCTTCTTTCAGAAACATGCATGGAAAGGGCTGAACGAGCATATTGTCGAAGTTCAGGACCCGAAGGACAAGGACGAGGAACCCTATATCAGCATCCGGGACTTCAATGGGCTGATCGGTCTGGTACAAGCCGGGACACTGGAAATTCACCCTTGGGGATCAACGCTCAAGAACTGGGAGCTGCCCGATACGCTGACGATGGATCTCGATCCGGGCGAAGGGGTATCCTGGCCGCGCGTGATTGAAGCTGCTACCGAGACCAGGGAACGTCTGGAAAAACTGGGATTGACGACCTTTGTCAAAACGTCCGGCGGGAAGGGCCTGCATGTGGTGGTGCCGCTGAAGCCGAAAGCTGACTGGGACACGCTGAAAAGCTTTACCAAGGCTATCGCCGACCAGATGGCTGCGGACAGCTCGGATCGTTATGTATCCACGATTTCCAAGGCCAAGCGCAAAGGCAAGATTCTTATCGATTATCTGCGCAATCAGCGCGGCATGACGGCCGTAGCCCCTTATTCTCCCCGCGCACGTCCCGGTGCCGGAGTTTCCATGCCGCTCGCCTGGGAGGAAGTCACTCCGGCAATTGGCCCTGCGCATTTTACCATTCTCAACACGCCGACCCGGCTGGCTGCGCTGAAAAGCGATCCCTGGCAGGATTTTCGCAGCGCGGAAACGCCGCTGCCGAAAATGAAGAAGCAAGGCGGGTGACGTCTAAGGGATGAAACGCGGCGGCCTTAGGATTTTTTGCCTACGATTTCTTGCCTTCCTTGGCGAGACTCTTGCGCAACGCGTCCATGATATTGATCACATTCCCCCCGCTTGCCGGTTCCGTCTTCCGGGATTTCGGACTTGTTGCCGGTTTCTTCTTCTTTTTGGCAGTGATCATGGACTGAAGGTTTTTCTGTACAGGGTCCTGAAGGAAGTCCGGGTTCCAGTCTTCCGTCTTGTCCTTGATGAGCTTGCGGACCATCGAAAGCAGCTTCGTGTCCAGTTTGCCTTCCTCAATCGCTGAAAAATAGTCGTCGGCATTGCGCACTTCATCGCCGAAACGCAATGTCCACAGGACAATTCCCGGACCCCGCGGTTCGAGCAGCACGGCTCTCTCACGCCGGTACATGACGAGGCGGGCGAGACCGGAGACCGAGCTTTTTTCCATCGCCTCCCGAATGACCGAAAAGGCTTCCTGGCCCACCTTGTCGGAAGGAGCGAGATAATGCGGCTTGTCGTACCAGATCCAGCCGATGCTGTCGCGCGGCACGAACTTGTCGATGTCGATCGTTCTGGTGCTCTCTAGCGCCACGGCCTCAAGCTCATCCTCCTCAAGGACGATATAGCTGCCATCCTCCTTCTCGAACCCCCTGACCTCGTCGTCGTCGCGCACGGGCTTGTGCGTGACCGAATCCACATATCGGCTTATCACCCGGTTCCCGGTCTCGGCATTGAGGGTGTGAAAGCGCACTTTCTCGCTTTCGCTGGTCGCAGGCGTCAGTTCCACCGCACAGGTGACGAGCGAAAGTTTGAGATAACCTTTCCAGAAACTGTGGGGCACGATCTGATCCTCCGGAGAACAGGATAACCGGCTGGCGGCCAGATGGTTCCGGACCGGATTTGTACAAGCCGGGAACCAGTCGAGGCTCATCGTGGTTATCCGGCTGGAAGAATAAGATCGGGGTTTCCCATTGCTTGAAAAATCTCCCACCATGCCGCGAGTTGAAACGGAGGTCGCTCGGAACGGGTTGCTTCATATCAGCGACGCCGCGCCGGGTATCAAACGCCTGCGTTGCGGGACGGGGTTTCGATACGTCCGCTTTGACAGAAAGACGATCACCGATGCGGATCGGGACAGGATCGTCCGGCTTGCCATTCCGCCGGCATGGACCGATGTCTGGATATGCTGCGATGAACGTGGACATATTCAGGCCACGGGCCGCGATGCGCGCGGAAGAAAGCAGTATCGTTATCATCCGTCATGGATGGCGATGCAGGACGAAACGAAATTCTCGAGCCTGCCGGATTTCGCTCGCGCCCTCAGCCGGCTGCGCAAGGCTGTCGATGCCGATATGCGACGGCGCTCGCTCTGTCGTGAAAAAGTTGTCGCCACCGTCATCTGGCTGATGGACCGGCTGCTGCTGCGTGTCGGAAATCCCGACTATGCGCGCAGCAACAACAGTTTCGGCGCAACCACGCTGCGCAACCGGCATCTGCGCGATGATGGCACGGGCCTGCGGCTGGTCTTCACCGGGAAGTCGGGCAAAATGTGGAGCCTGAAACTTTCCGACAAGCGGATCGCCCGTATTGTTCGCTCCATACAGGAACTGCCGGGACAGCAGCTGTTTCAATATGTCGATGATGCAGGAAACCGCTGTGCGGTTACTTCGCAGGATATCAACGACTACCTGCGAACGATCATGCAGGCTGACTTTACGTCCAAGCATTTCCGGACATGGGCTGCAACGGCAGCAGCGCTGGAGGCGCTTTGCTGCATTGAGCTGCCTGACAGTGAGAGTGGAAAAAAGCGGACGCTGAACGGTGAAATCGACAAGGTTGCGCAACGGCTCGGCAATACGAGGGCGGTGTGCAGGCAGTCCTATATCCATCCCGCCGTTCCCGAACACTGGCTGGCCGGTGGGTTGGCATCAGAGGTAGAGGCGGCTTCGGCCATCCGGCTGATGGCTCCCGAACTGAACAGTGCGGAACGACGCACCTTGAAGTGGCTGCTTTCCCTTGAGAAGGCACATCCATGACGCGCTCGGCCTGCCGCGTCGGGCTGGCGTCAAACCAGAATGCCGGACGTTGAAGCTGCCCGTTGGAAAGCGAGCCTTGCATCTTCTGTACTGGTAATGTCGTGCGAGCACAGAAGGCAGGCTTTGATAGCGGCCCCGAGGCTGTTCAGTTCAAACCGGTTCCATTGGGATAACAATATGTTCTCCGCATCCGCTACCGTTCGTACTGACTGCGTGATGCCGTCGGCAATTTCGATGATGACGGCGTCATCCCAGTGCACCTGTTCCATGGCGGGCTCCTTCATGCAATGAACCCGGCAGAAGTATGAAAGTTCCGTAATTTGCCGCTTTTATCGATATTGGCAGGGTTTTTCTCAAGGCGAACGGTACTTGATATTTTAAATAAGAGACTTGTTTATTTCTGCGATAAAGCTAATTTTCATCAGAGTTTCTTGGTTGCGGAAGAAGAAATTCAATCATTGCTATAAGGAGGGAATATTCATGACCTCGATAAAGCAGCGTATGATTCAATTCGCGTTGATGTTGGGGCTTGTTTCCCTTGGCTCCATTGATGTTTCAAATGCCCAGTTCCTGGACTCTTTCAGGCCGCGAAATACAGTAACGGCAGACGTCATTACCCGGACGCCGGTCGGCACCCGTGTCGAGCTTACGGGGTCGATCAAAAGCAATGTCCGAAGAGCCGAGTATGTTTTTCAGGACCGCACCGGAAGAACGAGGGTCCGGATTGAGCGGGAAGTCTGGCGCGGACGAGAAATAAGCACAAGGAATGTAATCGAAATCCGGGGCCGCGTCGAAAACGACGTCAGGGGCAGGTTCATCGACGTATATTATTTCAAGGTCATCAAATAGCTGCCTTCAACGGTGCCTCATGCAGGAGCTGCCATGTTTAGAATGGGTGGGAAGTATCAGCATTTTGTTCACGGCAACGGCTGCGGTTGCTCCAACCCGATATTGCAGCAGGTTTCCCGGCGGCTGGATCGGCTGTCCCGAAGGCATTTCCTGACGGGCGTGGCAGCGGCAGTCGGCGCAACGATGGTTGCGGATCGCTCCGTCGCGCAATCAGCGAAGGTTTTGCTGACGCGGGCAAGGCTTTTCGACGGCAAGGCGGATACGCTGAAGTCTGGGGTACAGGTTCTGGTCGAAGGCAATCGCATTGCGGCTGTCGATATGTCGAACAGCGCTCCGCCCGATGGAGCGACGGTCATCGATTGCGGCGACCGTGTGCTGATGCCGGGGCTGATCGATGCGCACTGGCATGCCATATATGCGGCGGTGCCGCTTCCGGTTCTGCTGGAAGGTGATCTTGGTATTATTTTCGCCGCATCGACGGCGGAGGCGGAAAGAACGCTTCTGCGCGGCTTCACGACGGTGCGCGATATGGGCGGGCCGACTTTCTCGTTCAAGCGCGCGATCGATACCGGCATTATCAGCGGGCCGCGTATCTTTCCGGCAGGCGCGATGATAACGACGACCGGTGGCCACGGCGATCTCCGGTTGCCCACGGAAATACCGCGTGATGGCGGCAAGCTCAGCACCAGCGAGTTGATGGGCGCTTCGGCCATAGTCGATGATGCAGGCAGCTTGAAACTTCGTGTGCGCGAACAATTGTTGCAGGGCGCATCGCAGATCAAGATCGTTGCTGGCGGCGGCGTGTCCTCGCCGCGCAGTCCGCTGGATATGTCCACATTCAGCGAAGACGAGATACGCGCTGCGGTCGATGTGGCAAGGGACTGGAACACCTATGTCACGGTTCATGCCTATGCGCCGAATACAGTCCAGCGATCCATACGTGCGGGTGTTTCCTGTGTTGAACACGCGCATCTGATGGACGAGGAAACCGCGCGGATGATTGCGGAAAAAAATGTCTGGTTGAGCACCCAGCCTTTCCTGACGATGGACGATGCTGCATCGCAGACAGGCCCCGGTGCCGAACGAATTCAGCAGCTTTTCGCAGGTACGCCGCGAATTTATGAATTTATCCGTAAATACGGGATCAAGACCGCCTGGGGTTCCGACGTTCTGTTTTCCCCCGAATTGACCCCGCGCCAGAATTTCATGCTGACTCACTTGAGCCGTTGGTACTCGAATGCAGAGGTGCTTCGTGCGGCCACATCGGTCAATGCCGAACTTCTCGCGCTTTCCAATCTGCGCAATCCCTATCCCGGCAAGCTCGGTCTTATAGAGCACGGTGCTTTTGCCGATCTTCTGGTGCTGAACGAGAATCCGCTCGACGACATTCATGTGCTGGAAAAGCCGGAAGAAACGCTGGCGATCATCATGAAGGATGGGCAGATTCACAAGAATACCCTGAAATCATAAGCTCGTTTCGTCCTCGGGTCAGGGAGGTCCTATGCTGAAAGCTGGCAATGCAGCCCTGATCCTGATCGCGGGATGCGTGCTGATTGCAATGCTCCATTATGGCAGCGCGGTCTTTGCGCCGGTCGTTTTCGCGCTGTTCATCATCATGCTCGTCTGGCCGATCCAGCGGGCACTTTCGTTGATCATGCCGCGCTATGTTGCATTGGCGATCACTTTTCTTCTGGTCGTCTGTCTTCTGCTCGGTTTTGGATGGCTGATCGCCTGGACAGTCGGGCAGGTGGGACGCCGGATAGTGATCGACGCAGTGCGATACCAGTTGCTCTATGAACAGCTCAGAACCTGGCTCGACGGGCATGGGATTGCCGCATCGGTCCTGTTGTCGGAGAATTTCAGCGTCAGCTGGACTTTGCGAACGCTCCAGACGATAGGAAGCCGCCTCAACAATACGTTCAGCTTCTGGATCGTGGCGCTGGTCTATGTACTGTTGGGGCTGGCGGAAACCGAGGAGTTCGGGGCGCGGATCAGGCAGTTGAAAGATCAGGCGGCTGCGACCGCGTTTCTGCGCGCCAGCCGGTCGGCAGCAGCCAAAATCCGGTTCTACATGGTGCTCAGGGCGCTGATGAGCATTGCGACGGGTTCCTTCGTCTGGCTCCTGACCTGGCTGGTCGGTCTGCCATTTGCCGAAACGTGGGGATTTGTAGCGTTCATTCTCAATTTCATCCCGTTTCTCGGGCCGCTGGTCGCCACCCTCTTGATTACCGCCTTTGCGTTCACGCATTTTGCCAACTGGCAGATGGCGCTCATGGTCTTTATCGGTCTGAACATCGTGCAGTCCGTCATTGGAAGCGTGATCGAGCCCCGGCTGACGGGAAAGACGATTTCCCTGTCCCCCTTCGCAACGCTCTTTTCCGTTTTCGCATGGGGTTCCCTGTGGGGCGTCTTCGGAGCGTTCATCGGCGTACCGATCACTATCGTTGCCCTGACTTTCTGCGCGCAATACTCCGCCACGAGCTGGTTTGCGGAAATATTCGGCTTTTCTCGCGAGCAGCTTTGAAAGTTGTGGGATAGAAATTGCTATCCGGCACCCGTCCCATATCTTGACCTTTCAAGATGCGGCCTATGTATTCTGCGGTAAAGCGCATCATCCAAATGGGAAGGATATTTCGATGAGAATGATCCTGTACAGCGTCGTGACGATGGCCGTAATAGGAGCCACCGCCAGCGGGTGCACGACAGATGAACGAAGAACAGCCGGCTATGGTCTCGGCGGCGCCGCTATTGGCGGTCTTGCCGGAGCGGCCATCGGTGGCGATACACGCGGCGCGCTGACCGGCGCAGCTATCGGTGCAGCAGCAGGCACGCTGGTGGGCGTCGCCCAGACCCGCAACGGTGTGCAGTACTGCCGTTATCGCGATCGCCACGGCCGCGTTTTTGAAGCACGCTGCCGCTAGAGCATATCTCCCGAAAGCGGGAACCGGAAATACTCCAGAACGCTATGAAACACTGATTTCCGGATCCGCCCTTGAGGGGACAAGGATGCTGCGCGGTCGCTCCGGCACCGTGCATCCGTTATGGAGCGCCTCTTGATCCGATTGCATCAAAAGGCGCTCCAAAAGACTGTTTGAATGGCATTTTTTCCCGAACCGTGTCGCCTGATCTTGTGGTGTCCGCATGGACCGCCAGACAGACATTGGCGAAGCGGTTTGGCTTGTGAGTTTGTGGTTCTTTGTTACTTGGAGGGAAACATGAAACTGCATTCATTAACCGCTATTCTTGCATTCACCGCCTTCTTTTCCGTCGCAACCGTTGCCGAGACTGTTCCCGCATTCAGCCAGAGCCGCTCGGCTACCGTAGGCGTGCGGATCAACAACGGTCACAGAATACGTTGCTCCGATGGCGTCAGACTCCTCAGGATGCGCGGCTTCCGCAATGTTCGCGCCCTGGATTGCCGCGGCAGCCACTTTCTTTACCGGGGTGACAGGCAGCGCAGAACCTACGACGTCACGGTTCGGGCCAGAGACGGCAGAATAACCAATGTTCGCCCTGTGAGATGGCGTCGCTGATCCTTGCGGCGTCATCATTTTTGGTTATCAAGAAAGGAACACTGCTGTGTCGGAACTGGTCGTTATTGGGTTTGATACCGTCGGAGAGGCGGACGCCGTGCTTTTGAAGCTCAACCAGCTTCAAAAGGAATATCTCGTCGATCTCGAAGACGCTGTGATCGTCGTTCGTGACGAACAAGGCAAGGTTCATCTCAAACAGAAGTACAATATGCTCGCCATGGGCGCAGGGTCGGGATTGCTTTCCGGTGCGATATGGGGCGGACTGGTCGGGCTTATATTCCTCAACCCGCTTGCCGGCATGGCTCTTGGCGGGGCGGTGGGAGCCGGGGCAGGAGCCTTGTCGGGTTCGCTCGCCGACTACGGGATCGATGACAAGTTCATCGTGTCGCTTGGTGAGACAATTCCGGAAAACTCGTCGGCCCTGTTTGTCCTCCTGCGCAAGATTCAGTGGGACAGGGTCATGGCGGATTTCCCTGACCTGCGGGGCAGGGTGTTGAAAACATCCTTGTCTGTTGAGCAGGAAAAACGCCTGAAGGAAGCGCTGGAAGGAGCGTTGCCGGCAACCTCGTAACATGGCGCTGCCGAGACCCGTCTTGACAGCATTTTGCAGTCAGGTGGAAACGCCCGACGCGGAAGAAATGCGAAAAGACAATCAGGTAGAGCGGAAGGGCGAACCCATGTGAGCGCATTCGGTTCTATCGAGCGAGGGCGTGAATTGAAGCAGGTTTTCATCCTCGCACTTGTTTTGCTTGCCACCGCGGGATGCGCCGGTAACAGGGCTGTCACCGGGCTGGGAAGGGATGTGGCGGGCGAGACCCATTCCGGCGCGGTGGTTCCCTTCGCTGTTGCGACGGTTCGGGAGCGTATAGACGATCCAGCTATTGCCTATTCCCGCGACAGATCCCAAACGCTGAAACTCTCGACCATAGACGTCCATATTCCTGAAATGCACCGTCCGGGAAATGTTGAAACATCATCGGTGAACCCCGATCCCCGCCGACATTTCATGGCGTCAAACTATGTGCCGTTGCCGGACCGGCGCGCAATGGTCGCCGAGCTGAACCGGCGTCTGGCGAACCGCCCCGCCGCGCAACGCGAAATATTCATTTTCGTCCACGGCTATAACAACAACTTTGCCGAAGGACTGTTTCGCAATGCGCAGATTGTTCACGACTATGGCGTCACATCGGTGCCGGTTCATTTTTCGTGGGCATCCGCCGCGTCGTTTACGCGATACCTGTATGACCGGGACAGCGCCATCATTGCGCGCAGGGGATTGGCGGAAACGTTAGCGCTGGCGGCGCAGACCAAAGCCAACGGCATCGTCATCGTCGGCCATTCCATGGGCGCGGTGGCCGTCATGGAAGCCTTGCGAACGCTATCTGGCGACAAGCGCCGCGACGTGCTGAAACGCATCAAGGGGGTGCTTCTTGCTGCCCCCGATCTCGATCCCGATCTTTTCCGCAGCCAGATTGACGATATCGATTATCTGCCCCAGCCCTTTACGATCATCGTATCCCGGCGCGACCGGGCGCTGGACCTCTCCCGCAGGTTGGCCGGTGGAGCGCCGCGGGTCGGCAGTGGATTCGACATCGCTTTCCTGCAGAACAAGAATATTCAGGTTCTTGATATTTCCGAAGTCGACAGCGGCGGCCACAGCCTGTTTGCAAGTTCAAATACGCTGATCAAGTTTCTGGGCTCGGGCCATCTGCTGCGCAGGCTTATCACGGACGAATATGCAGGCATGGACGATACATTCCTCGCAGCGGGCCAGGGTACTTTCGAGCAGGCCTCGCTGGCTCTTCACCTGCCTGCACGTGTGATTGACCGATTGGCTACCCGCTAGAGAAGATAATGCGGGGAAACAAATAGTTAGAGCGTTCTATTGTCCAGCGAAAATGCGGATTGCTCAAAAAATGAACACGCTCGCATCCGTCATGACCCTTTATCCATATGAACTCGACTATGGGTTATTTTACGGTGTTCTATTGAATCAAGTTGACGGACGTATCAATCAAGTCTCTAATTAAGCTTGTCTATGGTGATGTGCGGGGTTATCCTGCCTCAATATTGCATTCTGCCTTCGTTTTATTGCTCGACATCGATAACGCATCGAAATCTACGGGAACGCAGAGGTGGCAAGCATTCATGAGCAAGGGTTGGCATGCCGAGCTTGAACTGGGGTTCGAGCATAGTCATGAAGTGACGCGCCTGATGCGGCGCCGTCACGTTGGGCCGCTCGCGGTGCAGCAACCCTTCTATCCCGAAAAAGACGGAAGCGCACATGTCTATCTTCTTCATCCGCCCGGTGGTGTTGCGGGTGAGGATGTCCTTGATATTTCCTGTTTTCTGGGGCCGGGCTCCAAAGCCGTCCTGACGACGCCGGGCGCTACCAAGTTCTATCGCAGCGACCGGGGCCGCAGCATCCAGACCACGCGGATCAATGTGGGCGAGGGTGGCGTATGCGAATATCTCCCGCAGGAAACAATCGTTTTTGATGGCGCGAAGGCTTCCATAAGCACGCATGTCTCCCTGAGTGGAGACGCAGTTTATCTTGGGTGGGACATTGTCAGTCTCGGACGGCCCGCCTGTCGGGAGAATTTCGATGCGGGCGAGCTTCGCCAGAGGGTCGAAGTATTTCGGGACGGAAGGCCGATTTGGTTCGAGCAGTTTCGCCTTCAAGGTGCCGACCAGGCAATGAATGCGGCCTTTGCATTCTGCGCCAGGCCCATCGTCGCAACGATGGTTTATGCCGGTCCCGCGCATGAAAACACACTTCAGCGCATTCGCGAAGCACTCGGCGATGCAGGAAAAAATCTCTTTTCGGTATCGCAGCTCGAGCGGGTGATCGTCTGTCGCTATCTCGGTGGACGCATGTCGGAAGCCAAAGCACTGTTTCGCAAAGCCTGGGAAGTCATCCGCGAAACCGGATTGGGAAAACCGGCGGCTGCACCACGCATATGGGCAACATAATGACTTTGAGAGGGCCTACAAATGGAACTATTGCCACGTGAAAAGGACAAACTTCTGATTTTCACCGCAGCACTGGTTGCGGAACGACGAAGGGCCAGAGGGCTGAAACTCAATTATCCCGAAGTCGTGGCTTTCATCTCCGCCGAAATTCTGGAGGGAGCCCGCGACGGCAAGACGGTTGCGGAACTCATGTCCTACGGAGCCACCCTGCTCACCCGCGATGAGGTGATGGAGGGCGTGCCCGAAATGATCCATGACATTCAGGTGGAAGCCACCTTTCCGGACGGTACCAAGCTTGTGACCGTTCACAATCCAATTCCGTAGAACATCTCCCGCACTGCCGGGAACGTTTGGGCTTTTGCTTTAACGCGCATCTTGAAAATATCGGGATGCGCTTGAGGAGACGATCATGATACCGGGTGAATATTTCATCGAAGACGGGACGATCGAACTCAATGACGGTCGTGAAACCCGCGTCATCGCCGTGGCGAACACTGGCGACAGGCCGATACAGGTCGGGTCGCATTATCATTTCTACGAGACGAACGAGGCTCTTGACTTCGACCGGGAACGGGCGAGGGGCTTCCGCCTCAATATTCCGGCTGGGACCGCCGTGCGGTTCGAGCCCGGGCAGGACCGTGAAGTCGAACTGGTCGCGCTGGCTGGTGACCGCGAGGTCTACGGCTTCAATGCAAAAATCAACGGGAAGCTGTAGGAGGGGGAGATGGGGACCATCTCAAGACAAGCCTATGCAGAACTCTATGGCCCGACAAAGGGCGACCGTCTGCGGCTGGCCGATACGGAACTTATCATCGAGATCGAGGACGACCGCTGCATCTATGGCGAGGAAGTGACCTTCGGCGGCGGCAAGGTTATCCGCGATGGCATGGGGCAGGGACAGAGACCTGCTGCCGAAACAGCCGATCTCGTCATCACCAATGTCATCATCCTCGACTATTGGGGCATCATCAAAGCCGATGTCGGCATCAAGAACGGCCGTATTTCGGGGATCGGCAAGGCCGGAAATCCCGATATCCAGCCGGGCGTCGATATAGTCGTCGGTCCCGCCACAGATGTCATCGCGGGCGAGGGCAAGATCCTCACCGCCGGCGGGATAGACACGCATATTCACTTCATTGCGCCGCAGCAGGCCGAGGAAGCTCTGGCCAGCGGCACCACGACGCTCGTCGGCGGCGGAACGGGGCCGACGGTCGGCACGCTCGCAACCACGGTTACACCGGGGCCATGGGCCATCCACCGCATGTTGGAAGCCGTGGAGGCGCTCCCCATCAATGTGGGACTGCTGGGCAAAGGCAATGCCAGCAAGCCCGAACCCCTCCGCGAGCAGATAAGGGCCGGAGCTGTCGGCCTGAAGCTCCACGAGGACTGGGGAACGACGCCCGCCGCCATCGATAATTGCCTGAACGTGGCCGACGAGGAGGATATCCAGGTCGCCATCCATACGGATACGCTGAACGAAAGCGGGTTCGTCAAGGATACCTTTGCCGCGATGAAGGGCAGGACCATCCATAGTTTCCATACGGAAGGCGCCGGTGGCGGTCACGCGCCCGATATCATCACGGCGGCGGGCGAAGAAAACATCCTGCCGTCTTCAACAAATCCGACGCGTCCCTACACCATCAATACAGTCGACGAACATCTCGACATGCTGATGGTCTGTCACCACCTCAGCCCGAAAATTCCCGAGGACGTGGCTTTCGCTGAATCCCGTATCCGGCGTGAAACCATCGCGGCGGAAGACATTCTCCATGATCTGGGGGTCTTCTCGATGATGTCGTCGGATTCGCAGGCCATGGGCCGCATCGGGGAAACCACTCTGCGCTGCTGGCAGACGGCCCACAAGATGAAAGTGCAGCGCGGCCCGCTCGGCGAAGACAGCAGCCGGAATGATAATTTCCGCGCCAAGCGCTATGTCGCCAAATATACGATCAACCCGGCGATCACGCACGGTTTTGCGCATGAGATAGGCTCGATTGAAGTTGGAAAGCGGGCCGATCTCGTATTGTGGAAAACCGAATTCTTCGGCGTGAAGCCAAGCCTCGTCATGATCGGCGGCATGATTGCAACGGCCCCGATGGGCGATCCCAATGCATCGATCTCAACGCCGCAGCCGGTCCATTACCGGCCGATGTATGGGGTCCTGGGGCGCGCGCTCGGTTCCACCGGCGTGACTTTCGTGTCGAAATCGGCGCTGGATGACGGCATCGGCGAAAAGCTGAAGCTCAACAAGCAGCTCGTTGCCGTGAAGGGTATCCGGAATATCCGCAAGAAAGACATGATCCACAACGGGCTGACGCCCAAACTGGAGGTCGATCCGCAGAACTATCAGGTGCGGGTGGACGGTGAATTGATCACGTGTGAACCGGCTGACGTCCTGCCGATGGCACAACGCTATTTCCTGTTCTAGAGCGCCCTCGTGTCCCTCGGGACTACGCAAGGAAGCTCTACCTGTCGAAGCTGCGCATCGTGCTTCCGAAAATCGATTTCGATTTCGGGAGCCGATGCCGTAGCGGAGGAAATAGAGCATGTCTCCCGAAGGTGGAAACCGGTCTCGGGGTAAGGACATGCGTAGAAACAAACGGATGGAGCATTTCCGACGCTTCGATTGAACGGGGAAATGCTCTGGATCAATATAGAAGGGAATACGTCCATGCAGCTCAATGCAATGCGGGATCATCCTTCTCTGGGATTTATCGACTGGACGCTGCGCGGCATCGGGCAAGTGGTGTTCCAGAACAACCCGCTATCCGGATTGGTCATTCTGTTCGCCATTCTGGTGAACTCCTGGATTTACGCGCTTGTCTGCCTGCTCGGGGTTGTGTCCAGCACGCTGACGGCAATCATCCTCAAGGCTGACAAGGGCCTCATCCGCGACGGCCTGTTCGGGTTCAACGGCGTTCTGGTCGCCCTTGCGCTGGTCGCCTTCACCAGTGAGGATTTCCGCAGCGGCGCAGTGCCGTCGCCCGCCATGACGATTTATGTCATTTGTGCCGCTGCCTTGACCACCATGGCCTTCACCAGCATCGCCGCATTGTTGGGACCGCACAAGGTCGCGCCCCTGACAATGCCCTTCGTGCTGGTCGGCTGGCTGTTTCTGTTCGCCATTCTCAAGTTCGATGCCATAGATGCGGGGCCGATGGCGAAGCCGGTTTCACCGGAGCAGTTTTCCTACGCCATCCCCTATGACCTTCCGACCTGGTACATGGGGATCGGCACGGCCATCGGGCAGATATTCTTTCAGGATAACTGGATCACCGGCTACATCATGCTTGTCGGCATCGCCATCCACTCCCGGATAAGCGCCTTCATGGGCCTTCTGGGGGCGATAATAGGAGCGGTGATCGCCGCCACCTTCGGCGGTCCGGAAGGGGCCATTCGTGACGGGCTTTTCGGCTATAACGCGGCGTTGACGGCAATGGCGCTGGGCGGCTTCTTCCTTGTTTTCAACTGGAGCAGCTTCCTCTACGCCGTCTTCGGCGCCGTCGTGTCCACCTGGGTCTGGGCCTCGGTCGCGATATTCCTGAAACCGATTGGAATGCCGGTGCTGACCTCGACATTCGTGATCGTCACCTGGATCATGCTGATCGGCCAGTATGCTTTCAAGGCTCTGGTGCCGGTTGCTCCGGCGGATGCGACCACGGCGGAAGAAAATCTCAAACGATACAGGCAAACGCTCCGGTCACGACCGGAATAGGCGGCTGTATTGTGTTTCGTGCCAGGCGCTGGCCATGGCCAGCGCGGGTGCCGTGTTGCCGATTTCATCGTCATTCAGCGTGCGGGCCTTTTCGACGGCGCGCTCGATCTTCGCTGCGCCGGCGATAAGTATCCTCTGGCCTGCCGTATGACCGAGCGGCACGAGACGGATTGCGGCCATGATCTGGCTTTCAACCACGCTCCACATAAGGCCGCGCAGGGCATCGACGGGCGCGATATTCCAGTGACACGCTGCAATCGCAAAGGCCGCCGGATAGGTCGCGCGCTGGTCCGAAGCGAAGCTGCGGGCCCGCTCGACACCGAGTTCCGACAGCAATGTGAGCAGGGACTCGCCCATCCGGCGGTCCTCCAGTTCAAGTTCACTGCTTTCGCGGCTTGCTCCAAGCCAGTCGTTCAGACGATGGAATTCGGCCTCATTGTCCTGCATCAACGCCGAAACCATTCGCCAGAAAATAGCGCCGTCAAGCGCGGCGTAGCTATGTTCCAGAAGGCCGAATACCCATCCGGCACAGCTTTCCTCATTCGTGACCGTTCCCGAATGGACGGCCCATTCGAGGCCGCGTGAATAGGAAAAAGCACCCACGGGCTGGCTGGGACTGACCAGCCGCATGAGGTGCAGCATGGGCAGCGCCGGAGAATGCACGGGCATTTCCGGCACCGGCCCATCGTTTGGCATTTCAGGTTCAGTATTTCTCTTCGAATGATCCAGCAAGATGACGCTCACATCATCCTGCCATCAGGTAAAGTCCGCTGAGGGCCGCAAAGCCGCCAGCCACTCGCATTGCCATCTGCCCGCCGGATCCCTGCAGCGCGCGTCCGGCTGCAAGCCCTACGCCAATGCCCGCCGCGTGAAGCAATGCGGTCGCAAGCGCAAAACCGGCACCATAGGAAAGAAACGCAGCGCCGCCGATTTCTCCGCCATGCGCATAGCCATGGAAAAATGCGAAGAACCCGACGATAAGTGCAGCAGCCGGGGTCGATGCACGGAATGCCACGGCCACGAGAAGGCCGAGCACGATAACGGATGCGAGGATGACGGGTTCCACATAGGGGATCGGCACGCCGCTGAGAGCGGCTACGAAGCCCAGCAGCATGACGCCCACGAAACTCAACGGAACGGCGATGAGCGCGCGCCCGCCAAGCATGGAGGCCCAAAGACCGACGGCGACCATGGCAAGTATGTGATCGGCGCCGGACAGGGGATGAGTAAAGCCCGCCGCAAACGAACCGTGTTCGGCGGGGTTGAGATGCGCGAATGCGGGGCTTGCCATCACTGAAAACAGTGCGGCGGCAAGAAGAAATGTCCTTTTCATTTTCGCTTCCTTTCAACAACAATGATTATGCTTAGAAGGAACCAAACACAGACCCGAGCACGAAGACGACAGCGAGCGATATGATCACACCGACAATCACGGTCATGACCATGTCGAAATAGCTTGATGCGTGGGTCTGCTTGCTGATCTGCAGGAGCAGAAGCACCGTACCGTTATGAGGCAGAGCGTCCAGCGTGCCAGCGCTGAGCACGGTGAGGCGGTGCATGAGGTCGGGGCTTATCCCATACTGGATCGCAAGTCGCATATATTCATCGCCCAGCGCGTTGAGCGCTATGGCCATGCCGCCGGATGCGGTCCCGGTGAGAGCCGCGAGAGCATTCATGGCGACAATCAATGAGACGAGAGGACCGCCCGGCACCTCAAGCGCCGCATCCCGAACCACGGTAAAGGCGGGCATGGCGGCCACGACCGCACCAAAGCCGACGAGGCTTGCTATGGTGAGGATCGGCAGGACCGAGGAGTTGGCCCCGGCGTCGAGGCTTTCCCGGATTGCCCGCAGCCGGTTGAAATTGACCACCAACAACGTCACGATGGCCGCTGCCAGCGCAATAAGGACAGCCCACAAGCCGATCGAAGAACCGACGTCGATATTCCATGGCTCCTGCTCGAGAAACGAGAAATCGACACGGGGCAGGATAATCAGCGCCATCAGGAAATTCACGACGATGACAACGAGCAAGGGCAGGAGAGCAAAGAAGAAGGGTGGCAGCGCGGCCCGCGCGCGCTCCGTGTTCGAACTCGGCCGGGTCGAAGTCGCCCGAGAGGGTCGATTGTTCCCTGACTTTCTCTGTGATTTCGACATCGCCCGTGTCATCGACATAGTTTTCGCCCGCAGCCCGCGCCTTGGCTTCCGCGCGCTGCAGCCACCACATGCCGAAGACCAGCGTAATGATGGAGGCTATGATGCCCAGTCCCGGCGCCGCGAATGTCGTGGTTTCGAAATAGGGCATCGGAATGGCGTTGTTCGTGGAGGGCGTGCCCGGCATTGCCGACATGGTGAAGGTAAAGGCGCCAAGCCCGATGGCCGCAGGCATCAGGCGCGCCGGTATGTTGGCTGCCTTGAACATTTCCCGCGCCATGGGCACGAGAACGAAGAAGGCGACGAACACGCTGACGCCGCCATAGGTGACGACTGCCGATGCAAGCACGACGGAAAGCATCGTGCGCTTCACACCCAGTTTCTCCGTCAGATATCTTGCAATGGATGTAATGGAGCCGCTGTCATCCATCAGCTTTCCGAAAATGCCGCCAAGCAGGAAAAGCGGAAACCATCGGCTGACGAAGCTTGCCGTTCCGCCCATGAAATTCGATGTCCAGTTGGCCAGAAGGGGCTCGCCGGAGAGAAGCGCGACAAGCAGCGCCGCCACCGGCGAAAGCAGAATGACGCTCCAGCCGCGATAGGCAAACCACATGAGCAGGGCTAGTCCGAGTAGTATTCCAAGCAAACCCATGCAATCTGACCCCTCAGTCGATTTTGGAAAGAATGCGTCCGGAATTTTTCGATGAAACTACTTTAGATGAAATAATTCAAGCACTATAATAAAAATATGATATCGCACAGATGACAAGTCTTCCTAATCTGCACAAAGAATGCCTATACTGCCTCCTGTTCAGTTGAGCGGCCCTGCCTGCGCACAATCAGCTGTAATGCGGGTGTCTGGCGCAAGGGCGGACATCTCTGCTTCATGGGGCAATTGCCTGCCTGATCGCCCGAGACATAAAGGACCTGCATGACGGAAGTCGTCGCAATCCCGTCTATCATGATCAATCTCGGGCTGGCGCTTCTGCTCGGCTGCGTGATTGGTCTGGAGCGCCAGATCAAACAACGCCATTCCGGCCTTGTGACGCACGGCCTGGTGGCGCTGGGCGCTGCGGCCTATGCTTCGCTGCCCTATTCGCTCGGCCTTGGTAGCGACCTCCGAATGGGGTCGCAGGTTGTGACAGGCATCGGTTTTCTCGGCGCGGGGCTGATTATCAAGGACGGCGCGAGCATCAAGGGGCTGAGTACCGCAGCCACGGTCTGGAGCACTGGCGCGGTTGGCGTTCTGACCGGTTACGGGATGTGGCCGCTCGCCATCGAAACGGCCTTTTTCATCGTCTGCCTGAACATTTCGCTGCCAAGGATCGCGGTGCTCGTGAACCGCTATTCCTTCGTCGAACCCGAGAACGAGCAGTTTTATCTCGTGAAATTCCGGTGTCCTTCGGAAAGCGAAATTCCGGTGAGGGCGCTGCTGATCCAGACGCTCGATCTGAAGAAACTCCGCTTCCACGCGATCCGGAGCCATCACATCGAAGGAAGCAATGAGACCGAAATAGAGGCGACGCTGTTCGCGGGCAAGGAAGATGACCGGCTGGTCGAAGCGCTGGTAGCGCAGATGAGCCTGCGTTCCGGCATTACCTCAACGAGCTGGCTGAAACTGGAAGACGGCGATTGGTGATCCGCCCTCTGGTTTTATTGCAAGCGGACTATACTATTATATCGAAACATGCACATACTTTCACATTCGCAGTAACGTCCTCCTGTTGACATTGAGGGGTCCGCAATGGACATCCAGCAACTGCAATTAATGGAACGAAAGACAGTCGAACAGAGAAAATGGAAAGGTTTTCTCGGTATCGGCATTCTGCTTTTTGCGGGTGGAATACTCTGCCTGTTCTTGCCCGCAATCTCGGACTTTGCAGCCAGCACCATGTTCGGGCTGGTGCTGATGGCCATCGGCGTCGTCAAGATAATCCAGTCGCTCTGGATCAAGAGCTGGGCAGGTTTCGTCTGGCAGGAACTGTCCGGCGTGGTGGAGCTTATAGGCGGGATCATGATCTATCTGAACCCGCTCAAGGGCGCGCTCGCCATCACCCTGCTGATTGCAATCGTCGTGTTCGTCCATGGTTTCCTTCAACTGGCGCTGTCCTGGAAAATCAGGCCCGCAGGCGGCTGGTGGTGGTTTACCCTGTCCGGCCTCATTGCCTGGTCCGCCAGTGCGGCACTGGTGGCGAAATGGCCTTTGACGCGTGACCTGCCGTCCGGATCAATCGCTGGAATTGCGCTGATGATCGCGGGCGTTGCCTATATCGGAATAGCCCTGAGTACCCGAAATGCGTGAGTGATCGACCGATGCCGTCCCGGAGGGAGGACACGCAATTGAAGAAGTCTCTCGTTCGTCGTTCTGTTACCGCTGCCCTTGTAACGATGCTCTGGACCTTGCCGGTGCTGCCCGGTCTCGCCCAGCAGCCTCCGGCTGGGGGAGCGCCTCCCGTGGTCGTGCGCAAAGTGGAATTGGCGCCCGCAACCGCGCCGTTTCGTTTCAACGGGCAGGTGGAGGCGATTGAAGCGGTCGATATTCAGGCCCGGATCACGGGTTTCCTGAAGGAAAAGGCGTTTGAACAGGGATCGGCGGTCAAGGCAGGCGATCTCCTTTTCGAAATCGAGCCGGATCAGATGCAGGCGGCGGTCATGTCCGCGGAAGCACAGGTCGCGCGGGCGGAAGCCGCCCAGAATGCCGCCCGGCAAACACTCGCCCGAACGCGGACCCTCGCCAACCGGAATACCGTTTCGCAAGCCGCTCTCGATGATGCGCAGGCCGCGTTCGACATTGCCACGGCGGATGTGCGCAACGCCGAAGCCGCGCTCAACAATGCCCGGCTCAATCTCTCTTACACGCAGGTAAGATCGCCGATCGACGGGACGATAGGACGTTCGCTCTTCACAGTGGGCAATCTGGTCGGCCCGAGCATGGGGTCGCTTGCACGCATCGTGCAGCTTGATCCCGTGCGGGTTGTGTTTTCCATCCCGGACCGCGCGCTGATCGCCATTCGCCAGAAGGAAGCGGGAGGTGGCACGGTCAGCCCGGAAAGCTTCAAGGTGAGCCTGACGCTTGCCAATGGTACGCAATATGGCGAACGCGGGACCATCCAGTTCATCGACAATGAAGTGAGCGCGCAGACCGGCACAGTGGCGGTGCGGGCGCTGTTTGCCAATCCGAACCATATTCTGGTTCCGGGGCAGGTGGTTGCCGTCAATCTCATGGATGAAACGGCCGGTGAATTGCCGGTGGTCCCCATGGCGTCCGTGTTGCAGGACCGGCAGGGCAAATATGTCTACGTTCTCAACGAAGGAAACACGGTTTCCCGGCGACCCATCGTGACGGGCACACGCATCGACAATGGGTGGTCGGTCACGGATGGCCTCAAGGCCGGTGAAACGATTGTCGTCGAGGGCTTGCAGCGCATCGCAGACGGGCAGGCCGTATCTCCCCTTGACCCGATCCCCGGCAGTGCAGGGGTGGGGCAATGATTTCAGAGCTGTTCATCAGGCGAACCCGCCTCGCAATCGTCATCTCGATCATCATTTCCATCGCTGGTGCGATTGCGATCTTTTCATTGCCTATCCAGCAATATCCGCAGATCACGCCGCCGACGGTCAATGTATCGGCCTCCTATCCGGGCGCGAGCGCGGAAGTGATCGCCGATGTCGTCGGCGGACCGCTGGAAACGGCAATCAACGGTGTCGATGGCATGATGTATATGTCGTCCACCAGTTCCAATGCCGGGCAGTATTCGCTGTCCGTCACTTTTGAAGTGGGAACCGACCCTGAACTGGCGCAGATCAATGTCCAGAACCGCGCGCAGCTGGCGATCTCCCGTCTGCCCGCAGCGGTGGCACAGCAAGGCGTGTCGGTCCGGTCCCGCTCACCGGATTTCGTGTTGGGCATAGCGTTCTACTCACCGGACGACAGCCTGAACGCCCTTGAAATCACCAATTTCGCCACGACCACGATTGTCGATGCGCTGGCCCGCGTACCCGGCGTCGGCGAGGCGAATGTCGTGGGCGCGTCCGAATATTCGATGCGCGTCTGGCTCAATCCGCAGCGAATGGACGCGCTCGGCATAACGGTCGATGAGGTTTCGGCGGCGATCCAGCGCCAGAATATCCAGGCGACGCTCGGTCAGGCTGGCGCGCCGCCCATGCGCGTGGGGACCGAGCTTCAATATACGCTGGTAGCCGAGGGACGGCTTCGCGATACGGAGGAGTTTGGAAACATCGTCGTTCGTACCGGGGCCGACGGTGCGAAAGTGTTCCTGCGCGACATCGCGCGTCTGGAACTGGGCGCACGCAACTATGCTTCGAGAGCAAGTTTTGCCGGTCATGAATCGGCTATGCTGCAAATCAACCAGTCGCCCGGCGCCAATGCGATCCAGACCGCGACAGCCGTGGAGGCGGAGCTTGAACGCCTGTCATCGAGATTTCCGGCGGGGCTGCAATATCATGTCGTCTATGATGCGACACGGTTCGTCGAGGCGAGCCTGCAACTGACCACCCGAACATTGTTCGAGGCTTTCGTGATCGTGCTCGCGGTCACATTCATCTTCCTTCAGGACTGGCGGGCGACGCTGATCTCGGCGCTGGCCATACCGGTCTCCATGCTGGGTGCGGTGGCGGTGCTGTTTGCGGTCGGCTATTCGCTGAACATGATTTCGCTGCTGGCTCTCGTCCTTGCCATCGGGCTTGTGGTGGACGATGCAATCCTGGTCGTGGAAAACGTCAAGCATGTGCTGGAAGACGAGCCGGACATTCCGGTCATCGATGCGACGCGCAAGGCGATGCACCAGATCACCGGGCCGATTATTTCCACGACGCTCGTCCTGCTGGCGGTGGTCACGCCCACCGCTTTTCTGGAGGGCATCGGCGGACAGCTTTACAGGCAGTTCGCAGTCACGATCTCGTCGGCGCTGGTACTTTCCTCATTCGTGGCCCTGACGCTCAGTCCAGCGCTTGCGGCGTTTCTGCTCAGGCACGGCCAGCGCGGTTACCGCAGGGGTCCACTGGCGTGGTTCTCAAGCTCCATGGAAAAAACCCGCGAAGGCTACGGCAAGATCGTCGGCATTCTGGTGAAGCACTGGGTCATACCGGTTGCAGGCGTCGTCGCCTGTTTTGCACTGGCCTATTTCGTCTTTGTCAATCTTCCCGCAACCTTCCTGCCTGATGAAGATCAGGGCGCGCTCTTTGTCGACATACAGCTGCCGAGCGCGGCTTCGCTCGACCGCACGAACCTGATCGTCGAGAATGTGCGCAAGACGCTGAGCGAGACCGAAGGCGTTCAGGATGTCATAACGGTGGCGGGGTTCAGCATCCTGCAGTCAACGAGCACGCCCAATAGCGCCATGGCCGTTGCCGCGCTTACGCCATGGGCGGACCGCGAGACGAAGGCTTTGCAGCTCAACAGTATCGTCAACGGCCTGCGCGCTAAGTTCTCGCAGGTTCCGGGCGCAAATGTTGCCGTATTCGCGCCGCCCGCAATCGCGGGTATGGGAGCGGTTGGCGGTCTCGATTTCCGGCTGCAAGCCTTGCAGGGCCAGCCTCCGCAGGAGATCGCGCAGGTGGTTGCCTCCTTGCTGGGCTCCATCAATCAGCGTCCCGAAATCGCTGGTGCGGCAACCACTTTTAACGCGAATGTCCCGCAGATCTATGTCGATGTCGACCGTTCCCGCGCCGAAGCCCTTGGCCTCAGCGTATCGGATATATATGCGGCGATCGGTGCGAATTTCGGCTCGCGCTACGTCAATGATTTCACTCTGAACGGGCGCGTTTTCCAGGTCAACCTGCAGGCCGATTCCGACTTCCGCGCGCATAGCGAGGATATCCTCAAGCTTCACGTCCGCAACCGCAGCGGAGCCATGGTCCCGCTGCGAAGCGTTGTGTCGCTGACCACGGTTTTGGCGCCCTTCGTCATCACCCGATACAATCTTGCAGCTTCGGCGCAGGTCAACGCCGTAACCGCACCGGGTTCCAGCAGCGGGCAGGCCATGGCGGCGATGGAACAGGTCGCTTCGGAAGTCCTGCCGGAAGGCTATGGCTATGAATGGTCGGGACTATCCTTCCAGGAAAGAAGAAGCAGCGGTCAGGAGACGCTCATCTTCGCGCTTGCCTTCCTCTTTGCTTATCTCTTCCTTGTCGCCCAATACGAAAGCTGGGCCTTGCCGGCAGTCGTGATCCTGTCGCTGGGCGCCGCGCTTTTGGGGGCCGTCGCGGGTCTCACTTTCTTCGGGCTGCAGAACAGCCTCTATGTGCAGATCGCCATGGTGTTGCTGATCGGGCTTGCCGCAAAGAACGCCATCCTGATTGTGGAGTTCGCCAAGGAACAACGCGAGGCCGGTCTGACGGCGGGGGAGGCTGCCCGTGCCGGTGCCGAACAGCGTTTTCGTGCCGTCATGATGACAGCCGTTTCCTTTATCCTCGGCATTCTGCCCCTCATCCTGTCGTCGGGCGCAGGCGCTGGCGCGAGACAGGCTGTCGGCGTCACGATCTTTGGCGGGATGGTGGCCGCCACCAGTCTGGGATTGCTTCTCACCCCCGGTCTCTACTTCGTCATTCAGCGACTGGCCGAGCATCTGCCCGAGCGCCTGGGCGGGCGACCCGATGAGAAAAAGGATTCAGTTTCTGAAACCGTGCAAGAGTGAAATTTCCCACAGCTTCCGCTCCATTATTGCGATAGTGGGAACGCAACAGAAAACGAGAGCATGACCATGAAAGCCAGACAATTCTTGCAGATAGGGCTGATCGCAGCCAGTTTCGCCGTTCCCCAGGTCGCGAGCGCCGAGGGAAAGACCGAATCTGAAAGGAACCTGCAGGCTTTTCCGGCCGCGCCGTCCGGTTCCTACCGCTATGTCATCCATCTTCCGCCGCTTGAAAAGGAACAGGATGCGAAAGTGGAAATCATCGCGGGGCGCAACGCAACCGTGGACTGCAATATAAGCTGGTTCGGCGGAAGTCTGACCCCGAGTACCGTTGAAGGCTGGGGCTTCGACTATTTCACCCTCACGGCAAGCGACCGCATGTCCGGCACCCTGATGGCCTGCCCGGAAGACAGCAAGCGAACCGATTTCGTGCCGGTGCGCGGCGAGAACTTCATGCTCCGCTATAATAGCCGCCTCCCGATTGTCATCTATGCGAAGGACGGTTTCGAAATCCGCTATAGAATCTGGAAACCTTCGGAAGAAACCCACAATGCGGAGCGGGGATAGGCGTCGCGCTATCGAGTAAGTCGATCGACCCCGCTATCCCGTCATCACCCGGTAGATCGCGGGCAGAGCGAATGGCAGTTTCGACAGTCTGGCCACGAGCGCATAGTTTCTGCGGCCGAAAAGTGCGGGGAGATAGCTGCTGGCCTCGCGGTCGACCGTCACGGCAAAGACGTTGACGCCTCTGGCGCGCGCTTCTTGGACTGCCCTGCGGCTGTCCTCAAGGGCGAACCGGCCTTCATAATGATCGACATCGTTCGGCTTGCCGTCCGTCAGCACCAGCAGGAGCTTCTTGCGGTTGGGCTGTTCGGCAAGCTTTGCCGTAGAATGGCGGATGGCTGCTCCCATTCGCGTATAGAAGCCGGGTTTCAGCGCAGCAATCCGGTGTTCGACCGCCGGTCCGAAAGCTTCGTCAAAATCTTTCACTGTCTCGACCCGCACCCATGAACGGCGGCGCGAGGTGAAGGTCTGGATGGAACAGCGGTCGCCGCAGGCTGCAATGCCATTGGCCAGAACCAGAAGCGCCTCCTTTTCCACATCCAGCACGCGCCGATTGTCGATCCAGGCATCGGTGGATAGCGACACGTCCACCAGAATGGTGACCGCAAGGTCGTTGGCCTTGGGGCGGTTCATCAGGTGCACACGGTCGCTCCCCTGACCACCGGCGGCAAAGTCGCATCGCGAACGGACCACGGCATCAAGATCGAGATCATTGCCATCGAGCTGCGCCCGCATCAATTCGCGGCCCGGACGCAGGATTTCGAACTGGCGCCGCACGCGTCGTACAAGGCTCATTGCTTCATCATCGAGTTCCATTGGCACGTCACGAGCTTGCGCGGGGGTAGCCAGAACGTGGCAATGATCCTGAAGATAGCTTGCCTTGCGGTAGTCCCATTCCGGATAGGTCAGTCCGGCGGTGAGAGCCGTTCGGTCGATGGCTTCCGGCGGCAGGTCGAGGTCGAACCGGAAACGGGCAGCAGGTCTGCCCTTGCGCTCACCCAGTGTCAGATCGTCAAGCTCGTCGGCGGATTTGGCGTTCTGCTCGTCGCTATCGTCGGTTGGCCGGTCGACGCTCACCATTTCGGCCATGGCCAGGATTTTTTCGAAGCGGTTGAGAATGAACGGGCTTCTGTCGGCCAGTCTGGGGTCCTGCTTCTCGCGATTGGCGATCTGCCGTCCGGTTTCGACGCCTTCGACCTTGCTGCCGGGCACCGGCTGGTCGTCACTGTCGCGCGGGGCGGTTTCCTCGCGCCTTATCAATTCCGGCCATAGTGGGGCGGGCAGGGCAGGCAGATAGCTCGCGGGCGCGCAATGCGGAAAGATCGTGGGGAGGCTGTCGTCGGGCAGTCCCGCGCCCTGTTTCAGAAGTGCCAGAATCCGCTCTTCCACCTGTCGCTCCAGCCCATGGAGCGGGCGTTTGGGGCGTGCAGCCAGCACTGCTTCGCACAACCGCGCATAACGTTTCTGCAAGCCGGGAAATACCCGGCAAGTCTTCGCAACCGTTTCCGATGCGACAGCAAGTGATGCAAGATTGCGGCGCAGCGGATCGGTGGGAAGCTCGTTCACCTCAACCGGCATCACCGCCATGTAACCGGCAAGCCAGACGTAAAGATCGTAATTGAGCGTGCGGTCGGGAAAAAGCGCGATCTCTGGCGGCAGCATCAATGTCGCTTCATCCCGCAACGGCTGGCTGAGTTTTTCTTCACCCAGGGCCATTCGCTGCCGCAGGCCCAGCCTGTGCCCGGAGGTTCGCGCGCGGGCGGGGGCAATCTGCACGGCTACGTCGCCGCCAAAACCGCGAAAGCAGATAGCGAGCTTCTGGCGAATATCGCCAAGCTGCACGGCTTGCTCGGGATAATGCGGCCATGATCCCGTCTTGCCGATCAGGCGATGCCACGCCCGACCGACGGTTTCCTCCAGTTCCAGAAAATCCAGCATGGTGCGCCCGCCTATTTCAGCATTGCATCGGCAACTTCAATCAGCGCGGCCTTCACGTCCGGCTCGTCGGTTAGAGGCTCGATCATTGCGGCGCGCGCCGCTTCGCGTTGCGGCATGCCCCGCCTCGATCAGCGTGGCGCAGTAGACCAGCAGGCGGGTCGAAACACCTTCTTCCAGATCGTGGCCTTTCAACCCGCGCAGCCGGTGAGCCAGCGCCACCAGCGGCGCGACCTTCTGTGCGGCAAGTCCGCTTTCTTCACTCACCACCGCGATTTCCTGCTCTTTCGGCAGAAAGTCGAACTCGATGGCAACGAAGCGCTGTCGCGTACTGGGCTTCAGGGATTTCAGCAGGTTCTGGTAACCCGGATTGTAGGATACGACGAGCATGAAGCGGTCGGGCGCTTCGAGCAGCTCCCCGGTGCGCTCCAATGGCAGAAGGCGGCGGTCATCGGTCAGCGGATGCAGGACCACGGCCACGTCCTTGCGCGCTTCGACGATCTCGTCGAGATAGCAGATGCCGCCTTCGCGCACGGCGCGGGTCAGCGGGCCGTCAACCCATATGGTGTCGCCGCCCTTCAGCAGATAACGCCCGGTCAGGTCGGCGGCTGCCAGATCGTCATGGCAGGAAACCGTCGAGAGCGGCAGGCCGAGCTTTGCGGCCATATGGCTTACAAACCGCGTCTTGCCGCAGCCGGTCGGACCTTTCAGAAGCAATGGCAGCTTGCGCGTCCATGCCATTTCAAAAAGCGCGCATTCATTGCCCGATGGGCTGTAGGCAGGGATTGAGACACCGGTATTGTCGATATTTCTGAGAATGGAGTTCATGGCCGTTTTCCTTTGCATCAGGCGGTGAAGCCCCGCCTGATGGCGGGGCCTAGCGTCGATCATTCGGCGGGCTGTACGAAGCCGGAGGTGTTTTCGCGACGTTCCTTGCCCGGAACCAGCACGGCCCAGATGAACATGAAGGCCGAGATCACCACCACGACGCCGGAGCCGAGGCGTATCCAGTAGAATACGGCCAGCTGATCCTGCACGGTCATGAATGCTTCTCCGAGCACGCGCTGAAGGTGGGTCTGGACGACGCCCGCAAAGGTCAGGGCGAACGTCATCACGGACATGGCCGTGCACATCGCCCAGAAGCTCACCATGGAGAGCATCTGGTTGTATGGCGCCCGTCCACGCAGTTCAGGGATCGCATAGGCCATCACCGCAAGGTTGAGCATGACGTAGGCGCCGAAGAAGGCGAGGTGTCCGTGGGCGGCGGTAAGCTGCGTGCCGTGGGTGTAATAGTTGACCGACGACAGCGTGTGCAGGAACCCCCACACACCCGCTCCGAAGAAGGCCATCACCGAACAGCCGATGGACCAGAGAAGAGCCGCACGGTTTGGATGTTTGCGACCGGCTTTCCATGTCATCACGAAGGTGAAGATGACCATGGTGAAGAACGGGGCGACTTCGAGCGTCGAGAACAGCGAACCGATCCACTGCCAGTAACCGGGCGCGCCGATCCAGTAATAATGGTGACCGGTGCCGAGAATGCCGGAAAACAGGGCCAGCCCGACAATGACATAGAGCCATTTTTCGACGACCTCGCGGTCGATGCCGTTGAGCTTGATCATCAGGAAGGCGAGGATCGACGCCATGATCAGTTCCCACACGCCTTCAACCCACAGATGGATGACGTACCACCAGTAGAGCTTGTCGAGCGCGAGATTGATCGGGTTGTAAAAGGCGAAGAGGAAGAAAAGGGCAAGGCCCCACAGGCCGAACAGAAGGATGTTTGTTACGGTCGTCTTGCGGCCCTTGAGCGCCGTCAGTGTGATGTTGAACAGGAAGATCAGGCAGACGACGACAATGCCGACCTTGATGATGAATGGCTGTTCGAGAAATTCCCGCCCCTCATGAATATGGAACAGGTAACCGACAACGGCGATGCCTGCGGCGACGAAGAAAAGCCAGAACTGGATGACGGCGAGCCTGGTGCTGTAAAGCTCGGTTTCGGTCTCTTCCGGCAGCAGATAATAAGTCGAACCCATGAAGCCCATCAGCAGCCAGACCACCAGCGCATTGGTGTGGATCATGCGGACGATGTTGAAGGGCAGCAGCTCGGAGAGCGTGTTGGGCAGGACATAGATCGTACCGGCGAGAACGCCGAATGCGACCTGCGCGATGAACAGTACGAGCGCTCCATAAAAATAGAGCATCGCAACCTTTTGGCTTTCATATTTCATAATGTGTAACTCCGTTCATCCCGCGCTCAGCCTGCCTCGTTGGGCGGCCAGTCCTGCGTCTTGATGCGGCTGGTCCATTCAAGGAAATCAGCCAGATCGTTGAGTTCCTGTTCGCTCAGGTTGAACTGGGGCATCTGGCGACGCCCTTCGATCCCGGTGGGTTGTGCCTGCATCCACGCTTTCATTGTCTCGCGTGCGCCTTCGGGGTCTTCTTCCCCGCCCCAGCGCTTCCAGACATTGCCGAGCTCGGGCGCGAAATAGGCGCCTTCACCCAGCAGCGTGTGGCAGTTGATGCAGGAGTTTTTCTCCCAGATGTGCTTGCCGCGGGCGACGGATGCCGTCAGCGTCGATTCATCCGTGGACGTCGTTTTCATGTAGTAGTGGCTGTGCGCCGTCAGCCCCACGAAGATCGCGAAAAAGAAAATAGACCCGCCGTAGAAGACGTTTCGAGCGCCGGTCTTGGTTAGGCGTTCTGCCATCCCTTCGTCCTTTCATTGGCCGGGGTCAAAGCCCGGCAAATTCCCCCGTCGATAATGTGGCTGGTCATTTCCCCTCGCCAGCATCACGGGACAGGACCGTTCTATCGGTCGGGCAAAAGCCTTCTTTGCGATTTGGCAAAGACTGGAGCGTTTCCAGAAAAGCGCAGAACGGGAGATGGAACAGTTGTTTACAAGAGGATGCGGACAAGAATGGAACGTCCGAGCGCAAGCGCCAGCAGGAGCGCAGGCCAGGCCAGCAAGGCAGGCCTCAAAAGGCCGTCCGTCCCGCGCATCTCCATGAAGTCGAGGATGACGAACCAGCCCTTCGCGAAGGCGAGGATCAGAACGATGACGACGGCTGCGAGCATTCCTGCGCTGGTGGCTGCGATGAATGCGCCGCTCAGGGCAAGGAGAACGAGGACAATGAATGTTCGGGTGAGCGAAGAAGCGCGATCGGACACTGTGGGCCTCAGGCAAGGTAAAGGACAGGAAACATCACCAGCCATACGAGGTCGATGGCGTGCCAGAGCGTCGTGATCAGCAGGACATTGGATCGTGTCGGCCGCCATGCGACCAGCGCCAGCACCACCGACCCGAACAGCACATGCATCAGGTGAAAGCCGGTCAGCAGAAAATAAAGCTCGAAGAAGGAGCCCGCGGCATCATCGCCCGCGAACTCGATTTCATGCGAATATTCCACGAGCTTGATCGCCACGAAAACGAGACCGAAAAATGCGGCATATAAAAGCGGACGGCGAGCCTTGCTCAAATCGTTGCGCCTGCGCACGGCAATTGCCGCCTGCCAGCCGCTCATCAAAAGCACGACGGTGTTGGTTGCGGCGAGGGCTGGGCTCAGATGCGAACGCAGCTGCGTCACGCCTTCCACGTCGATGATCGACATCACCATGAAAGCGGTCAGCAGGATTGCGAAGGCGGCAAGCTCGCTCCACACCAGGATCCAGAGCAGGAGATCGTCTTCGGGGCGATCCTCCGAACCCGTTGCAACTATGGTCAAATCTTCGGTTCCAGACATGGAACATGCCTAGCGCCCGCAATCGGGAGCTTCTTTGCGTTTTGGCAAAGAACAAACGCACTGACCGGGCCAGTGTATCGCCACCATAGCAAAGGAAACTTCAATGACGGACGCACAGATCGGGCTCATCGTCGCGACACCGGCGATCATCGGTTTTTCACTGGTTCTCTATCGTATGGGAGCCTTGCAGGGCGCGGGCACCCTGTCCGCCGTTGCGGCTTCCATCGTAATTGCCGCCGTCCTTTTCCTCGGTCAGTAGGCGAGGGAGACGGGAGCCACGAATGCGCTGCCCGTCGTCCCGAATCTCTTTGAAAAGAAATATCTTTAAATATTTGTTTTGATTGAATTTTGCTTGGATTTCGGCGGCTGTTTTCGCTCGATTTTCAGGCGTTTTCCGCCGCCTTATCGCTCGCCATCGGCCAGCCGCCTGATGCCCGACATATTGAGAACGGTCAGTTTCTGGCGTCCGCCGCGAACAAATCCCTGTCCTTCCCAGCCGGTGAGAATGCGCGACACCGTATGCAGCGTCGTCCCGGTCATTTCGGCGATATCCTGCTTCGTGATCGGGAAATCGATGCGGATACCGTCTTCCTCTTTCCGTCCGGCCTGACGCGCGAGGCGCAGAACCGTGTGCGCGACACGCCGCTCGACTTCTTCCGTCGACATTTCGCGGATGCGCGTATGGGCTTCTTCCAGTCGCTTGCCGATGGTCTGGATCGCATTCATCGCCAGACCGGGATTCTGCTCGACGAAATAGTCCCAAAGCTCGGTTGGCCAGGCGAGAACGATGCTCTCCGCCACGGCGACCGCCGTGCCGGGATAATCGCTTCTCTGCAAGGCGCGCGCAAAGCCGAAAAGGTCGCCCGGATGCACCATGCGGACGATGATCTGCTGTCCGTCCGGCGTCACCTGATTGACCTTCAATCGCCCGTGCAGGAGCAGATAGAACAGGACGGCATCGTCGCCCTGTTCAAAAATCGCCTCTCCGGGCAGAACGCGCTTTGTGGTTGCATATGAAACAAGCTTGTCGAGTTCGCCATCACTCATTTTGGCGAACAGGGACAGTTTCCTGACAAGTCCGCGATCTATCATGGACATTGCATTTTCTCACACTCCAAGACCCATGTTCACCTTAGCACAGCACAGCGGGCTTGGAATTGTTTTCGCAGCCGGGGACCGGGCATTCACAGCTCATGCACCTATGTTCTGGATACGCTTCCACACCACGGCATACCAGCGGTTGTCACGCACCAGCCTGAAACCGAGATTGTCGGGCGGGACGCCGACGCTGCATCCTCCGGTTTTCGGGTTGCGGATAAACGAGCTCATCGCCGCGCGGTGCTTGCCATTGACCACATAAACCCCGCACGACGGCACTTCCGCAACCTGCTTGCCATAGGCATCGATATTGACGCGGCGGTGGCAGGTCTGCGTCCATTCCCACACATTGCCTGCAATGTCGGCTACTCCCAGTTCGTTGACGCCGAAGGCACCGGCGGGGCGTCGCGCGGGGCTTCTGTCCAGCTTGCGGGCGCTCTGTTTCTCATAATCCCTCAGCCAGCGGATTGCAGGATTGCTTGCGGCATCGTCCTCGATGCCAAGCGCATCGTCGGGAAAGCGCGACCCTGCGGCGAAAGCCCACTGCTCGTCCGTCGGCAGGTGCCAGTTTTCGCCGGTCTTGCGCGACAGCCAGTCGGCATAGGCCAGTGCATCATCGTAACTCACGCCGACGACCGGCGCCTCGGCAGCCGATGCATCGTGATTGTGCGGCAGGGCCTCGGCAGGCTGGCATGCGCCATCCTCCACACAAAGCTCGTAGTCGGCCGTGCCGACCTGATATTTCATGATCTCGAATGGCCGTGACAGCCTGCGCGTCGTCAACGGGGCATCGACGGGGTAATTGTTCTTCTGGAAGTCGCCATCGGCCCGATAGGTCATGGTGCGGGGCGTAATGACAACCGTTTCGGGACGCAGCGCGGATGCGCCCGGCAGCGATTGACCCGGACGTCCTACGGCGTCAACGACGAACAGCCCCGCCACAACTGCCAGCAGAACCGCCGGAACGGCCACCGCAAGCTCTCGCAGGCACTTCTTTCCTTTGCATTTGTTCATCGGATAACAGGGGACCGCATCCATCCGGGAGGCAGGCGGATGCAGCCCCGAGCCTTTCTTTGCAAAGCAACAGTTGGGGAAGATTTGCCAAAGGCGCTCCGGGAGGCGAAGCGCCTTCGTGCATTGGCCTTATGTGCCCGACGGGGCCAGAACCGATGTCATCAGGTCGTCGTTCCATTCACCCGTGACCTTGAAGTGGGCTGCTGCGCCAAGTTCAAAGGCCTCGATCAGGTTGTGGTTCACATAGGCATAGATGCCGGGCTGCTGGAACGTATAGAAAGCTGCTCCGGCTGCACCGCCCGGAATGAACCAGGTTTCCTGATCAACATCGGGCGGCGTGTTGAACTTGCCGGTCGACCAGACATAATCTCCGTGACCTCCGATGAGGTGCGGTCTGGTATCGCGATTGGCCTGCGAATGGACGATCAGGACCTTCTCGCCAACCGCCGCCGTCATCGCCTTGTCGCCCGTCAGTGCGCCGACCGCGCCGTTGAACACGACATGGGTCGGGGTGAGGGTGCGCATGACCTTGACGGTGTCTTCATATGCGTCGCCCGGCGCGTCATACTTCTTGAATTTCCCGTTCTCGTCACGCGGCACATAGAAATCCTGCTCCCCGACATAATAAATCTTGTCGTAGGTCAGGGCCTTGCCCTTGCCGTCATGCAATCCCTCGCGCGGCAGCACCATGATCGCGCCGTTCATGCCCGAGACGACATGCCAGGGAACCATTCCGGGAGGTGCGCAGTGATAGACGAAGACGCCGGGCTTGGTCGCCTTGAAGCGCAGGATGGTCTTTTCCCCCGGATTGATTTCCGTCAGCCCGCCGCCGCCAAGCGCACCCGTTGCGGCGTGGAAATCGATATTGTGCATCAGCGTGTTGGTTTCGGGGTTGATGAGCGTCAGCTCGACATAATCGTCCTGATGCACCACCATCAGCGGTCCCGGAACCGTGCCGTTGAATGCCATGGCGTGAACTTCGGTTCCCGCGTCATCGATGACGATCTTCTTTTCCTCGATCACCATGGTGAATTCAATCACCTTTGGGCCACCCTCGGCAACCTGGGTGTGGGCGTGCACGAAGGGAGGGTCCACCAACTCCACCTTCTGGCGCGGCAGCGCCGCAATCTCCGCAGCACTTGCCTTTCTCACCGCGCCCTGTCCCCAGGCCGATGTTGTTGCCAGCACCGGCGCAAGCGCCCCTGCGAGGGCGGCTCCCGCCAATATGCTGCGGCGGCTGATTTGCATCTGGTCGACCATCGATACTCTCCTTTACGATAGGACCGAGCATTTCCTGCTCTGTCATGCCGACTATAGAAAAGGCCGTGTGGATGGTCCTTGACTGCGATCAAGGTGATGCAGAAAATCGGGTAATATTAACCACACAATATCAATAGCTTATCTTCAGTTCTTGATTTATGTTCCGCCTTGTTTGCGCTGGCGCAAAGGCTTTTTGACAAAGGGTTCCGCCCAAAGAGAAACCAGCGAACAGTCTGGCGCCATTCGCTGGTTTCGATGAGGGGTTTGCGTGACCTTGGATTACTCGCCAAATCGGGCCTGTACTTCAGGCGCTGCCATCTCGGGCATCCACTCCGGTTCATAGGTCAGCTCGACATTCACCGCCCGAATGCCTTCGACAGATTCGACGCTGGCGCGCACGGCATCGGTCAGAAAACCGGCTGCGGGGCAACCGGGCGTCGTTGTCGTCATGCTGATATCGACCTTGCCGCCATCATCTATGTCGATGCTGTAGATCATGCCGAGATCGATCAGGTTGAAACCGAGTTCGGGATCGAGCACCAGACGCAGACTGTCGATGATCTGCTGCTCCAGCCGGGCATGGGCTATGTGCTGCATGGCATCTACCCCGGCTCTCCGACGCGGATCATGATGCGATAGGCATTGCCGGTTTCATCGAAATTGCCGACCCATGCATGGCCGCGTTTTTCAAGCTCGGGAAACAGGAACAAAGGCTCCCGGTGCAGGAGGGCGAACAGAACCGCACCGGCGGGCATATCCTCCACTTCGGCCAGAATGCGCACCATGGGTTCCGGCGGCTGCATGTCTGAGCAGTCGAGATAGCGCGATGGCTCCGGCCAGACATCCGGCGAAACGACGTTCTCGGAAAACTGCAACTCCGGCGCAGCATCCGCCGCCGGGCTGAAAAGCACCTGCCAGTCGCCGTTTTCCAGAGGCTCGGCCTTTGCCGAAAAGCCTTTCCGCTCCATGACGCTGAAAAGCGGTGCCGGTTTGAACGGCGCGATCAGCAGGAGGCCTTGTCCCGGCGCAAGGCCATCGACTGCTTCCATGATGGCGTTGAACGGTTCCACGCCGCCCTTGATCAGCGGGCGCACGTCCAGCACATGGTGTGCGATGTCCTGAACTGAGAGTGTCATTTCGATCTCCTGAAGATTGGTTCACCGGCATAGATCAGATGCGGCAGGGTTGCCCCTTTTGGCAGACGCAGGCCGTGCGGTACATCAAGAAGCCGCCGGGCGCGAAAGAATTGCACGGTCAATGCGAGTATGGCGGCGAGACTTAAGGCTACGGCAAGGCGAAACACGGTCGGATAACCGGCGATCAGGGCCAGCGTCGCGACAGCAACGCCGCTATAATAAAGAGCGAACCATTGGCGGGCGCGCCCCTCGCTGACCATATCCTGCACGCGCGGCGTCGGTGCGCGTCCCATCACTGGGCCATAACATTCGAGCCAGGTCAGGAAGGGTATGATCTTGTAGAGCTGGGCAAGGCTCAGGCCGGAGAGCCAGCCAAAGGTGAACAGATAGACCAGACCGGCAATCATCCGGTCGGAGACCTCTGTCCAGAAAAGGGCGATAGCCAGCAGCAGCGAAAGCCCCAGCGCGATGAAGGCCGGAATGCTGGCCGCGCTGTTCAGCTCAATCGTCTTGCGTTTGCGCTGCCGGTAGATCGCGCGGATATCGACGATATAAAGCGCGATGCAGGCAATGCCGGGAACGAGAGCCGCCGTGACGGCAATTTCGGTCGATCCCGTTTCCAGCGCTGCGATGACGATCCCGGCTGCAAGGATGGTCAGGGCGGCAGCGCCTTCCCACCATATGATTCTGGTTGTTTGCCGCACGGCGTCGGGCGACAGCATGAACATTGTCAAAAGCCTGTAGCTGACGCCCATGGCGGTAAAGGTCATCCAGCCGCCAAGACCAAGCGCGGCGTGAACCGGCAATGCCGATCCCGTAATATCGAGCAGGACGGCCTGCTCAGTAAAGCCGGACAGCGCGAAGGTGAAAATACTGCCAAGCAGTGCCGTTATCAGAAGACAACAGATGCCTGCCGCGACGAACCGCGCAGGCAGGGCGATCGGGCGGGCAAGCCAGAGCGTCATGCCCAATATTGCGAAAATGAGGGAAAATCCGCAGGTCAGCAACATGCCCGAGACCGGCAGCAGCCATGCCGGGCTTTCCGTCAGCCCCGCCATGCCCGCAAAGCCGACAAGCAGGCCGGAAAGGCCCGTCACCAGCAGAAGCAAGGCGGGGAGGCTTGCACCGCTTCCCCATAAGGGGCGGTTCACCAGAACCGGGACGAATTGCAGCAGTGCGCCGCTCATCAGCAGGGCCAGCCAGCCGATGGAAACGGCATGCACGACGATGAGCGTTTCGGCGGCGCGAATCCCATGAACCGGAAAGCCGAAACCACCCGCCATCAATCCAAGCCCGAAGACGAGGAAAGCCAGCGAAGCGGTAAAATAGGACAGGGTCCAACGGGAAAGCGTCGCGCCGATCATCTCAATTCGTCCCGGACATGGGTCTGCAAGACTTCAGTGATTGCCGCAGCTGCATTCATGGTCTGCGCCATGATGGATTTTCCGGCGGCCGATCTCGACGCGCCATAGTGGGCCGGTTTCCTTGTAGACCCAGGAGAAGGCGCCCGGATTGCGGGTTTCGAGCTGACGGTGCAGCGGCACCGGATCGTGATCGTTGACGATTTCCAGCGCTTCGCCGGGCTCAAGCGCGTCGATCATCGCGAAGATCGTCGCATGCCGCGAAATCGGCGGTATGGTGCGGACATCGATTACGGGGGAGAGGGAGACAGGTTCTGCCGACATCTTGTTGTTCCGTGGCTGTCAGGCTTCGAAGCATGATGACGACAGCCGCATCATCATTGGAGCCATTCTAGAGTGACAGGCGAGAACCGGATTTGTTGTATCTCAAAGAAGACGGGAAATTTTCTGTCCGATATTTCATTCGTTCGGTGATGCGGGGCAGCGGCCTCTGCCGCTAGCCCCGCGCGTGATCCCCGAAACGGGATTACTGGGTGATTTCAGCCTCGACCAGCTTCTTCAGCTTTTCGAGGGATTCCTGCCAGCCGAGATAGCAGGCTTCAGCCGGAATTATATCCGGCACACCCTGCTGTTCGATATTGATTTCGGTGCCGACCGATACGGCTTTCAGCGAGATCGTGACTTTCATTTCGCCCGGCAGGTTCGGATCGTCGAAACTGTCCGTATAGACGAGCCTTTCTCCCGGAACGAGTTCGACATATGTGCCGCCGAATGAATGGCTTTCGCCCGTCGTAAAGTTCCGGAAAGACATTCTGTGCTTGCCGCCGACCTTTGCCTCCAGCTCATGGACGGTGCAGACAAAGCCATAGGGCGGCAGCCAGCTTGCCATGGCATCCGGCTCGATGAATGCGCGATAGACCTTTTCCGGCTTGGTGGCGAATACGCGGTGCAGGCGGATAGTGCTGGGCATGGTTTCCTCCCATTGTCGCTTTCAGCGGGTGTTGGCGGGGTGTTTGAAAAGCAGGCTTATATATCGCTTGAGATGATCGATGCTTTCGACCGCACGCTGCGGATCGCCGCTTGCCTTGGCGATGATGAAGGCACCCTGAATAACCGCCTGCGTATGAAGCGCGAGGCTTTCGGCGGTGAAATCACTGGCAACCGGATAGCGCTCCATCGCGGCTGCAATGTCGGGGACAAGCGTGTCCGCATGGCCTGAAATGCTGGCCCAGCAGGCATCCCTGATGACGGAGTTGGTCTCATAGACCTCCTGCGTCATGGTGCCGACGAGGCAGGTGAAGTCAGGCAGTTCGCCCTGAACGAGCTGCTTGCGCAACTCGACATAGGCCAGCACGCGCTCAAGCGGGTCTTCGGGAGCGTGATAGGCGGCATCCGCAAAAAGCGCGCCCGTTGTCTCCGACCAGTAGTTGGCGGCGGCAACGGCCAGATCTTCCTTGCTGGAGAAATGGTGAAAGAATGCGCCTTTCGACAGCGATGCCCTGGCGCAGATGTCATCGACCGACGTTGCGGCATAACCCTTGGTGCGAATAACGCCGAGCGCTGCATCAAGCAGATTGGACCGGGTCGATGGGTTCTGTTTGCGTGCCATTTTCGTACTCCCTGACTATATCATACCAACTGGTCGGTATTAAATCAAGGGGAGAACGAATCTGGTCCTTCGGGGCTCTGGAAGCGGGGAGGGTGTGGGAGGTGGAATGACTGCCGGTATTGCACCCATGGCGCAATACCGGCAGCGAATAGGCGCGGGCGGTCAGTCGATCTGGACGTTGGCATCCTTGACGACCGGCGTCCATTTGGCGATTTCGGCCCTCACATGCGCGGCGAGTTCTTCCGGTGTCGAGCCGACGATGGTGGCGCTGAATTCCTTCATGCGCTCCTTCACGGTTGGATCTTCCATGGCCTTGTTCGCGGCTTCATTGAGCTTGGCCACGACCTCGGGTGGGGTTCCAGCAGGTGCGAACAGCGCGTTCCATGTATAGGTCTCATAACCGGGGATCGTCTCTGCGATCGTCGGCACATCGGGGAAGGACGGCGCGCGCTCCTTGGTGGTGACGCCGAGGGCCTTCAATGTACCGCCCTTCATATGCGACGAGGAGGAGGGCAGGTTGTCGAACATGATCGGAACCTGATTGCCGATGACGTCATTGAGAGCGGGGCCGGACCCTTTGTAGGGTATGTGCTGCATCGAAACGCCGGCCATCTTCTTGAAAAGCTCGCCCGACAGATGCAGCGGCGTGCCGTTGCCGGACGAGGCATAGCTGTATTTTTCCGGCTCGGCTTTCAGCAGGTCGACAAGTTCCTTGACGGAGTTCACCGGAAGCTCCGGATTGACCACCAGCACATTGGGAACGATCACCAGAAGCGAGATCGGAGCGAAGTCCTTTTCCGCGTCATAAGGCTTGGTCTTCAGAATCAGCGGATTGAGCGCGTGCGTCGCCACGGTGCCCATCAGAATCGTATAGCCGTCCGGGTCGGCCCGCGCGACATTCGCAGCGCCAAGGCTGCCACCGCCGCCGCCGACATTCTGGATAATGACCTGCTGGCCGAGAATCTCCGACATTTTTGCCGCGATGACGCGGGCAACCACGTCCGTCGAGCCGCCAGCCGCAAACGGCACGACCATGGTCACCACCCGGTCTGGAAATGTCTGTGAACGGGCAGGGCTGCCAAGTGCGAATGCTGACAGGATGGAAAGGCCGAGCGCGAGGCCCGCGCGCCGTGTGATCCGATAAGCCGACATATATTCTCCTCCCAATGTCGAAACTCAATTGAAATGTCCGAAAGTAGAAACCTGCTTCGGAAAAATGCGATGCGTACAAACAGAGAGATAAAGCGCCCGTCGAAGTAGTTTCCGGGCCGGGCATCTGGATATGACCGGGATCGATTGTCGGTATGATTGTCTTTTATTGAACTCCGGTCCGGTTTCAGTGAACTACGTCACTTGCCTGAAAGCAAGCAACGAGATTCTAGCGCTTTAGTAGCGGAGAAACAGGCACTCTCCGTCGCGGGTGGCGATGATTCTGGAAACCGGACTGATTCCGGGGCCATGGCGGCGCTTGTGGATAAGTTTGATGTCATTGAAAATGCCCGGAAAACAGGCGTTCCGCAGCAAAATCGAAAATTCTTATCCTTTCTTCATGACCCTTGCTTGACACTTGTCCGAGAACCCCTTAAACGACCGCTCACACCGGACGGAAACGCCGGTGCGACGCAGCCGCAAGGTTGCCGAGAAATGCGCGGGTGTAGCTCAGTTGGTTAGAGTGCCGGCCTGTCACGCCGGAGGTCGCGGGTTCGAGCCCCGTCACTCGCGCCACTTTCCTCTCAACAAATCGATAGATTGAACGTTGACACGAAAGTGGCGCCCACCGCCGTTTCACTTCTTTTCATCCAGCATTTTCAGCAAAAGTGCGAAGCGGTTTTGCGTAGGATAATGCGCAGAAAAAGAGCAAGCATTTCCAGCAAAAGTGCGAAGCGGTTTTGCGCGGGATAATGCGCAAGAGCAAGCATTTCCAGAAAAAGTGCGAAGCGGTTTTGCGCGGGATAATGCGCAGAAAAAGAACAAGCATTTCCATTGATTCAATTTAACTGGGAATGCTCGAAATTGCTGACATTGCACGGGCGTTGAAACGTCCTGTGAATGATTTTTCCAATATCGCAAATCTTCTCCAAACACGCGCTTGACACTTGTTCGAGAACCCCTTAAACGACCGCTCACACCGGACGGAAACGCCGGTGCGACGCAGCCTCAGGGCTGCCGAGAAATGCGCGGGTGTAGCTCAGTTGGTTAGAGTGCCGGCCTGTCACGCCGGAGGTCGCGGGTTCGAGCCCCGTCACTCGCGCCACTTTCCTCTCAACAAATCGATAGATTGAACGTTGACACGAAAGTGGCGCCGGACCGCCTTCTTCAGGAAAATCGTGGAATTGCCGAACCGTGGGCCTGCTACTTGGAAAATTGTTTCCAGGACAGATAGGCAACCGACAGGATGATCGCCGCAATGACAAGAAGATCGCCGCTGGCGAGCAGATAGTGGCTCATGCGTGATCTCCTTTCGCTGCTATGGCCGACAATGCATCCATGATAGCCGGGCATCCATGATAGCCGGTGCGAATGCGATCTGAAGGCATTGCTTCGCAAACCCATTGCCATCCGGCATGTTTCCATTCCAACTTTCACCGCAAACGCGAACGGAATTTTCCATCATTCACGCAAGCCGTCCTCCGCCTTAAATCGCGGCGGCGGAAAACCTGCCACCTGACCATGCATTGCCAAGGACCCGATTTCCTGTTTTCAATCGCGCGGAACCGGATGACAGGAACGGATCGCTGCGACGATGACCCGACACGCTCTTCTTGGTGTGCTTGCAACGTTTTTGATTCTTGCCGGCTGTGACACGCCGCGCGCCGTGTTGTGGCACGGTCCCAATTCGAGCCCGCAATCGGTGGCGGCGGCGGAAGCCGCCATTATCAAACCGGCGAAACCGGCGGCTGTGGTTCCCATCTATGTTGCGACGAGCCGCCAGCGCTCCGACGATTTCTCGCAGCCCTACAATTCAAATCGCTCCAAGACGCTCAATTTCGCGCAGGTCGATGTCGGCATTCCGGCGGCCCATGTGAAAGGGCAGGTGGAGTCGACCGGCTACAAGCCCGACCCGGCCAAAAATTTCGCGGCAACCGCATTCCAGCCATACGAGGATGCGGAGCAGTTTCTCGCACAATTGAATGCCGCCCTTGCGAGGCAGGGGCCGAAGGACAGGGAAATCCTGATCTTCGTGCATGGCTACAACAATAATTTTGCCGACAGCACATTCCGCACCGCGCAGTTCGTCCATGATTACAAGATGAAGTCGGTGGCGGTCGAATATGCCTGGCCGTCCGGCGGCGATCTGGGCCTTTATGTCTATGATCGAGACAGCGCGGACTTTGCGCGGGATGGTCTGGCCCGGTTGCTCGAACTTGTCGCCCGCAGCAAGGCCGAGCGCGTTGTGCTCGTCGGCCACTCGATGGGCGGCTTCGTCACCATGGAGGCTTTGAGAACCCTGTCCCTGCGTGGCGAAAAGCATGTGCTGCGCCGCATCACCGCGCTGTTGCTCGCGGCACCGGATATCGATCTCGACGTCTTTGAAAAGCAGATAAGGGACATCGACCCAATGCCGCGTCCGACAGCGGTAATGACATCGCGCAGCGATCGGGCGCTGGGCGTCTCGTCCTTCATCACGGGCGGCCATGCGCGGGTAGGGGACGGCACCAGCATTCCGATACTTCAGAAATACGGGATCGCGGTGATCGACGCGACCGATCTGGATGGCGGCGCGCATAATGTCTTTGCATCCTCGCCGTCGCTCATGGCTCTGGTCAGCGACGGCACGCTCTCGCTTAACGCCCTGAACGGGCGCGAGAACCGGACGACGGGGCAGGCGGTGCTGGCGGACGGCGCTTCGGCGATCAAGGGAGCCGCATCGCTCGTGCTCTATCTGCCGGGCCGGCTGGTGGGGGCGGCGGGCTCCGCTGGTCCGTAAACGCATTTTCAGGCGGGGGACTGGATCGCCGGTTTCCACCCACGAAGTCGTGGGCAATTGATTCTCGCGGAGGATTGCCGGACGGCGCGGACCGGGCGACTTTTCCTCACGAAATTATGATCTTTTCATGTTATAGGGGTTTTAAGGGGGATAAGCGGGCCGGATGCATGGCTTGTTAAGCATCTTGGTTCGACTTTGCCCAATAGATCGTGCCGGAGGGGTTGCGCTTGCGCACGCGCTGCGATAACCGTCCCGGCGAAAAGCGCTTAGTTCGCACGGCATGCCTTTTGAAGCTGCTTGGGGCGACGGGGTTGCAACAGATGCAATGTGTCGCATGGTCGTCAGCTCCAAAAAGCTTATGACAGGCGGCGCAGCCTCGTATTCAAGCCGGATAAAGGACCATGAACGAGCTTTTAAGTTCCTACCTGCCGATCGTCATCTTCCTCGGCATCGCGATGGTAATTGGCGTAGCCCTTCTGGTTGCGCCGTTTCTTGTCGCTTACAGACAGCCCGACCCCGAAAAGCTTTCTGCTTACGAGTGCGGCTTCAATGCCTTCGATGACGCCCGTATGAAGTTCGACATCCGTTTCTATCTGGTGTCGATTCTCTTCATTATCTTCGATCTGGAAGTCGCCTTCCTTTTCCCGTGGGCCGTGTCCTTCGGTGAAATCGGCTGGTTCGGCTTCGCGTCGATGATGGTGTTCCTTGGCGTTCTGACCATCGGCTTCATTTATGAATGGAAGAAGGGAGCGCTGGAATGGGATTGACCTCAGCCAACACAACGCTCGTGGCTCCGCAGCCGAAGGGCATTCTTGACCCGCGCACGGGCAAGCCTGTCGGTTCCGACGATGCATTCTTCAACGATCTGAACAGCGAGCTTTCCGACAAGGGATTCATCGTCACCTCCGCTGACGCTCTGATTACCTGGGCGCGTACCGGCTCGCTGATGTGGATGACCTTCGGTCTGGCATGCTGCGCCGTGGAAATGATGCACATTTCCATGCCGCGCTACGACGCCGAACGCTTCGGTATCGCTCCGCGCGCTTCACCGCGTCAGTCCGACGTGATGATCGTCGCCGGCACGCTGACCAACAAGATGGCGCCCGCCCTGCGCAAGGTCTACGACCAGATGCCGGAGCCGCGTTACGTTATCTCGATGGGTTCCTGCGCCAATGGCGGCGGCTACTACCACTATTCCTATTCGGTGGTGCGTGGCTGCGATCGCGTGGTTCCGGTCGATATCTACGTTCCGGGCTGCCCTCCGACCGCTGAGGCTCTGCTCTACGGCATTCTTATGCTGCAGAAGAAGATCCGCCGCACCGGCACCATTGAACGCTAAGGCCGAAGAAAAGGACATTTGATCATGAGCGAAGAAGCTCTCGGTGAACTTTCCGGCTACATCAAGGAACGTCTCGGCGATGCGATCGAAGAGGCGAAGCTTGCCTATGGCGAGCTGACCCTGTCGGTTCCGGTTGCCAGCATCATCAGCGTTCTGACCTTCCTGCGCGACGATGTGCAGTGCCAGTTCGTCAACCTGACGGATATTTCGGGCGTCGACTATCCGCAGCGCGCCAAGCGCTTCGATGTCGTCTACCAGCTCATGTCTCCGCGCCAGAACCAGCGCATCCGTGTCAAGGTTCAGGCTGATGAGGACACGCTGGTGCCGTCCGCGGTTCCGGTCTTCGTCGGCGCCGAATGGTTCGAGCGCGAAACCTACGACATGTACGGCGTCCTGTTCTCCGGCCATCCGGACCTGCGCCGCATCCTGACCGACTACGGTTTCGAAGGCCATCCGCTGCGCAAGGACTTCCCGCTCACCGGTTTCGTTGAAGTTCGTTACAACAACGAGCTGAAGCGCGTCGCCTACGAGCCTGTGCAGCTGCGTCAGGAGTTCCGCAACTTCGACTTCCTCTCGCCATGGGAAGGAACGGACTACGTTCTGCCGGGCGACGAGAAAGCCAAGGCGAACTGAGGACATACTCATGGGCGCAGGCGAGAGATTGAACGGTCAATGTCTTTGCGGAGCGGTGAAGTTCACCGCTGTTCCGGCAAAGATGGAAATGGATGTCTGCCATTGCAGCATGTGCCGGCGTTGGTCGGGCGGTGCTTTCATGGCCGTCAACTGCGGCACTTCGGTCGAAATCGAAGACGAAGCTGCCCTCTCGACCTATTCGTCTTCGGAATGGGGCGAACGCCGCTTCTGCTCGAAGTGCGGTTCGTCGCTGTTCTGGCGCGGTGTCCATGATGGAATGATGGTCGTTTCGATGCAGGCTTTTGCCGAACCGGAACGTTTTCATTTCGCCGAAGAAATCTTCATCGATAACAAGCCTGCGAATTACGATTTTGCCAACGACACCCACCGGATGACCGGCGAGGAGTTCTTGGCGGCTCTTGCAGCCAAACAGGAAGCTGAACATGGCTGAGACTCAGGTCCGCAATTTCAATATCAACTTCGGTCCGCAGCACCCTGCCGCGCACGGCGTGCTGCGTCTGGTGCTTGAGCTCGACGGCGAAGTGGTCGAGCGCGTCGATCCGCATATCGGTCTGCTGCATCGCGGCACCGAAAAGCTGATGGAAGCCAAGACCTATCTTCAGGCCCTGCCTTATCTCGACCGCCTCGACTACGTGGCGCCGATGAACCAGGAACACGCCTATGCGCTCGCCGTCGAACGCCTGCTGGGCATCGACGTGCCGAAGCGCGGCCAGCTCATCCGCGTTCTCTATTCGGAAATCGGCCGTATCCTGAACCACCTTCTCAACGTCACCACGCAGGCCATGGACGTTGGCGCGCTGACGCCGCCGCTCTGGGGCTTCGAGGAACGCGAAAAGCTGATGGTGTTCTACGAACGCGCCTGCGGCGCGCGCATGCACGCAGCCTATTTCCGTCCGGGCGGCGTCCATCAGGACCTGCCGGACCAGCTCGTCGAAGACATCGGCAAATGGATCGATCCATTCTTCAAGACGCTCAACAATCTCGACGACCTCATCACGCCGAACCGTATTTTCAAGCAGCGTAACGTCGATATCGGCGTCGTGAAGCTGGAAGACGCTTGGGCATGGGGCTTCTCGGGCGTCATGGTTCGCGGTTCGGGTGCAGCATGGGATCTGCGCAAGTCGCAGCCATATGAGTGCTACAACGAGATGGAATTCGACATTCCGGTCGGCAAGAACGGCGACTGCTATGACCGCTACCTGATCCGCATGGAAGAAATGCGCCAGTCGGCGAAGATCATGCGCCAGTGCGTTGACCTGCTCCTCGGCAAGGAACGCGTCGGTCCGGTTTCCAACGCCGACAACAAGATCGTGCCGCCGAAGCGCGGCGAGATGAAGCGCTCGATGGAAGCGCTCATCCATCACTTCAAGCTTTACACGGAAGGCTACCACGTGCCTGCCGGTGAAGTTTACGCAGCAGTTGAAGCGCCGAAGGGTGAATTTGGCGTCTTCCTCGTATCGGACGGCTCCAACAAGCCTTATCGCTGCAAGCTGCGCGCTCCGGGCTTTGCCCATCTTCAAGCCATGGATTTCCTGTGCCGCGGCCATATGCTGGCTGACGTGTCGGCAATTCTTGGCTCGCTCGATATCGTGTTTGGTGAGGTTGACCGCTGATGTCCGTTCGCCGTCTCGCAGATGATGCCGTCCAGCCAGCCGCTTTCGCGTTCAACGCGGAAAATCAGGCCTGGGCGCTCAAGACGATTGCAAAATTCCCCGAAGGCCGTCAGCAGTCGGCCGTCATTCCGTTGCTCATGCGTGCGCAGGAACAAGATGGCTGGGTCACGAAAGCTGCCATTGAACACGTTGCAGCCATGCTCGAAATGCCGCTGATCCGCGTTCTGGAAGTTGCGACCTTCTATACGCAGTTCCAGCTGAAGCCCGTCGGCACGCGCGCCCACATCCAGGTTTGCGGCACCACGCCTTGCATGCTGCGCGGTTCGGAAGCGCTGATGGATGTCTGCCGCCACAAGATCAACCACGACCCGTTCGAGCTCAACGCCGACGGCACGCTGTCGTGGGAAGAGGTGGAATGCCAGGGCGCCTGCGCCAATGCACCGATGGTCATGATCTTCAAGGACGCCTATGAAGACCTGACGCCGGAACGCCTTGCCGAAATCATCGACGCGTTTGAAGCCGGCAAGGGCGACACCGTCAAGCCGGGTCCGCAGATCGACCGTGAAACCTCAAATCCGCTCAATGGCCTGACGTCGCTGACGGAAGAGCTGGACTACAAGAAGATCGGCCTCGAAACCCGCAAGGCATCCGATGCCGCCGCTGCCAGGGCAAAGGCGGAAGCCGAAGCCAAGGCAAAGGCAGAAGCCGCGAATGTTCCGCCGTCCAACGCGGCAAAGCCCGTGACCAACGCGCCTGAAACCGCTCCGGCGCTCAAGTCGCCTTCGGAAGTCAAGGTTTCGAATGCAGCCGAAAAGGCCGCTTCCGTCGAAACCACGAAGGAATACAAGCTCGACGACAAGAACCGTCCCCAGCCCATGGAGCGGCCGGAAGTGGTCGACGACCTCAAGCTGATCTCGGGCGTCGGTCCGAAGATCGAGCAGACCCTGCACGAGCTTGGCATCTTCACCTTCAAGCAGGTCGCTGCATGGAAGAAGGCCGAGCGCGACTGGGTCGACGGCTATCTCAGCTTCCACGGTCGCATCGAGCGCGAAGACTGGATGAAGCAGGCCAAGGCTTTGGCCAAGGGCGGCGTCGAGGAATACATCAAGGTATTCGGAAAGAAGCCGGTATGATGACTTCGATATTGGCAAACACGAACGGAAACAGGTGAGACATGCTGGCTGATAAAGATCGCATCTTCACCAATATCTACGGCTTCAAGGATCGCTCCCTGAAGGGTGCAATGGCGCGCGGCCATTGGGACAACACCAGCGGGCTGATCGAAAAGGGCCGTGACTGGATCATCGAGGAGATGAAGGCGTCGGGCCTGCGCGGCCGCGGCGGCGCTGGCTTCCCGACGGGTCTCAAGTGGTCGTTCATGCCCAAGCAGAGCGACGGTCGCCCGCATTATCTGGTCGTCAACGCCGACGAATCCGAGCCCGGCACCTGCAAGGACCGCGAAATCCTGCGCCACGATCCGCATACGCTGATCGAAGGCTGCGTGATCGCCGGTTGCGCCATGGGCGCCCACACGGCCTATATCTATATCCGTGGCGAATTCATGCGCGAGCGTGAAGCCCTCCAGGCGGCAATTGACGAATGTTACGAAGCCGGTCTGCTGGGCAAGGGCAACAAGTGCGGCTGGGACATGGACATTTTCGTCACCCACGGCGCTGGCGCTTATATCTGCGGTGAAGAAACGGCTCTGCTCGAAAGCCTCGAAGGCAAGAAGGGCCAGCCGCGCCTCAAGCCGCCGTTTCCCGCGAATATGGGCCTCTATGGCTGCCCGACGACCGTGAACAACGTGGAATCGATCGCCGTTGCGCCGACGATCCTGCGTCGTGGCGCGGCATGGTTCTCGTCCATCGGACGCCCGAACAATGTCGGCACCAAGCTGTTCCAGATTTCCGGTCACGTGAACACGCCTTGCGTCGTGGAAGAAGGCCTCGGCATTCCGTTCCGCGAACTGATCGAAAAGCATGGCGGCGGCATTCGCGGCGGCTGGGACAATCTGCTGGCGGTCATTCCCGGCGGCGCGTCGTGCCCGGTCATCAAGGGCGAGGACATGATGGACGCCATCATGGATTTCGACGGCATGCGTGACAAGAAATCGTCGTTCGGCACCGGCGGCCTCATCGTCATGGACAAGTCCACCGACATCATCAAGGCGATTGCCCGTCTGGCGGCGTTCTTCAAGCATGAAAGCTGCGGCCAGTGCACGCCGTGCCGCGAAGGCACCGGCTGGATGTGGCGCGTGATGGAGCGCATGGTCAAGGGTAACGCGCAGAAGCGCGAGATCGACATGCTGTTCGACGTGACCAAGCAGATTGAAGGTCACACGATCTGCGCACTGGGTGATGCCGCTGCATGGCCTATTCAGGGCCTGATCCGCAATTTCCGTCCGGAAATTGAAAAGCGCATTGACGATTATACGCGCAACGCCGTTCAGAGCCGCAATATCCGTCTGGAAGCGGCTGAATAAGTTGTGTGAGCCTGCCCGGCAGGGCATGGCCCCGAAAAGTGCCTGGCGGTTTTCGGTAAAGGCCATGCCAAAAGTAAGGGCAGGGCAAGAGTTTGAGATCTGGAAGATGCGGCACAAGCCGCAGGTTTGGATAAGCGATGGCAAAGATCAAGGTTGACGGCACAGAGATCGAAGTACCCGATCACTATACGCTCCTTCAGGCTGCCGAAGCCGCGGGCGCGGAAGTCCCGCGTTTCTGTTTCCACGAACGGCTTTCCATCGCCGGAAACTGCCGTATGTGCCTGGTTGAAGTGAAGGGCGGACCGCCGAAGCCGGCGGCATCCTGCGCCATGGGCGTGCGCGATCTGCGTCCCGGCCCGAATGGCGAAGCGCCTGAAATCTTCACCAACACGCCGATGGTCAAGAAGGCCCGCGAAGGCGTGATGGAATTCCTGCTCATCAACCACCCGCTGGATTGCCCGATCTGCGATCAGGGCGGCGAGTGCGACCTGCAGGATCAGGCAATGGCCTTCGGCACCGACGGTTCCCGCTATCGCGAGAACAAGCGCGCCGTTGAAAACAAGTATATCGGTCCGCTCGTCAAGACGGTGATGACGCGCTGCATTCACTGCACGCGCTGCGTCCGCTTCACGACGGAAGTGGCAGGCATTTCGGAACTGGGCCTCATCGGCCGCGGTGAAGACGCCGAGATCACCACCTATCTCGAACGCGCCATGACGTCTGAATTGCAGGGCAACGTCATCGATCTTTGCCCGGTCGGCGCTCTGACCTCGCGTCCTTATGCATTCCAGGCCCGTCCGTGGGAACTGAGCAAGACCGAAACCATCGACGTGATGGATGCCGTCGGCTCGAACATCCGCGTCGATACCCGTGGTCGCGAAGTGATGCGCGTCATGCCGCGCGTCAATGAAGCGGTGAACGAGGAATGGATTTCCGACAAGACCCGCTTCATCTGGGATGGCCTGCGCACCCAGCGCCTCGACCGCCCATATGTTCGCAAGGATGGCCGTCTGGTTGCAGCATCGTGGCCGGAAGCATTCGCTGCCATCGCCGCCAAGGTCTCCGCAACGTCGGCTGAAAAGATCGGCGCGGTCGCTGGCGATCTGGCTTCGGTTGAAGAACTCTACGCGCTGAAGGGCCTGATGGCTTCGCTCGGCACCGCCAATATCGACAGCCGCCAGGATGGCGCAGCTCTCGATCCGGCTCTGGGCCGCGCAACCTATCTCTTCAACTCGACCATCGAAGGCATTGAAAACGCTGATGCTTTGCTCATCATCGGTTCCAATCCGCGTGTTGAAGCCGCTGTTCTGAACGCCCGCATCCGCAAGCGTCAGCGCATGGGCCATTTCCCGGTCGCCCTGATCGGTGAAAAGGCTGAACTGCGTTACGATTACGAATATCTGGGTGCTGGCGCTGAAACGCTGGGCCAGCTTGCTGCCGGCCAGAACGCATTCCGCGACGTATTGGCCAAGGCTGAACGTCCGCTGATCATCATCGGTCAGGGCGCGCTCACCGGCGAAAACGGTCGTGCGGTTCTGTCGGCCGCCGCCAAACTCGCTCAGGACGTCGGCGCGATCAAGGACGAGTGGAACGGCTTCTCCGTTCTGCACACCGCCGCTTCGCGCGTTGGCGCTCTGGATCTCGGTTTCGTGCCGGGTGAGGGCGGCAAGGCTGCTGGCGACATGCTCGGCAATCTGGATGTCGTGTTCCTGCTCGGCGCAGACGAACTCGACATGACCCGCAAGGGATCGAGCTTCATCGTTTACATCGGCACGCATGGCGATGCCGGTGCCCATGCCGCCGACGTTATCCTGCCGGGCGCAGCCTATACGGAAAAGTCGGGCACCTGGGTCAACACCGAGGGCCGCGTGCAGCTTGGCAACCGCGCCGGTTTCGCGCCGGGCGAGGCAAAGGAAGACTGGGCGATCCTGCGCGCTCTTTCCGACAGCCTTGGCAAGCGCCTGCCGTTCGATTCGCTGCAGCAGCTTCGCGCCCGGCTCTATGCGGACTATCCGCATATGGCGGCTATCGACACCATCGCGCCTGCTTCCGCCGACGATCTCGTCGCGCTGGCGGCCAAGGCAACAAACCCGGGCGGCGGCGCTGCGTTCGTCTCCCCGGTCAAGGACTTCTACCTGACGAACCCAATCGCGCGCGCTTCCGCCGTCATGGCCGAATGCTCGGCGCTCGCGGCCGGCGGCTTCCAACAGGCAGCTGAGTAAGCGAGAGAGAGACGGAACAATGGAAGGAATTTTTGCAGCTTACGTCTTGCCCGCGCTTATCATAGCGCTGAAGTCGGTCGTTCTGCTCGTCGTATTGCTGATCGTCGTCGCTTACCTGCTTTACGCGGATCGCAAGATCTGGGCAGCGGTGCAGCTTCGTCGCGGCCCGAACGTTGTCGGTCCCTGGGGTCTGTTCCAGGCCTTCGCCGACTTGTTGAAGTTCGTCTTCAAGGAACCGATCATCCCGTCGGGCGCAAACAAGGGTGTCTTCCTCCTTGCGCCTTTCGTTTCCGCCGTTCTCGCAATGGCGACCTGGGCGGTCATTCCGGTCAATGAAGGCTGGGCCATCGCCAATATCAATGTCGGCATACTCTATATCTTCGCCATTTCTTCGCTCGAAGTTTACGGCGTGATCATGGGCGGCTGGGCATCGAACTCGAAATACCCGTTCCTCGGCGCGCTTCGTTCTGCCGCGCAGATGGTTTCCTACGAAGTTTCCATCGGCTTCGTGATTGTCACGGTCCTGCTGACGGTTGGCTCGCTCAACCTCACCGACATCGTGCTTTCGCAGAATACCGGCCTCGGCACCATGCTTGGCCTGCCGGCTTCGTTCCTCGACTGGAACTGGCTCTGCCTGTTCCCGATGTTCGTGATCTTCTTCATTTCGGCGCTGGCCGAAACGAACCGTCCGCCTTTCGACCTTGTCGAAGCTGAATCCGAACTCGTGGCCGGTCACATGATCGAATATTCGTCCACGCCGTTCCTTCTGTTCTTCCTCGGCGAATATGTGGCGATCACGCTGATGTGCGCCCTGATGACGACGCTCTTCCTCGGCGGCTGGCTGCCTCCGGTGGATGTGTGGTTCCTCAACTGGGTTCCGGGCATCATCTGGTTCATGCTGAAGCTCTGCTTCTGCTTCTTCCTCTTCGCAATGGTGAAGGCTTTCGTTCCGCGTTATCGCTACGATCAGCTGATGCGCCTTGGCTGGAAAGTGTTCCTGCCGATCTCGCTCTTCATGGTCGTCGCAACCGCGACCTTCCTCAAAGTCTTCGGTCTGGCGTAAGGAGTAATCATCATGGCTTCATTCGCTCAAGCAGCCAAATCGCTCCTTCTCAAGGAATTCGTAGGCGCGTTCTTTCTTTCCATGCGCCAGTTCTTCGCGCCCAAGGCGACGTTGAACTACCCGCATGAAAAGGGCCCGGTCTCTCCGCGCTTCCGTGGCGAGCACGCACTGCGCCGTTATCCAAACGGCGAGGAACGCTGCATCGCCTGCAAGCTTTGCGAAGCGATCTGCCCGGCGCAGGCCATCACCATCGAGGCCGGTCCGCGCCGCAACGACGGCACCCGCCGCACGGTGCGTTACGACATCGACATGGTGAAGTGCATCTATTGCGGTTTCTGCCAGGAAGCATGCCCGGTGGACGCCATCGTGGAAGGTCCGAATTTCGAATTCGCGACCGAAACCCGCGAAGAACTCTACTATGACAAGGAAAAGCTCCTTGCCAATGGCGACCGTTGGGAACGCGAAATCGCGCGCAATATCGCGATGGATGCGCCATATCGCTGATTGGTCCTGCTGAAACCTGGTTTCGGCATCCGGTTTGAAAAGCGGCAACAGGAAGGGGCGGCCCATCTTGTTGCTGGAATTTAAGTTTCGCGATTATTCGCGGCAAACAAAGACTAAAGAGGGCAAGGCAATAAGGCTTTGCTCACGGAAAGGTGTTGGGGGATCCCCATGCTGACAGGTATTGCGGCAGCGTTTTTCTATCTGTTCGCCTTCATCATGATCGCATCCGCGTTCATGGTGATCGCGGCACGCAACCCCGTGCATTCGGTGCTGTTTCTGATCCTCACATTCTTCAATGCGGCAGCCTTGTTCCTGCTGACGGGGGCCGAGTTCCTCGCCATGATCCTGCTCGTCGTTTACGTCGGGGCAGTGGCGGTTCTCTTCCTCTTCGTCGTCATGATGCTGGATGTGGATTTCTCCGAGCTGAAGCGCGGCGCGCTGCAATATGCGCCGGTTGGCGCGCTCGTCGGCCTCATCCTGCTCGGCGAGCTGATCTTCGTGTTTGCAAGCAACATGTTTGCACCGAAGCTGGGGCAGGGCGCCGTGCCGATCCCGAATATCGCCGAGCGGAGCAATACCGCTGCTCTGGGTGACATTCTCTACACCGACTTCGTCTTCTACTTCCAGGTTGCTGGTCTCGTCCTTCTGGTCGCGATGATCGGCGCCATCGTTCTGACGCTGCGGCACAAGCCGAATGTCAAGCGCCAGTCCATTCCGGCCCAGGTTGCTCGCACGCCCGAAACGGCGATCGAGATCAAACAAGTCGAAACGGGCAAAGGCATCTGAGGATAAGCATATGGAAATCGGTATCGCCCACTATCTGACCGTTTCGGCCATCCTGTTCACGCTTGGCGTCTTCGGCATCTTCCTGAACCGCAAGAACGTCATCGTCATCCTGATGTCGATCGAATTGATCCTTCTTTCGGTCAATCTCAACTTCGTGGCGTTCTCCAGCCAGCTCGGCGACATGGTCGGGCAGGTGTTCGCCCTTTTCGTTCTGACCGTCGCGGCTGCGGAAGCGGCCATCGGTCTGGCAATTCTCGTTGTTTTCTTCCGTAATCGCGGCTCCATCGCGGTGGAAGACGTCAATGTTATGAAAGGTTGACGGGCAAATGCTCTACTACGCGATCGTCTTCCTTCCGCTTCTCGGCTTCCTGATTGCCGGTCTCTTCGGCAATCAGATCGGAGCCAAGGCGAGCGAATACATCACTTCCGGTTTCATGGTCGTCGTCGCGGTCCTGTCCTGGGTCGTGTTCTTCCAGATTCCGCTCGGCCACGACGCGGAAACCGTCCGCATCCCGGTTCTGCACTGGGTAACCTCGGGCGCGCTTTCCTTCGACTGGGCATTGCGCATCGACACGCTCACCGGCGTCATGCTGGTGGTGGTGAACTCGGTGTCGGCTCTCGTGCACATCTATTCCATCGGATATATGCATCACGATCCGCACCGTCCGCGCTTCTTCGCCTATCTGTCGCTCTTCACCTTCGCCATGCTCATGCTGGTCACGTCGGACAATCTGGTCCAGATGTTCTTCGGCTGGGAAGGCGTGGGTCTGGCCTCGTACCTCCTGATCGGCTTCTGGTTCCAGAAGCCTTCGGCAAACGCCGCCGCCATGAAGGCCTTCGTCGTCAACCGCGTTGGTGACTTTGGCTTCCTGCTCGGCATCTTCGGCGTGTTCGCGCTGTTCCAGTCGGTCGACTACAACACGATCTTCGCTGCTGCCGCCAATTTCCTCCCCGCTGAAGGCGCCGCCGATGCCAATCAGGTCGTTCTGAACTTCCTCGGCTATCAGCTCGACAAGCAGGGCGCGATCACGATCACCTGCCTGCTGCTCTTCATGGGCGCGATGGGCAAGTCGGCGCAGTTCCTGCTGCACACCTGGCTTCCGGACGCCATGGAGGGCCCGACCCCGGTTTCGGCGCTCATTCACGCCGCTACCATGGTTACCGCGGGCGTGTTCATGGTCGCCCGCATGTCGCCGATCTTTGAACTGTCGCAGACCGCGCTTCTGGTCGTGACCATCATCGGCGCGACGACTGCCTTCTTCGCGGCAACGGTCGCCCTCGTGCAGAACGACATCAAGCGCGTCATCGCCTATTCGACCTGCTCGCAGCTCGGCTACATGTTCGCTGCACTCGGTGTCGGTGCCTATGGCGCCGCCGTGTTCCACCTGTTCACGCACGCTTTCTTCAAGGCGCTTCTGTTCCTTTGCGCCGGTTCGGTCATCCATGCCGTTTCGGAAGAGCAGGACATGCGCCGCATGGGCGGTCTGCGCAAGCTGATCCCGATCACCTACTGGATGATGGTCATCGGCACGGTCGCCATTACCGGCCTCGGCATTCCGGGCACGGTCATCGGCACCGCCGGTTTCTTCTCCAAGGATGCGATCATCGAATCCGTCTTCGCTTCGCACAGTGCTGCCAGCGGCTACGCTTCGACGCTTCTCATCATCGCCGCGCTCTTCACGAGCTTCTATTCCTGGCGCCTGATTTTCATGACCTTCCACGGCAAGCCGCGCGCTTCGGCGGAAGTCATGCATCACGTCCATGAATCGCCTGCCGTCATGTTCGTTCCGCTGCTGATCCTCGGCGTCGGCGCGCTCTTTGCCGGTGTCGTGTTCAAGGAACTCTTCTTCGGCCACGAATATGCCGAGTTCTGGAAGGGCGCTCTGTTCACCTCGGCTGCCAACCAGATCCTCGAGGAATATCACCATGTTCCTCTTTGGGTGAAGCTGTCGCCGTTCGTTTCGATGGTTCTCGGCTTTATCGTCGCCTGGATCTTCTACATCCGTTCGCCGGAAACGCCGAAGGAACTGGCTGCCCGTCATCGTGGCCTCTACCAGTTCCTCTTGAACAAGTGGTACTTCGACGAGCTGTACGATTTCCTTTTCGTGCGTCCGGCTCGCTGGCTTGGCCGCGTGTTCTGGAAGGGTGGCGACGGCTGGCTTATTGACGGCTTCGGCCCGGATGGCGTCTCGGCCCGCGTGCTCGACGTTACCAACCGCGTCGTCAAGATGCAGTCCGGATACCTTTATCACTACGCATTCGCGATGCTGATCGGCGTCGCCGCGCTCGTCACTTGGATGATGCTCGGGAGCTCTTTCTGATGACCGACTGGCCAATTCTTTCAACGGTCACGTTTCTGCCGCTCGTCGGCGCGTTACTGATCCTTCTGATCAAGGACGACAGCGAGGCATCGCGTCGCAATATCCGCAACGTCGCTTTGCTGACGACGATATTCGTCTTCGCCCTGTCGCTCGTCGTCTGGGCCGGTTTCGACAATTCGAACCCCGGCTTCCAGATGGTCGAGCAGGTCGACTGGATGGGCGGCGGCATCAGCTACCACATGGGCGTGGACGGCATCTCCGTCCTGTTCGTGGTGCTTTCCGCTTTCCTCATGCCCTTCTGCATTCTGGCAAGCTGGGTGTCGGTGGAAAAGCGCGTCAAGGAATACATGATCGCGTTCCTCATTCTGGAAACGCTGATGATCGGCGTGTTCTGCGCGCTCGACCTGTTCCTGTTCTACGTGTTCTTCGAGGCAAGCCTTATCCCGATGTTCATCATCATCGGCGTGTGGGGCGGCAAGCGCCGCGTCTATGCGAGCCTGAAGTTCTTCCTCTACACGCTTCTGGGCTCGGTCCTGATGCTCATCGCCATCATGGCCATGTACTGGCAGGCTGGCACGATGAACATCGTGGAGCTGCTGAAATACGACTTCCCGGCCGGGATGCAGACATGGCTATGGCTCGCCTTCTTCGCGTCCTTCGCGGTGAAGATGCCGATGTGGCCGGTCCACACCTGGTTGCCGGATGCGCACGTTGAAGCACCGACGGCAGGCTCGGTCATTCTGGCCGGTATCCTGCTGAAGCTCGGCGGCTACGGTTTCATCCGCTTCTCGCTGCCGATGTTCCCGCTGGCTTCCGCTGATTTCGCTCCGTTCATCTTCGCGCTGTCGGTGATCGCAATCATCTACACCTCGCTCGTCGCGATGGTGCAGGAAGACATGAAGAAGCTGATCGCCTATTCGTCGGTTGCGCACATGGCCTATGTGACCATGGGTATCTTCGCGGCAAACGAGCAGGGCCTGCAGGGCGCAATCTTCCAGATGCTGTCGCACGGCATCGTGTCGGGCGCGCTCTTCCTCTGCGTCGGCGTGATCTATGACCGCATGCATACCCGTGAGATCGCGGCGTTTGGCGGTCTGGTGAACAACATGCCGAAATATGCGGTGGCCTTCCTCATCTTCACGATGGCGAATGTCGGTCTGCCGGGTACTTCGGGCTTCATCGGCGAGTTCCTGACGCTGTTCGGCGTGTTCCGGGTCAACACCTGGGTGGCGCTGTTCGCAACCACGGGCGTCATCCTCTCGGCGGCCTATGCGCTCTGGCTCTACCGTCAGGTGATCTTCGGCGCGCTGACCAAGGAAAGCCTCAAGGCGCTCCTCGACCTCAGCCCGCGTGAGAAGCTCATTCTGTACCCGCTTGTGGTGCTCACCATCTTCTTCGGCGTCTATCCGACCCCGGTCTTCAATGTGACCGCCGGTGCCGTGAACGCCCTGGTCCAACATTACGACGCAGCACTCGCGGGCTCCGCGAGCGCCGTGCTGGCACAGTAAGAAATAAAGGCGTAGGTCATGCAGACTGATCTGATAGCTCATCTGACCCTTGCAGCACCGGAGGTTCTCCTTGCTGTAGGCGCCTTGGCACTGCTCATGATTGGCGTGTTCTCCGGCGAACGGGCGGCCACGCTCGTCAACGGATTATCCGTCGCGGTGCTTATTGCAGCGCTGGCTCTGGTCATCCTTTTCCCGGCGAACGGCGCTGTTTTCGGCGGCGCCATCGTCAATGACGGTTTTGGCCGCTTCATGAAGGTGCTGACACTGGTCGGCTCCATCGTGACGCTGATCATGTCGGTCGGCTTCGCCAAGGCGGAGAAGTTCGACAAGTTCGAATTCCCGGTCCTGATCGTGATTTCCACGCTCGGCATGCTGCTGATGGTTTCCGCCTCCAACATGCTGTCGCTCTATCTCGGCCTCGAACTGCAATCGCTGGCGCTCTATGTTCTGGCAGCGTTCAACCGCGATAGCGTCCGTTCGACGGAAGCAGGCCTGAAATACTTCGTCCTCGGTTCGCTGTCCTCGGGCATGCTGCTTTACGGCATCTCGCTCGTCTACGGTTACACCGGTCATATCGGCTTTGCCGAAATCGCGCAGGCCGTCTCCGGCGGACAGCGCGAACTGGGCCTGGTCTTCGGTCTGGTCTTCATTCTGGCCGGCCTGGCATTCAAGATTTCCGCCGTTCCGTTCCACATGTGGACGCCGGACGTCTATGAAGGTGCGCCGACCCCGGTAACGGCATTCTTTGCCGCCGCTCCGAAGATGGCCGCCATGGCGCTCATCATCCGCGTCGTCTCGGAAGCCTTTGCCCCGGTCACCCATGACTGGCAGCAGGTCGTCATCTTCATCGCGCTTGCCTCGATGATCCTCGGCGCCTTTGCCGCCATCGGCCAGCGCAACATCAAGCGCCTGATGGCTTATTCCTCGATCAGCCACATGGGTTATGCGCTTGTTGGTCTGGCCGCAGGCACGGTGATCGGCGTGAAGGGCGTGATGATCTACATGGTGATCTACCTCGCCATGACGCTCGGCACCTTCGCGTTTATTCTTGCAATGCGCACCAAGGACGGCAATGTCGAGAACATCGATGATCTGGCCGGTCTGTCCCGCACCAATCCGGTGCTGGCAACCATCATGACCATCTTCCTGTTCTCGCTCGCCGGCATTCCGCCGCTCGCAGGCTTCTTCGGCAAGTGGTACACCTTCCTTGCCGCTGTGCAGGCCGGTCTCCTGCCGCTCGCCATCATCGGTATCGTGGCTTCGGTCGTGGGCGCGTTCTACTACCTGCGCATGATCAAGATCATGTGGTTCGATGAGCCGACCGGCGGTTTCGTTCCCGTCGCGGGCGAGCTTCGCCTGGTTCTCGGTGTAACCGGTGCCTTCGTGCTCTTCTACGTCTTCATTGCTGGCCCGATCGGTGGTTTTGCCGAAGCCGCAGCCAAGACGTTCTTCTGACAAATGCACGAGGCGGAAGCATAGATGAGTTTTGCGCTTTCGCCTGTTGCGAAAAATGAGGGCTACCGTCTCGAAAGCTTCGAGACGGTAGGTTCCACCAACGCCGTTGCCCTGGAACGGGCAGCCGCGGGTGATCCGGGCAGGCTCTGGCTTGTCACGAAGAAACAGGAAAGCGGTCGCGGAAGACGGGGCCGTGCCTGGTCCACGCCGGAAGGCAATCTTGCCTCCACGCTGCTTCTCGTTGAATCCTACGAAATGAAAACGGCGGCAACGCTCGGGTTTGTCGCGGGCCTGTCGCTCGCCGATGCGCTTGACGCGATATTCGCCGCGACCGGGCCTGCCGTGCCGCCGACAATCGGCCTCAAATGGCCGAACGATGTTCTGCTGAATGGCGCCAAACTGTCCGGCATCCTGCTGGAATCTTCCATTATGGGAAAAGGCCTGTTCGCCGTTGCCATCGGCATCGGAACCAATGTGGTCGCCTTTCCTGACGATCTGCCCTATGCGGCGACTTCCCTGCGCTCGCTTGGCAGCAAATGCGATGCCGAAACCTTGTTCGCGGCCCTGTCGGATGCATGGTCCGTCAATTATCGCGTCTGGAACGAGGGGCGCGGCCTTGATGACATTCGCAAGCGCTGGCTGGAGCGCGCCCATGGCCTCGGCCAGCGTGTGACGATGCAGGTCGAAGGCCGTATCGTCGAAGGTCATTTTGATACGATTGACGAGGCATGCCGTTTTGTTATTCGCGAAGACGATGGTTCGCGGGTTGCAGTAACGGCTGGCGATGTCTATTTCGGAACTGCTGCTACAATACGCAAATAATTTGCTTTGTTTTGTCTTGCCAGGGTTGCAACAGGACAACTTTGGGTTCAGTTGGTGCGGCAAGACCGCTCGATAGTCATAGAGGAAATTTCATGGCCCGATCCAATACTACGGAACTCGTCTTTCTGCCCCTTGGCGGCGTGGGCGAAATCGGCATGAATTTGGCCATGTACGGCTTTGGCCCAGCCGATAACCGCGAGTGGCTGGTGGTGGATATGGGTGTGAGCTTTGCCGGGCCGGAACAGCCGGGCGCCGACCTCATCCTGCCGGATATCCGCTATCTCGAAGCTGAAAAGCACAATCTGCGCGGCATCGTGATCACCCATGCGCATGAAGACCATTTCGGCGCCTTGCTCGACCTTTGGCCGCACCTGAAGGTGCCGGTCTATGCGACGCCCTTTACCGCCGGTCTGCTGGAAGCCAAGCGGCAGTCGGAGGATGGCGCGCCCGACATTCCGATCACCATCTACAAGGCTGGCGAAAAATTTGAGGTCGGGCCTTTCAAGATAGAGGCCGTGGCCGTCACCCACTCGATCCCGGAGCCGGTTTCGCTGGCCCTTACGACGCCGCTCGGCACGGTCGTGCATACGGGCGACTGGAAGATGGACCCGGAACCCTCGCTCGGCCCCGTCATCGATGAGGCGCGTTTCCGCGCCATCGGTGATGCTGGCGTGCTGGCGCTGATCTGCGACTCCACCAACGCCTTGCGCGAGGGTGAATCGCCTTCCGAACGTCAGGTGGGCGAAAGCCTGCGTGAGCTGATCGAAAATGCGCGTGGCCGTGTGGCCATCACCACCTTCTCGTCGAATGTCGGCCGTATCCGGTCGATTACCGAGGCGGCGCGTGACGCGGGCCGCCAGGTGCTGGTGGTCGGGCGTTCGATGAAGCGCGCCATCTCCGTTGCGACCGAGCTTGGTTATATGGAAGGCCTGCCGGAATATCTCAGCGAAGAAGATTACGGCTATATTCCCCGCGAGAACGTGGTGATGATCCTGACCGGCAGTCAGGGCGAGCCGCGTGCCGCACTCGCCAAGCTTGCGCGTGACGAAATGCGCAGCCTCGCTCTCACGGCGGGCGATACGGTCATCTACTCCTCGCGCGCCATTCCGGGCAATGAAAAGGCCATTCTCGATATCAAGAACCGCCTTATCGATCGCGGCATCAAGATCATCGGCGACGAGGATGCACTGGTCCATGTGTCCGGCCATCCACGCCGCAGCGAATTGCGCCGCATGTATTCCTGGGTTCGCCCGCAAATTCTGGTGCCGGTGCACGGCGAGGCAGCGCATCTTGTCGCGCAAGGCTCGCTTGGCGCGATGGAAGGCATCGAGCAGGTCGCGCAGGTGCGCGATGGCGACATGCTGCGTCTGGCGCCGGGCAAGGCCGAGATCATCGATGAAGCGCCGGTTGGCCGCATCTACAAGGACGGCAAGCTGATCGGCGACGAGGAAGAAATCGGCATGGTCGAGCGCCGCAAGCTTGCCTATGTCGGCCATGTCGCCGTTTCGGTGCTGCTCGACCGCGAGCACAAGATCATCGATGAGCCCGACCTCGTAACTTTCGGCGTGCCGGAGGAAAATGCGCAGGGCGACCTGCTGGAAGATATCCTTCTGGACGCGGCGATCGAGGCCATCGACAGCATTCCGCGTGTTCGCCGCAAGGATATCGAGCTGGTGCGGGAGTCCGTGCGCCGTGCCGTTCGCGCTGCGGCAAATGAAGCATGGGGCAAAAAGCCCGTGGTGACGGTGTTCGTGAATAGGATACGGTAATCGCATATATTTGCAGAATGACCGGCATGGGAGGTGCTGATGCTCGAACGCTTGAACCACGTGGCAATCGCCGTTCCGGATATTGACGCCGCCGCAGCGCTTTATCGCGGTAAGCTCGGTGCCAAAGTCACCGAGCCGCAGGCGCTGCCCGAACATGGCGTAACCGTGGTTTTCATCGACGTCGGCAACACCAAGATCGAATTGCTGGAACCTCTGGGCGAGGGGTCTCCCATCGCCGCCTTTCTGGAAAAGAACCCGTCCGGCGGCATGCACCATCTTTGCTACGAGGTTGCGGACATCATCGCCGCCCGTGATCGCCTCAAGGCGGAAGGCGCGCGCATCCTGGGTGACGGCGAGCCGAAAACCGGCGCGCATGGCAAGCCGGTCCTGTTCCTGCATCCCAAGGATTTCAACGGCACACTGATCGAACTGGAAGAGGTGTAATCATGTCTCTGGTTTCGGGTATCGCGATCTATTTCATCATCTGGTGGACCACGCTGTTCGCGCTGCTGCCGGTCGGCTTGCGTACACAGGCCGAAGAAAACGAAGTGACCCTGGGCACGGTCGCCAGCGCTCCGGCGAGGCCGCGCATCGGTCGGGCCTTCCTGCGCACGACGGTCGTCGCGACGCTCATCTTCCTGCTCTATTATTATCTGACGCAGGTCAGCGGTTACGGCCTCGACGATATCCCGCATTTCTTCCCGGATCTGACTTGACCCGACCGGGTTTCACGGGTCCGGTTCCGGCATGAATTTTGAGGCTGCCTAAAAATTAGGCAGCCTCTTTTTTGTATAAAGAAAAGTGGATGACTCCACCAAAAGTTGTAGTCTGTGGCAGCCCTTAAGCGTAACCCGTTGAATTTCCGACAGGCTACAACCCGCCGTCATTTGTGACAGCGAGGCCATTTCCTCGGCAATTGTGCATGAATAAATCGATTTATACTTAAGTGAAATTTAATACTTGGATGCGCAGAGGGCACCGGGATAAATCCCACAAAATCAATGTGTTATTCGCGCAAATAAAATAGCGAAACTGCGGAGACCAGAGCCGTCCCGCAAGTGCAAAAAAAAAGCAAGGCTTTCGCCTTGCTAATCAAATACGCGTTCGATCCGTTTCCATTTGACTGGCGGCTGCGAAAGTCGCGCCTGGATCCATCCTCCCAAGACTTTGACCGCGTGAAACCCAACGGTTTTATTCCGTTGTTGCTCTTATGATGAAAAAAATAGCGAACTGCACAGCTTTTGTCACGAAAAATCTTCTATCGCGTCATATTTCTTTCGCAAAATTTCCCCGGAGAGAGTGATATATCTGTAATATATTGAATTTGAATGTGAATCTGGATGCCCGATTTGGCGGAGGCAGTTCTTTCGGCAGGCGATCATGGCTGTGGATGGGGAAATCCGCCGCCGCGAAAGCTTTTCCAGGCGGGTTTCCAACCGATCTATAACCCGGTAAGAAACCGACGAATATGCTTAATTTTTGCCTGATTCTTGAAGCACTCAGGCAGTCCCTCTTGATTGGTGGTTACGATGCGTCTGTCGCGGTATTTTTTGCCTATTCTGAAGGAAAACCCCAAGGAGGCGGAAATCGTCTCCCACAGGCTGATGCTGCGTTCGGGCATGATCCGTCAACAGTCGGCCGGCATCTATGCCTGGCTGCCGATCGGCCTGAAGGTGCTCAACAAGGTCTGCGACATCATCCGCGAGGAGCAGAACCGCGCCGGCGCCAATGAAATCCTGATGCCGACCATCCAGTCCGCCGACCTGTGGCGCGAAAGCGGCCGCTACGACGCCTATGGCAAGGAAATGCTGCGCATCCAGGACCGTCAGGAGCGCGACATGCTCTTCGGCCCGACCAATGAGGAAATGGTCACCGACATTTTCCGCTCCTATGTGCGTTCCTACAAGGACCTGCCGCTCAATCTCTACCACATCCAGTGGAAGTTCCGCGACGAAGTGCGCCCGCGTTTCGGCGTCATGCGCTCACGCGAATTTCTGATGAAGGACGCCTATTCGTTCGACCTCGATTATGAGGGCGCGAAAATGGCTTACTACCGCATGTTTGTGTCCTATCTGCGCACTTTCGCCCGCGTCGGCCTGCAGGCTATCCCGATGCGCGCCGATACCGGCCCGATTGGCGGCGATCTTTCCCACGAATTCATCATTCTGGCCGAAACCGGCGAAAGCCAGGTTTTCTGCGACAAGGCCTATCTCGATCTGGCCGTGCCGGGCGCGGACACCGATTTCCGCAACGATGCGCAGCTGACCGACATCGTCCAGCGCTGGACGACGCCTTATGCTGCGACCGACGAAATGCACGACGAGGCCGACTGGGCCAAGGTCAAGCCTGAAGATCAGGTTTCCGCGCGCGGCATCGAAGTCGGCCACATCTTCCATTTCGGCACCAAATATTCCGAACCGATGGGCGCGAAAGTGCAGGGCCCGGATGGCAAGGAACATCTGGTTTCCATGGGTTCCTACGGCATCGGCCCGTCGCGCCTTGTCGCAGCCGCCATCGAGGCCTTCCACGATGATGCAGGCATCATCTGGCCGAAGGCCATCGCACCGTTCGGCGCTGGCATCGTCAACATGAAGCCGGGCGACGAAGGCTGCGACGCCGTGAGCGAGAAGCTCTACGAAGCGCTGACCAATGCAGGCGTCGATCCGCTGCTTGACGACACGGACGACCGTCCGGGCGCAAAGTTTGCCACGATGGACCTGATCGGCCTGCCGACGCAGGTGATCGTCGGACCGCGCGGCGTTGCCGCCGGTGAAGTCGAAATCAAGGATCGCAAGACCGGCGAACGCCAGAACCTGAGCGTCGAAGCTGCGATCAACCTGTTGACGGCAGAAGCATGAGCAACGCGGCGGCAGCAAAATCCGGGGACAAGGCAAAGGTAGCCCAGAAGGCTCCGAAGTCAGGTCCATTCTCGGCCTTTGAGCGGATGATCGCATGGCGATATCTGCGTGCGCGCCGCCGCGAGACCTTTATCTCGGTCATTGCCGGGTTTTCCTTCACCGGCATCATGCTGGGCGTGGCGACGCTCATCATCGTCATGGCGGTGATGAACGGCTTCCGTGCCGAGCTTCTTTCGCGAATCCTCGGCATCAACGGCCATCTCATCATGCAGCCGATTGACCGCCCGCTGGATGATTATGCCGATCTCATCAAGCGGATCGACGGTATTTCCGGCATCAGGTTCGCCATTCCCGTGGTGGAAGGGCAGGCGCTCGTGCAGGGCAATATCGGCGCAGGCAATGGCGCGCTGATCCGGGGCTTGCGTGAGGAAGACCTCGACAAGCTCAAGCTCGTTTCCGGCAATATCCGCCAGGGCACGCTGCAGGGCTTCGATCAGGCGGGCGGCGTCGCCATCGGCACCCGCATGGCGGAAAATCTCGGCCTGTCCATCGGCGATACGCTGCGCGTGATCTCGCCCGACGGCGATGTGACCCCGTTCGGCGTCAATCCGCGCGTGAAGGCCTATCCGATTGTCGCCATCTTCGAGATCGGCATGTCGGAATATGACTCGTCCATCGTCATGATGCCGCTTTCCGAGGCGCAGCTTTTCTTCAATCAGGAAGGCAAGGTGCAATCGCTTGAAATCTTTGTCGATAATCCCGACAAGGTGGATGCGATGCGCGCCCCGGTGGAAGAGGCGGCGGGGCGCCAGCTCTCGCTTGTCGACTGGCGCCAGCGCAACCAGACTTTCTTCTCGGCGCTGGAAGTCGAACGCAATGTCATGTTCATGATCCTGACGCTGATCGTGCTCGTGGCGGCGCTGAACATCATTTCCGGCCTCATCATGCTGGTGAAGGACAAGGGGCATGACATTGCGATCCTGCGCACCATGGGGGCAACCCGCGGCGCGGTGATGCGCATCTTCCTGATGACGGGCGCCGCCATCGGCGTCACCGGCACGGTGGCCGGTGTGGTTCTGGGCGTCGTCGTCTGCCTGAATGTCGAGCGAATCCGCGAGTTCTTCTCGTGGCTCTCCGGCACCACGCTCTTCAATCCGGAACTTTATTTCCTGAGCCAGCTGCCCGCGAAGATGGACCCCGGCGAGACGATTTCCGTCATCGTCATGGCTCTGGTGCTGTCGTTCATCGCCACCATTTTCCCGGCCTGGCGCGCTGCCAAGCTCGATCCGGTCGAAGCATTGAGGTATGAATAATGGCGGCTGAAATCATCATGCGGCTGCAACGCGTCGGCCGCGCCTACAAGGAGGCCGACCGCGAACTGGTGATCCTCAAGGATGCCGATTTCACGCTGCGTCGCGGCGAAATGGTTGCGCTTGTCGCGCCATCGGGTGCGGGCAAATCGACCTTGCTGCACACGGCTGGCCTTCTGGAACGTCCCGATGAGGGAGAGGTTTTCCTGGACGGACGCTCCTGCAGCAAGCTTTCCGATGACGAGCGCACGGCGGTGCGCCGCAACGACATCGGCTTCGTCTACCAGTTCCATCACCTCCTGCCGGAATTTTCCGCGCTGGAAAACGTGATGATGCCGCAGATGATCCGCGGACTGTCGAAGAAGCAGGCGGCGGAACGTGCGCAGCAGCTTCTTGAATATATGAAGATCGGCAAGCGCGCCTCCCATCGCCCCTCGGAGCTTTCCGGCGGTGAACAGCAGCGTGTCGCCATCGCGCGCGCCGTTGCCAACGCGCCGCTTGTTCTTCTGGCCGACGAACCGACGGGCAACCTCGACCCGACGACCTCGTCCTATGTCTTCGGTGCTCTGGAAGCGCTCGTGCGCCAGTCCGGGCTTGCAGCCCTGATCGCCACCCACAATCACGAACTGGCTGGCCGCATGGACCGCCGCGTGACGCTGAAGGACGGCAAGGTCGTCGACCTCTAAAACGTCCACATTATACAGTAGCACCTCATCCTGAGGAGCCGCCGCAGGCGGCGTCTCGAAGGGCGAGGTGCGGCTCTGCCGTCAGCGCGTTCCTGTCTGACCGAACAGCCGGTGCTCTCCCATCAGTTCTGCTGTGCGTTTGATCGGGCCGGGCCTCTGGGCCTGCCGGTATTCCAGTACCCCTTGTCTTGGTGGCCGGGGGCCATGGAATCCGCCTCCGCCAGCAGCACCTCATCCTGAGGAGCCGCCGCAGGCGGCGTCTCGAAGGGCGAGGTGCGGCACCGCTGCCAGCGCGTTCCCGTCTGACCGGACAGCCGGTGCTCTCCCATCTGTTCTCTTGTGCGTTTGATCGGGCCGAGCCTCTGGGCCTGCCTATATTCCCGTACCCCTTAGCGTTCGGGCGGCCATGGAACCCCGCCTCCGTCAGCACCTCGTCCTGAGGAGCCGCCGCAGGCGGCGTCTCGAAGGGCGAGGTGCGGCACCGCTGCCGGCGCGTTCCTGTCTGACCGGACAGGCCAGCGCTCTCTCATCTGTTCTCTTGTGCGTTTGATCGGGTCGGGCCTCTGGGCCTGCCGGTATTCCCGTACCCCTTGTCTTGGTGGCCGCGGGCCATGGAACCGCCTTCGCCGCCAGCACCTCATCCTGAGGAGCCGCCGCAGGCGGCGTCTCGAAGGGCGAGGTGCGGCTCTGCCGTCAGCGCGTTCCTGTCTGACCGGACAGGCCAGCGCTCTCACATCTGTTCTGCTTGCGTTTGATCGGGCGGGACGTCTTAGGCCTGCCTGTATTCCCGTACCCCTTGTCCTGATGGCCGGGCGGTCATGGAACCGCCTCCGCCCCCAGCACCTCATCCTGAGGAGCCACCGCAGGTGGCGTCTCGAAGGGCGAGGTGCGGCTCTGCCGTCAGCGCATTGCTGACCGGACAGCCGGTGCTCTCTCGGTTCCTGCCTGCGGTTGTGTATTCACTATTCGTAAACCCTAAAATGAATGCCGTTGCAAAACGGGTGTTGACTTTGGAACAAAAATAGAACAAAAAATAAACATACGTGAACACAGAGGAGTTTCCAACATGACCGATCTCGTCCACGACGTTCTGTCTTTCATTTCGGTAAGCCTGTTCATTGCAACTTTCGCCATCTGGGTGAGCGCTATTTGAAGGAAATAGCGGGTTCCTGTGAACCCGCGCCACGGGGGCGATAGTCTTACTGGACATCGCCACTTCATTCCCCGAAACTGATGCTTTCAGGCGACAGAGTCGCCAGCCGCGATGAATCACGAATGTGGTTCATGCTTGAAGCAATGTGCTATCAGGCGGCTATTGTATCGGCGCCAGGATCGAAATCGATTTTCGGAAAGTCCGATACATGGATTTGGAGCGCCGGATGTATGTCCATCCGGGTGGCTCGGCAGATGATCGGGGTCGATGGAATGAGTGATGCAGCAGCAGCCAATGCAGCAAATGACGGTGCTTTGACGCCACGTTTCGTGCATCTGCGGGTACACTCGGCCTATTCCTTGCTGGAAGGCGCATTGCCGCTCGGCAAGATCATCAAACAGGCGATTGCCGACGAGGCGCCGGCTATCGCAGTCACCGACACCAACAATCTGTTCGGTGCGCTTGAATTTGCGCAGAAGGCATCGAAGGACGGGTTGCAGCCGATTATCGGTTGCCAGATCGATGTTGCCTTTGGCGACCATGCCGACAATGGACGCAGCGCCAATCGCCGGGTTGCGCTGGACCTTGCCCCCATCGTGTTGCTCGCGACGACGGAAGAGGGCTATGGCAATATCGTGCGGCTCGTCAGCCGCGCGTTCCTGGACACTCCGGCGGGTGATCCGGTGCATGTCGAGGCGAGCTGGCTACCGTCCTTGGCGAAAGATGTCATTGTGCTTTCCGGCGGCGCATTGGGGCCGATCGGCCGCGCCTTTGCCGCCGACCGTCCGGACAGGGCGGAGGCACGGCTTGCTTTCCTGCGGGAAGCCTTTGGCGACCGGCTCTATGTCGAACTGCAGCGTCAGGCGGGCTATGACCGTGCGCTGGAAGCAAAGACCGTGGCGCTTGCCTATGAGATGGACCTGCCTCTGGTGGCCACCAATGAGGCGTTCTTTCTCAAGGCGGAAGACTTCGAGGCCCATGATGCGCTTCTGGCCATCGCGGAAGGGCAGATATTGTCCAACGATGATCGCCGCCGCCTGACGCCGGATCATCATCTGAAAAGCCGTGCGGAAATGGCAGCACTCTTTGCCGACCTGCCGGAAGCGCTCGAAAACACGGTTGAGATTGCCCAGCGCTGCAGCTGGTACACGCAGACGCGCAAGCCGATCCTGCCGCGCTTCACAGGCGAATCGGACGATCCGGAAGCGGCTCTTCAGGCGGAGGCCGACGAACTGGCGCGGCAGGCGCGCGAGGGCTTGAAGATGCGGCTCGAGACGGCGGGTCTCGCGGAAGGCTATACGGCGGAGCAATATGCCGAGCGTCTCGAATACGAGATCGGCATCATCACCCGCATGAAGTTCCCGGGCTACTTCCTGATCGTTGCCGACTTCATCAAATGGGCGAAGGCCCATGGCATTCCGGTCGGGCCGGGCCGTGGTTCCGGTGCAGGTTCCCTCGTCGCCTATGCGCTGACGATTACCGATGTCGATCCGCTGCGGTTCTCGCTGCTCTTCGAACGCTTCCTCAATCCGGACCGCGTTTCGATGCCCGACTTCGATATCGACTTCTGCCAGGATCGCCGTGAAGAGGTGATCCGCTATGTGCAGGAAAAATACGGGCGCGATCAGGTTGCGCAGATCATCACTTTCGGAACCTTGCAGGCGCGCGCCGTGCTGCGCGATGTGGGGCGCGTTCTGGAAATGCCCTACGGTCAGGTCGACCGTCTGTGCAAGCTGGTGCCGCAGAACCCGGCCAATCCCGTGTCGCTGGCGCAGGCCATCGAAACCGAGCCCAAGATCAACGAAGAGCGCGAGAAGGAGCCGGTTGTCGGGCGGCTTCTCGATATGGGCGCTCAAGCTCGAGGGGCTTTATCGCCACGCCTCGACCCACGCCGCCGGTATCGTGATCGGTGACCGTCCGCTGTCCGAACTGGTGCCCATGTATCGCGATCCGCGTTCCGACATGCCGGTCACCCAGTTCAACATGAAATGGGTAGAGCAGGCGGGACTGGTCAAGTTCGACTTTCTCGGCCTCAAGACGCTGACCGTTCTGGAAACGGCGGTCAAGCTGGTGGCGCGCAAAGGGATCGAGATCGATCTGTCCCATGTGCCGCTCGATGATCCGCTCACCTATGAAATGCTGTCGCGCGGCGAAACGGTCGGCGTGTTCCAGGTTGAAAGTGCCGGCATGCGAAAGGCGCTGCTCGGCATGCGCCCGGACCGGATCGAGGATATCATTGCGCTTGTGGCACTTTATCGTCCCGGCCCGATGGAGAACATCCCGACCTATAATGCGCGCAAGAACGGCGAGGAGGAGATCGCCTCCATTCACCCGAAGATCGATCACCTGATCAAGGAAACGCAGGGCGTTATCGTCTATCAGGAACAGGTGATGCAGATCGCGCAGGTGCTTTCCGGCTATTCGCTCGGTGAAGCTGACCTTCTGCGCCGCGCCATGGGCAAGAAGATCCGTGAGGAGATGGACAAGCAGCGCGTCCGTTTCGTGGATGGCGCCATCGAAGGCGGTGTCGACAAGGCGCAGGCCAACATGATCTTCGACCTGCTGGCCAAGTTCGCCGACTACGGCTTCAACAAGTCGCACGCCGCCGCCTATGCCATCGTCTCCTACCAGACGGCCTATATGAAGGCGCATTACCCGGTCGAGTTCCTCGCCGCGTCGATGACCTACGATATGTCGAACACCGACAAGCTCAACGATTTCCGCCGCGAGGCCAACCGTCTGGGCATCGAGGTCGTGCCGCCGTCGGTGATGACGTCGTTCCGTCCGTTTGAAGTGGGCGAGAAGCAGATTTTCTATTCGCTCGCCGCGATCAAGGGCGTGGGCGAGGCGGCGGTCGATCATATCGTCGAGGTGCGGGCCGAGAAGCCTTTTGAAAGCCTTGAGGATTTCTGCGAGCGGGTCGATCCGCGCATCGTCAACCGGCGGGTGCTGGAAAGCCTCATCAATGCCGGTGCGATGGATTGCTTCGGTCGCGAGCGCCCGGCCATGAGTGCGGGCATGGATCGCATCATGGGCTTTGCCCAGCGCACGCAGGAAAATGCCGCAAGCGGCCAGTCCGATATCTTCGGCCTGTCCGGCGCGCCCAAGGAAACGCTCATCCTGCCGCAGGCAGCGCCATGGCTGCCATCGGAAATGCTGCATCGCGAGTTTCAGGCGGTCGGCTTCTATCTGTCGGCCCACCCGCTCGATGAATATCGCGATGTGCTGAACCGGATGCGTGTTCAAAGCTGGGCGGATTTTTCCGCGGCCGTCAAGCGCGGCGCCAATGCCGGACGTCTGGCGGGCACCGTGACCGCCCGTCAGGAGCGCAAGACGCGAACCGGCAACAAGATGGGTATCGTGCAGCTGTCCGATGCCAGCGGCCAGTTCGAAGCAGTGCTGTTTTCTGAAGGGCTCGCGCAATATCGCGATCTTCTGGAAAGCGGCAAGTCGGTGGTGATTACTGTTCAGGCGGAAAACCGTCCCGAAGGCATCGGCCTGCGCATACAGACTGTGCAGTCCCTCGAAGACGAGGCCTGCCGGATGCAGAAGGCGATGCGGCTTTATCTGCGCTCCGCCGATGCGGTCCGTCATATCGCGCCGCATTTCAATACGCGCGGCGACGGGCAGGTGAGCCTCATCGTCATCAAGGACAACGGCCAGCGCGAAGTCGAGATCGAACTGCCGCACCGTTATCGCGTCAGCCCGCAGATCGCGAGCGCCATGAAAGCCATTCACGGTGTCGTGGACGTGGAACTGGTTTGAGGTAATTAAGGCAGAGCGGCGGCAAGCCCGTTTTGCGTCTTTTTGCACGAAAAACCGGTGGTGATGTGTGTATTTCACCACCGATTTTGTGGCGAACGCCCGTCAAAAATGTGGCGTTTCTGTGATTTGCCTCAGTAGGCGGCTGTGAAACGCTTACGAATATGCTGGCCTTTTTCAGCTTCATCCAGAATGGCGACCGCCAGATCGGCGACGGAAATCTTGCTTTCGCCCTTGTCGTCGAACACCGGTTCATCGCCGCCGAGACGGTATTTTCCGGTGCGTTCGCCCGGCTGGAGAATGATCGCCGGCGACACGAATGTCCATTCCAGTTGGTCCTCGCGGCGCAGATCTTCCAGTGCCTGACGGGCGCCGAGCGCGCCTTCCTTCCACTCGGCAGGAAACTCGGGTGAGTCTACCAGCTGCTTGCCATTGATCGAAAGACTGCCTGCGCCACCAATCGCTATAAGGCGCTTGATGCCGGCCTTTTTGGTGGCTTCCGTGATGGAGCGGCTGCCATTGATGTGATTTTCGCGGATATTCTCGTCGCTCCAGCCCGGATTGTAGGCCGAAATCACGATGTCATGCCCCGCAAGCTGGCTTGCAAGCGCATCGGTATCGAATACGTCAGCCTTTAACGCTGTGACATTGGCGAGCTTTTCCACTTTTTCCGGATGGCGAACCAGTGCGGTCACCTGGTCGCCGCGTGCTGCGGCTTCCTTGAGAATTGCGGCGCCCACAAAACCCGTTGCGCCGATCAGTGCGATTCTGGTCATGGCATTTTCCTTTCCGATCTTCTCGTATCGAATAAATTGAGGTACGTTTCGTAATCAGGTTATTTCTGATAACTACATAAGTGATGCTGCCATGCGTGTGAAGAACGCACTTTTACATGTTCAGGGTACATGGAAGTAACCGCGTCGAAGGCAAGTGTTCAGGGCGGTTTCGATGAAGCCGAAAGGCAAGGACCGCGCTAACGAATTGTTTTACCGGGATTTTGCCGCCAACATAGACCATGAGCGTTCGAAAGCGGCGAGGCTCGAAGAATAAAATGCGCGCCGGGCGGTGGACCGCCTGTCCGAGGAGAAGCAGATGACGATATCGACACGGCCTGACGGCAAGACGCCCTTGCTCTCATCTACTCCGGCCTTCAAAACCGATGGGGACGGCGCCTGTCCGATCCGCGAAGTGCTGGATCGGGTGGGCGACACGTGGAGCATTCTCGTCGTCTTCAATCTTCAGGAAGGTTCGATGCGCTTCAATGCCTTGCGGCGATCCATCGAAGGCATTTCGCAGCGCATGTTGACGGTGACGCTGCGGTCGCTGGAGCGCGACGGGCTGGTTTCGCGGCATGTTCGCCCGACATCCCCGCCGGAAGTGGAATATTCACTGACCGAGCTTGGCCATTCTCTGGCCGTGCCGATCGATGTGCTCGGCCAATGGGCAGTCAAGAACCGCGACCTGCTTCGCGATGCACGCGCACGTTTTGATGAGGGCAACGAATAAAAAGGGGAACCGGGCCGACTCGCCGTGCGTTTGTCTTGTCAGACAGGAGAGAAAGCCATGCCCGCTAAATCACAAGCCCAACAGAAGGCAGCCGGAGCTGCCCTTGCTGCCAAACGCGGCGAGATCAAGAAAAGCGAACTCATCGGCGCGTCGAAGGAAATGTATGAATCGATGACCGAAAAGGAACTGGAAGAGTTTGCCGAAACCAAGCGCAAAAGCCTGCCGGAGCACGTAGACGGCGGCAAGAAGCACTGAACAGGACAGGCGAGCGCCCTCTGGCACTCGCCATGTGATCTTTACTTGTCGGCCTTGTTCGGGGCGAGTTCGATTGCTTTCAGCTTGCCGTCGGTGATGCCGCAGCGCAGCGTGATGCTGTCCCACTTCGCGGAAACACCCTTGTTGCGCGCTTCACCGGGAACCGAAATCACCGCCGACACCTTGCGCGGGTCGCTGGAACTGAATTTCGATGATTTATCATCGGTTTGCGCGTCGGAAATATCGTCTTTGGTGAAGCCGAGACGATCATATTTCTTGCTCTTCTTCACATAGTCATAGCCGCTGGCGATACAGTCGGCGATCTGCGGCGCGACCCGCTGATCCTTGACGAGCGTCTGGTAATTTCCTGTAAAATCCTTCGAGCGCTTCGGAACGGCATCGGCATGAGCCGCAGCGCAAAAACCCAGTGTGAAAATTGCGGAAAGTACAAGTTTGGTCGATTTCATGCCCATGTCCTTCTGGAGACCCGTCTTTCACTGGCGATCAGGCGGGGTTAAATCGATAATGGAACCGAGATTACAGGCGCAATTCTGATTTTTTTATGAATTTCCAACGCTTACGATAGCTTATTGGCAAATCCGTGCAAGACAGGATTTGCCGTGGCAGCCCTGGTCGAGATGCATGTTGGTGCGGTGCGCGGCGTCGCCGTCCGGACCGATCACGGTCATGAAAAGCTTGCAGCTTGCACCGTGCACGGCGCGCCAGAACGCCTTTTCCTTGTCGTTGCCGTTCCAGCCGCTTTCCAGTTGCGTTTTGCTGCCGTCCGCAAATGTGAACGACATGATATCGAGCGCGTTGGCAAAGGCGTGTTCCGAAACCCGCCCCGACGAGGCTCCGTTTACCTTTCGGCATTGATAGTCCGAGCCGACGCCGATCTCCGTGATTTTTGAATCCGGGCCGTAAACATCCTTCGCGGCTTTCGTCACTTCACTGCTCCACTGCGCCAGCGTGACGGCCATTGCGCAATTCGTGGTCACTGCATTGGCGAATTTCAGCGGTTCGTCCTTGCCGATGGCAGTGAGGGACAGAGGGGAATGAACCCCGCATTGCTCGCCGTCCTTGATCGGAGGCAGGAGCTTGCCCTCGACCTGGCCGGAAATGAGAGCCGGGCAGGACACCTGATAGATTCGTTCTTCGATCTCCGGCATGGCGTCCTGCCGTTTCTCGTCAGCCTGTTTCGGGTTGTCTGCCGGTTCCGCAGGTCTTGCCGGTTTCTCCGGAGATGGAGCGGGGGCCGGGCGGGGCTGTTCCTGTGGTTCCGTACCCGCATTTTCCTCGGGAAGGGGCGTGGCTTCCGGCACCGGTTTCTTGTTTGCCGTTTCCTCCGGTCGCGGGATGGGAACAGGTATGGTGAAGCCGGGCGCCGGTTTTGCTTCGGCCTTCGGTGCGGAGCTCGCTTGTCTTGCCGTCTGTTGCTTTGCGGTCGGTTTTCTCTGGGTATGTCTTGCTGCCGGACGTTTGCGATGCTGCCTTGCCTTCTGGGCGTCCTGTTTGAGGATGCGTTCGATGAAAGTTTGCGCCTGCGCCTCGCCGGAAAGAAGGCCGGACAAAGACGGCATTGCAACGAGGCCAAGCGCGATCAGCGCGGTGAATGCACCCTTGCCGGACGGAGGAAAAGACAAAGCCATTGACGCCTCATGAGTAGCGGTTCCGTCAGGGCTAATGACGAAACAGGGAATGGCGTTCCTTCACGCTTGATGGCAGAGCGTAGCAAATGGTAGGAAATGCATGCCGAACACCGGTTTTTCCGGCTTTTTCAACCCTGCGCGCTTGACAAGATAACAGCTGGATGACTAAAAGCCGCCATCGCTGGCGCGTCATCGCGCTGGCGTTTCATTTGACGTGTCCCGTGGATGAAGATTGCGCTCGCGCGCTTCATCCTGTCAGTCCTCGAAAACGGAGGGCAGAGGAGGGCGCGTTTCCTCCAGCGCCTTCGGGCGCTATAACCTTTGAAGGAAATGCGATGAGCAAGCGCGAATCCGCTAAGTACAAAATTGATCGCCGTCTTGGCGAAAACATCTGGGGCCGTCCGAAGTCCCCGGTAAACCGTCGTGAATATGGCCCGGGCCAGCACGGCCAGCGCCGCAAGGGCAAGCTGTCGGACTTCGGTGTGCAGCTGCGCGCCAAGCAGAAGCTCAAGGGCTTCTACGGCGACATCTCCGAAAAGCAGTTCCGCAAGACCTACGAAGAAGCCGCTCGCCGCAAGGGCGACACCGGTGAAAACCTGATCGGTCTGCTGGAATCGCGCCTCGACGCAGTCGTGTACCGCGCCAAGTTCGTTCCGACGATCTTCGCTGCCCGCCAGTTCATCAACCACGGCCACGTGAATGTGAACGGTCGCCGCGTCAACATCCAGTCCTACCGCCTGAAGGCCGGTGACGTTGTTGAAGTTCGCGAAAAGTCGAAGCAGCTGGTTATCGTTCTGGAAGCTGTTCAGCTCGCAGAACGTGATGTTCCGGACTACATCGAAGTCGACCACAACAAGCTGGTTGCGACCTACTCCCGCGTTCCGACCCTGACGGATGTGCCTTACGCCGTTCAGATGGAACCGAACCTGGTCGTCGAATTCTATTCGCGTTAATTCCATGCGCGCTCTGGCGCGCTGGATATTTGCCGAAATCGAAAAGCCGCGCTGTCCATCAGCGCGGCTTTTTCGTTTAGCATTTCCAGCAAAAGTGCGAAGCGGTTTTGCGTCTTTCGCAAACAATTATGGTTTCCCGGTTTTCCCCGCGCCCGCTTTTCGGTATGAAGCCTGCAACATCCTCAATTTTCGGGAAGCACCATGAACGCTTTCGATCCAGATATTGCAGAAGATGCGGGCAGCGACGGCTGTCACCCGCTGTTCCGCGATGTGCCGACCACGGTTGAATTCAACAAACTGCGCAAACGCCTGTTGCGCCTGACGCGGCAGGCCATCGAGGATTTCTCGATGGTCAAACCCGGCGAACGCTGGATGGTTTGCCTTTCGGGCGGCAAGGACTCTTATGGGCTTCTGGCGCTGCTGCTGGATCTCAAATGGCGCGGCCTGCTGCCGGTCGAGCTGCTGGCGGTCAATCTGGATCAGGGCCAGCCGAATTTTCCCAAGCACATTCTGCCGGATTTCCTGAACCGCTACGAAATCGAGCATCGCATCGAATATCAGGACACCTATTCGATCGTCACCGACAAGCTGCCGGAAACGAGCACCTATTGCTCGCTTTGCTCACGCCTGCGCCGCGGCAACCTCTATCGGGTCGCGCGTGAGGAAGGCTGTTCGGCGGTGGTGCTCGGCCACCACCGGGAAGACATCCTCGAAACCTTCTTCATGAACCTGTTCCATGGCGGACGCCTTGCGGCAATGCCGCCGAAACTCGTCAATGACGAGGGCGACCTGATGGTGTTCCGTCCGCTGGCCTATGCGGCGGAGGACGATCTGGAGAAATTCGCGACCGCAATGCAGTTCCCGATCATTCCGTGCGACCTGTGCGGCAGTCAGGAAGGGCTGCAACGCAATGCGATGAAAGCCATGCTGACCGACATCGAGAAGCGCATGCCGGGCCGCAAGGACACGATGATCCGCGCCATGACGAATGTTCGTCCAAGCCATCTGCTGGATCGCAAGCTGTTCGATTTCGCAGGACTGACGCTGAACGATGCAGGAGAGGGCGATCATGCGCTTTGATGAAGGACAGATGGACTGGCTGGCCGATTTGCTGGCCGATGCGGCGCGTGAGGAGATCATGCCGCGATTCCGCAGGCTGGATGCGGGCGATATCAAGCAGAAGACATCTGCTGCCGATCTGGTCACGGAAGCGGATGTGAATGCGGAGCGCTACATCACAGCCAGGCTAAAGGAGCGGTTCGCCGACGCGGTGATCGTGGGCGAGGAAGCCTGCTCGGACAATCCGGCCTTGCTGGATGGTCTCAACGACGCGGAACTTGCTTTCACAATCGATCCCGTTGACGGCACCTTCAACTTCGCATCAGGCGTTCCGCTTTTTGGCGTGATGCTGGCGGTGGTGTCGAAGGGTGAAACGGTCGCCGGTATCATTCACGATCCCGTCGGCAATGACTGGATCATGGCGTCCAGGGGCGGCGGGAGTCATGTTCGCCATGCCAACGGCGATCTAAGCCGGGTGAGCGTTGCGAAGCCTGCTCCGATCGACCAGATGACTGGCTCGATTTCGTGGCAGTATACTGCCGAGCCGATACGGTCGCGGCTGGCGCGCAATCATACGAAATTCCTGTCGCAGATCGGTTATCGCTGCGCGGCGCACGAATATCGGATTATCGCGACCGGCGGGGCGCATTTTGCCGTCTACAACAAGCTTATGCCCTGGGACCATCTTCCCGGAGCGCTGATCCATCAGGAAGCGGGTGGTTATATCGCGCGCTGGGACGGCAGCGCGTACCTGCCGTCTCACACCGGCGGCGGGCTTATCATTGCGCCGAGCAAGGAGAGCTGGCAGTCCATTCAGGCCGCGCTCTGGGCAGAGTAGCCGGCCCGCTTGTGTTTTTGGCATGTGAATATTATATTGGCGGAGTGGGTTGGAAGCGCGAACTCCCAACCCGTTTCGCTTACGTAAAGAGTTGGACCCGCACGTAGCATTGCCAGCCCGTGCGGGTTTTCTTTATCGTCAGCGTGATACTCACAGGTATGAAACCCATTTGTGTCACTCCGGTGCGAGAGCAAAGCCCTTGCCAAAGTCGGGGTGGCTTATCCTCCCCGATGCGCCTGCTGGCTGACGCGTTCTGCTTTTGCCCCCGAAACCACCAATTGATAGCACGTGCATGGCATAAGAAAAGCCCGCTAACTATGAGCGGGCTTTGATTGTTTATCAGTGATATGCGATCAGATCACGTGTTCGGCGGGCGGGTTTTGTACCCTGAACAATCGCCCGCGTTCAGCGATCAGAACGCAGCCGAGCGCCACAAATCCGAGCACGCAATAGCCGGTTGCAACCGGCGTCGTGGTGCCGTCGAAGGCCTGGCCGATAACCGCGCCCAATGCCGCGCCGATCACCGTTTGGGCAAAGCCCAGAACGGAGGAGGCCGTGCCTGCGACTTCGCCGAGCGGCTCCATCGCCAGCGCGTTGAAATTGGCGGTCACGAGGCTGAACGAGAACATGATGGTCATGTAGATCGCCATCAGGAGCGGGAAGGGCACAGGCCCTTCCATCGTGACCGAAAGGACCATCCACAACAGGCTGAAACCGGTGAAGACCAGCAGCATCGACTGCGAAATGCGGCGCATGCCGAAGCGGCCGACAAGGCGCGAATTCATGAACGAGGCAAGTGCCAGCGTCATGGCAACGGCTGCGAAAGCCAGCGGAAACAGCGCGCCAAGCTCATAAATGCCGACGAAAATCTGCTGGGCCGAGTTGATATAGCCGAACAGCGCGCCGAGAATGAACGAGGTGCCGAGCATATAGAACAGGGCGACGCGGTTCGACAGAACGATCCCGAAGCCGCCGATGACGCTCCTGACCGTCAGCGGACGCCGGTTGGATGCGGGAAGGGTCTCGGGCAGGCGAAAGAAGGCCCACATGCCGACGATCAGCGCCATCAGCGCCATCGACAGGAAGATCAGGTGCCATTCGCCGAGCAGCATGATGAGCTGGCCTGTTGCAGGCGCGACGACGGGCAGGATCATGAAAACCATCATGACGAGCGACATGACTTCCGCCATCTGGCGTCCGGCGAACTTGTCGCGGACCACCGAGACGGCGATCACGCGCGTACCGGCTGCGCCAAGGCCCTGAAGGACGCGCAGGACGATCAGCGTCGTGAAATCGGTGACGACAGCCGACGCCAACGCGGCGAGAATGTAGATGACAAGCCCGCCGAACAGCGGCAGCCTGCGGCCGAAGCGGTCGCTCAACGGTCCGTAGAACAGCTGCGAAACGCCGAAGCCGAGCAGATAGGCGGTAATGACGAACTGGACGTGGTTTTCCGACTGCACGCCAAGGCTTGCGCCAATCTGCGGCAGGCCGGGCAGCATGATGTCGACCGCCAGCGCATTGATGGCCATGATGGCAGCGATGAGCGCGATGAATTCGCCGCGTCCGCGCATGGAGGTTTTCTGGTCCGGCGAACCGTTCTTGATGTCGAGCGGCATGACTGGCATTCCCTGGCAAAGTAGCGCATCGCGTCGGGGGACACGATACGAAAGACAAAATTTAGAAAGCAGAAGCAGACAGACGGAAATCCGTCGTTGAACATCTAGCAAAACGCAAAAGGCGCCGTGGAACGGCGCCTTCGGAAAAGGTGAGGCTGAAGCCGTATAACCGGCAATTAATCCTCAAGCCGCCTTGGTGGCAATACCTTTATCGGTAAAAAGTGCCTGCAATTCGTTCGATTGGAACATTTCACGCACGATATCGCAGCCGCCGACGAATTCGCCCTTCACATAAAGCTGAGGGATAGTGGGCCAGCTCGAATATTCCTTGATGCCCTGACGCAGTTCGTCCGAGGACAGAACGTTGACGCCCTTGTACTCAACACCGAGGTAATCGAGGATCTGGACGACCTGACCGGAGAAACCGCACTGCGGGAAACCCGGCGTGCCCTTCATGAAAAGCACGACGTCGTTGGTCTTCACTTCATTGTTGATGAAATCGTTGATGCCGGTCATTTGCGGTCCTTTCCAAGCATAACCCCGAAAAGTTGCCTGACTTTCCGGACAGGATCATGCGCTAAACAAATACGCCGAGGCAAATTCCGGCGTAAACTGGGGAGGTCTTCCCAATATAGTCGCTTTGAATGCTGGTAACCACCCGGATCGGGCGAAAGCAAGTCAAATGCGCGAGAATTCCGTCTCCGGGGGAGCTGCATCTTGCCGCAGCAGGGCTTGGTCCCCCGAAACGGCCGTCCGTTATTCCGGTACGCTTGTCTGCAAGGCGAGTGCATGCAGCACGCCGCCCATATTGCCCTTCAGCGCGTCATAGACCATCTGGTGCTGCTGCACGCGGGACTTGCCGCGGAAACTCTCCGCGACGACCTCGGCGGCATAATGGTCTCCGTCTCCGGCAAGGTCGCGGATCGTCACCTTTGCGTCGGGAATCCCCTCGCGTATCAGTTTTTCGATCTCATGTGCGTCCATAGCCATGCAAAATCTCCTGCCGTTTCCGGCCTTTTCTTATCGTTCGGTCGAATCGTAACGCACCATCGTGGAACGTCAACAACCATCTGTCTAACGCTTAAATCAAAGACAAGCAAACCGCCCGGACAGGCTTTCCATCCGGGCGGCAAAAGGTATCGACGATGCGGACCGAGGTCAGTTATCGGTTGCGGGCTCGCCGCTCATGAAGGCCGGGAACCAGCCTTCAAAAGCATCGGTCAGATCGACAACGCTGACATCGACCAGATCGCCGATCTTCAGGCGGTCGCCGCCGACGGTGCCGAGCACGCGGAACGGAACGCCAGCGCCTTCGGCATTGAGGGCGATGAGCTTTGCCATTTCAGCCGTGGCCGCGACGACATAACGCGCCTGATCTTCACCGAAAAGTGCGGCATGAGGTAGGCCGTCACCGGCATCGATCACGGCACCCTTGCCGGACTTGATTGCCATTTCGGCAACGGCAATCGCCAGGCCGCCATCTGAAAGGTCGTGGCAGGCCGTGACCTGACCGTTGCGGATGGCCGAGCGGACAAATTCGCCATTGCGCTTTTCAAGCGCAAGATCGACCGTCGGGGCAGGACCATCGGCGCGGTCGAACAGATCGCGCAGATAAACTGACTGGCCGAGATGGGTGCCGTCGCCGCCAAGCAGCACCAGCGTGTCGCCATCCTGCATGCCGCCGATCTTCGCCATTTGCGACCAATCCGGGATGAGCCCGACACCGGCAATGGTCGGCGTCGGCAGAATGGCCTGGCCGTTGGTCTCGTTGTAGAGCGAGACATTGCCGGAAACGATCGGGAAATCCAGCGCGCGGCAGGCTTCGCCGATGCCTTCGATGGCCTTGACGAGCTGGCCCATGATTTCCGGCTTTTCCGGGTTGCCGAAGTTCAGATTGTCGGTCGATGCCAGCGGCTCGGCACCGGTCGCGGTGATGTTGCGCCAGCATTCGGCAACCGCCTGCTTGCCGCCTTCAAACGGATCGGCTTCGCAATAACGCGGCGTCACGTCAGAGGAGAAGGCGAGAGCCTTGGTGTCGTGGCCTTCCACGCGGATCACGCCCGCGTCGCCGCCCGGAACCTGCAGCGAGTTGCCCTGAATGAGCGTGTCGTACTGTTCATAGACCCAGCGACGCGACGACAGGTCGGGCGAGCCGATGAGCTTGAGAAGGGCTGCGGAATAATCTTCCACCTGCGGCACATTGCTGGCCGGAAGCGGCGCGTGCTTGCCGGGTTCCATCCACGGACGATCATATTCCGGCGCTTCGTCGCCCAGATCCTTGATCGGCAAGTTGGCGACTTCCTCGCCCTGATGGATGACGCGGAAACGCAGATCGTCGGTCGTCTTGCCGACGATGGCGAAATCGAGGCCCCATTTGCGGAAAATGGCCTGCGCTTCGGCTTCCTTTTCCGGCTTCAGAACCATGAGCATGCGCTCCTGGCTTTCCGAAAGCATCATTTCATAGGCCGTCATGTTCTCTTCACGGACAGGAACATGGTCGAGGATGAGTTCGATGCCGAGGTCGCCCTTGGCGCCCATTTCGACAGCGGAACAGGTGAGGCCCGCCGCGCCCATGTCCTGAATCGCGATCACTGCGCCCGAAGCCATCAGTTCAAGGCAGGCTTCAAGCAGGCATTTTTCGGTGAAGGGATCGCCAACCTGAACGGTCGGGCGCTTTTCCTCGATCGACTCGTCGAATTCAGCCGATGCCATCGTCGCGCCGCCGACGCCGTCGCGACCCGTCTTCGCGCCGAGATAGACGACCGGCAGGCCGACGCCTTCCGCCTTGGAATAGAAAATGCCATCGGTTCTGGCGAGACCCGCCGCGAAAGCATTGACGAGGATATTGCCGTTATAGCGCTTGTCGAAATTCACTTCGCCGCCGACGGTCGGCACGCCGAAGGAATTGCCATAGCCGCCGACGCCGGAAACGACGCCCGAAACGAGGTGACGGGTCTTTGGATGATCCGGTTCGCCGAAGCGCAGCGCATTCATCGCCGCAACGGGACGCGCACCCATGGTGAAGACATCGCGCAGGATGCCGCCGACACCGGTCGCCGCACCCTGATAGGGTTCGATATAGGAGGGGTGATTGTGGCTTTCCATCTTGAAGACGATGCAATCGCCATCGCCAATATCCACGACGCCCGCATTTTCGCCCGGACCCTGAATGACGCGCGGTCCACTGGTCGGCAGCGTGCGCAGCCATTTCTTGGACGACTTGTAGGAGCAATGCTCGTTCCACATGGCCGAGAAAATCCCCAGCTCTGTGAAGGTGGGCTCGCGTCCGATCAGACCGAGAATGCGCTGATACTCGTCCGGCTTAAGACCATGCGCTTCGATCAATTCCGGCGTGATGTCTCGCGTATTGGAAATAGTCATGGAAATGGGGAACCCCGTCGCAGGCTGCGGTACCCGAAAACCTTCTGCCGAAGGCTGGATACCTAAGGTTTCAAGGCGCCTCTTTAACCTAAGTTTCCATGAAGTGCGACAGGAAAATGCCGCTTTCCCGGCCTCAATCGTACATCAGTAACGATAAAGAGAGGCCGGGCGCTTCAGACACTCCCTTCATATCCGGCCTGTTCGTTTTCGAGCAGGCGACGGAGCGTCAGGAAACAGTTTTCAACGACATTGCGATCGGAGGGGGAAGAGAAGGCGACGCGGACCCTGTGATAAATCTGGTCGACGCGTCCGGCCTTGAACTCGTCCTCGTCATCGATCAGGATTCCGCTTTCATAGGCCGCCGCCTTGAACGTTCCCGAAAGCCAGGGCTCGGGCAGGCCCATCCAGAGGAATGGAACGGATGGTTTCGATACGAAGTCGAACCCGTCGAAGATTCTGCGGGCCATTTCTTCGCGAATGACGGTTTCCTCGCGGCATTTGCTGTGAATGGCGTCTGCCTCGCCGGAAAGTACAAGCTGCGCGCCGGTCTCGGCGAGCAGGAAGGCTGCGCCGCCCGTGACCATCTTGTGCGTCACCTTCACGCGCTGCGCGCAATGGGCAGGGCAGGCGACCCAACCGCTGCGTATCCCTGCCGCTACGGCTTTCGACAGGCCGGAAACGACGAATGTGCGTTCCGGCGCAAAACTTGCCAAGGGCGGAATCTGGCTGTCGCACATGACGCCATAGATATCGTCTTCGATGAGCCAGACATTGTAACGCCGTGCAATGTCGGCAATGGCGCGGCGCCGTTCTTCCGGCATGACCGACAATGTGGGATTATGCAGCGTCGGCATCAGGAAGGCGAGGGTCGGGTGCTGCTGACGGCAGGCGCGTTCGAATTCTTCCGGAATGAGACCATATTCATCCAGACCGGCCTGAATGGTGCGCCGCCCCAGAAGGCGAACGGAACGGCTGATCTGCGCGTAAGTCAGGTTTTCAAACAGGATGCGGTCGCCGGGATTGGTGAAGGCCGTGATGATGGCAATGCTCGCAGCCTGCGCGCCGTTGGTGACGACGATGCTGTCGAGGTCTGGACGCCAGTCGGCCCGCGAAAGCCATCTTTGCCCGGCTTCCAGCCAGTGCTGCGGGAAATAGCGCGAATAGCTCGCTATATCCTGCGGAAAATCCCGATGAATGTCGGCATTTATCCGGGCCAGAACTTCGTGCTGGCCAACATCCGGTGCCGCCGTCGTGTCGAAGCGAATTTTACCGGACGGAACATCGGCGGGTTTGGTTCCGGCAATGCCTGAGGCGGTCAGCGCATTGTCGGCCGGTTCTTCACCGAGCACATAGGTTCCCCGACCCACTTCGCCCGTCACAAGGCCGCGCTCGTGTGCCAGGGCATAGGCGCGGCCGATTGTGCCGATTGTTACCTTGAGATCGAATGCGAGATTGCGCTGCGGCGGAAGCTTTGCGCCCGCAGGCAGCCCGCCGTTTCCGATTGCCTCTTCGATGGCATCGGCGAGTTGCAGGTAAAACGGGCCGGACTTGCCGGAAAGGTCTGGAATCCAATTTGTCATGGTGACAACTTATAAATTGTACCTATTGCCAAGTCAATTATAGAGTCAATTCGTCGCTGCCGGTGAATTGTAAATAGTCGGCGATCAAACGAACTGCTTGGAGCATCGTGTGCCCGTTCGCGTGGTTGAAGAGCGCTCCGACCAGTTGAATCCGGGCATCGTTCCGCTGGAAGTCGACTTCGATTTTCAGGTCGATGCCGTAGCAGCACTGGGCTCCCAACCGGCTCTGCTTATAAGGAATGGACCGAGACAATGTTTTACTTCAGGCCGCAGACCGAGACAATAGATACAATTCTTCCTGTTCCCGTGGCTGATACGGCGGCGGATTTGCCGAAAGGATTGCAGGCGCATCTGGCAACGGCCTCGCAACCGCGAGGCGGATATCTACGGCAGGTTTTGAATTGGCTGTCATATCGAATGATGCTGCGGCGCACCCGGATTGCTTTGGGCGAACTGACAGACGCCCAGTTGCGCGACATTGGACTGCGGCGCGGTGAAGCCGAGCGCGAAGCGCGGAAGGTGCGTTTTCACTTGCGTTGAAATGTGTCGCGGAAAGCCGGTTCCGGCGTTTCCGCGACACATCTGGTTGTTACTGGCAGCCGCTCTGGCCCGAAGCCCAGCGGTTGACGTCGGCGGCGATACGTCCGCCATGGCTTTCACCCATCATGGGGCCGAAAGTTTCGACGCGAGCCGGATTTCCCTGCGCCTGCACGACCAGCAGCGGGCGAGACGCCGGGTTGCGGGCCGGCACCACCAGAATGCGCGGCCGTCCGGTGAAGGAATTCAGTTCCGGTGCAAGCGAGTATCCACGGAAATCCTTGTCCTTGGATTTGAACCAGCAGCTATTCGCGGCCAGCGCAATGCGCTCCATGGTTGGTAATGCAGCCTTGCTGGCATCGACGGCAACGGGGCGCGTCGGCTTGCTGGAGGTGCAGGCTGCAAGCAATGCAATGGCCGGGAGGGCCAGAAGAGCGAAAGTCTTGGTCTTCAAGGAGGGGCTCCGAAAGGGCGTGCCTTTGAAAAGCACGCTGGGGGTGAGGTAGATCGGCAGAATCAGGCGAGTTGCGGCATGAAGGACTTCAGTCCATCGCTCATCTCGTTCCAGATGCGTTCAAAGACCGGGTGCTGTTTTGCCTTGGCCGCATATGCATCGAATTTCGGGAACGCGTCCAGCAAATCCGCTTTGCCGGATAGCTTCTTCAACGGTTCCATCAGAAAACGCACGGGCAGCAGCCAGCAATCCGCAAGTGTAGGTTCGTCTCCGGCGGCGAAAGCTTTGTCCGAAAGGCGGCTTTCGACCACTTTGAGGCCGGTATGCATCTTGTCGAACAGGCGCTCGATGCTTGCATCGTCGCGCTCGGGTTTGCTCGACAGGATGAAGAGCTTCATCGTCGGTCCGAGCACGTCGAGTTCCGTCACGCGCGCCAGCAGGCGGATGAGTGCACGCTCGCGCGGCGTGCCGGGCAATACGGGTGTTTCAGGAAAATGATCTTCCAGATATTCCGCGATGACGGCGGCTTCAAACAGCGTTTCTCCCGAACTGGTGATCAGCACCGGTATGCGGCGAAGCGGCGTGACATTGCCGAAATCGGCGGGAAACGGATAGGACAGGTTCATCGGCTTGAAAGGCAGGTCCTTCAGATAGAGGACGCCGCGCACGAAAGCTGAGTAGGGGGAGAGAGGCCTGGAATAAAGCTGCATGAATGAATTCCCCTGATTCTTTATCGCTAAAATCTGTGAGGCATTTCCAGCAAAAATATGGACGATTTGTGCCGGGAAAAATGCACGGACAAAAATGAGGAGACCCCGACGGTTTGTCTCTTGTCAAAGTCCTCCCGGAGCCAAGCTGCCACGAAACCCGGCGCTTTGCCAGTGCAGTTTTGAGGCGAGGCAGGCGCAACAAAAAAGGCGGCTCGCTTGGAGCCGCCTTTTCCGTTTATCTGTCTGCCAGCTCAGGCCGCGACGCCGAGTGCGCCTGCAAAAAGCGCCCGGCCATCGTCGCCGCCATGGGCTGCTTCGATCAGGTTTTCCGGGTGTGGCATCATGCCGAGCACATTGCCGCGTGCATTGACGATACCTGCAATGTCGTTGACCGATCCGTTCGGATTGGTGCCTTCGGCATAGCGGAACACGACCTGGCCTTCGCCTTCGATACGCTTCAGCGTTTCGGCATCTGCGAAATAATTGCCGTCATGATGCGCGACCGGGCAGCGGATGATCTGGCCCGGCTGGTAGCCGCGCGTGAACGAGGTGTTGGCGTTGGTCACTTCGAGCTTCACTTCGCGGCAGACGAATTTCAGCGAGGCATTGCGCATCAGCGCGCCCGGCAGAAGTCCGGCTTCGACGAGGATCTGGAAGCCGTTGCACACGCCCATGACCATCACGCCCTTTTCGGCCTTCTCGCGCACGGCCTGCATGACCGGCATGCGGGCGGCAATGGCGCCGCAACGCAGATAGTCGCCATAGGAGAAGCCGCCGGGGATGAGGATCAGGTCCACATCGTCGGGGATGCTGGTGTCAGTCTGCCAGACGGTCACCGGAGCCTGTCCGGTGATCTTGGTCAGCGCCGCGATCATGTCGCGATCGCGATTGAGACCGGGAAGGAGAATGACTGCGGATTTCATGGCGACTGCTTCCTTGTTGGGCTCAGGCGATGGCGATGGAATAATCTTCAATCACGGTGTTGGCGAGCAGCTTCTCGCACATGGCTTTCAGGTCTGCTTCGGCCTTGGCCTTGTCCGAGCCTTCCAGTTCCAGATCGAACACCTTGCCCTGACGGGCCGAATTGACGCCGTCGAAACCGAGGCTGCCGAGCGCGCCGACGATTGCCTTGCCCTGCGGGTCGAGAACGCCGTTTTTCAGTGTAACGGTGACGCGTGCCTTGATCACTCTGTAGTTCCTGCAATTTTAGAACGAATGAAACAGCCCGGAAGGCTTGTCTGGCTCGATCCCGAAAACCGGCTTCCACTTTTCGGGACCAGGCCCTTCCGGGCTGGGCGGATGATTACTTCACAAGCGTGGGGCCGGACGGGCGCGGCGTGTCGTTCTCGTTCATGATGCCGAGACGGCGCGCAACTTCCTGATAGGCCTCGACCAGACCGCCCATATCGCGGCGGAAACGGTCCTTGTCGAGCTTGTCATTGGTGGTGATGTCCCAAAGACGCGCAGAGTCCGGCGAAATTTCGTCGGCGACGACGATGCGCATCATGTCGCCTTCCCACAGGCGTCCGCATTCCATCTTGAAATCGACAAGCTGGATGCCGATGCCGAGGAACAGGCCGGTGAGGAAGTCGTTGACGCGGATGGCAAGCGCCATGATGTCGTCGATTTCCTGCGGGCTTGCCCAGCCGAAGGCCGTGATATGCTCTTCGGTGACCATCGGATCGTCGAGCGCATCGGCCTTGTAGTAGAACTCGATGATCGAGCGTGGCAGGATGGTGCCTTCTTCCAGGCCAAGGCGCTTGGCGAGCGAACCGGCTGCAACGTTGCGCACGACCACTTCAAGCGGAATGATTTCCACTTCCTTGATCAGCTGCTCACGCATGTTGAGGCGGCGGATGAAGTGCGTCGGAATGCCGATGCGGTTGAGCTGGGTGAAAATATGCTCGGAAATGCGGTTGTTCAGCACGCCTTTCCCGTCGATGACTTCATGCTTCTTTGCATTGAAGGCAGTTGCGTCATCTTTGAAGAATTGGACAAGCGTACCGGGTTCAGGGCCTTCATAAAGAATCTTGGCCTTGCCCTCGTAAATACGGCGGCGACGGTTCATGGCTTTTCTCGGATTTCCATATTTATGGTGATCGGCTCTAAGCCGCTATTCTCGCGGGCTACCTATAGCAATTGTGGGCTTTTAACAATCCTGCTTTGTGCCCGTTCCCCCGTTTTCGGCGTTTCTGACGCAAGTTTATGTATGAGTCGCAAGAAAGTGGTCTTTAAGCCCTTGTATAATCTTGCGCCCCTTGCCAGCTTTAGGCAAGAGAACGGATGACGATCTCTTCTAACTTGTAAGTCTGGGAGCTTTATGAATGACCACTGGCATGGATGATCGCCGCGACGCTTTTGAAAAGAAATTCGCGCTTGATGCGGAACTGCGCTTCAAGGCGGAGGCACGCCGCAACAAGCTTCTGGGACTCTGGGCCGCAGACCAGCTTGGCAAGAAGGACGCGGAGGCGGAAGCCTATGCCAAGGAAGTCGTTGCCGCCGACTTCGAGGAAGCTGGCGACGAGGATGTTTTCCGCAAGATCCGCGCCGATCTCGATGCTGCAGGCGTGAGCGTTGCAGACGAGGTCATCCGCGAGAAGATGTTTGCTTTCCTCGAAGAGGCAATCCGCCAGGTAAAGCAGGATTGATGCAGGTTTCGGGGCGCAAGGGCAGCTAGTGGTTTGATTGCGAACGAGTATCGAACGTCAAATTCAATCCACCAGCACTTCCGCCCCGATGCTTTGAAATGAAGGAAATTCGAATGTCGTTGTCTTCGCGCCTTCGCGCCGGGGAAACAGTGCTTTCCGCATGGTCCTCGCTTCCTGAACCCCTGACGGTCGAAATTCTCGCCCATAGCGCTTTCGACGCCGTAACGCTCGACATGCAACATGGCGGCCACGATGAGGCGAGCGTGCTTCGCTCGCTGGGCCTTATTCTGAATGCCGGCAAGCCCCCCGTCGTGCGCGTTCCCGTCGGCCGTTTCGACATGGCAAGCCGTGCGCTTGATTTCGGCGCGCAGGCGGTCATCGCTCCAATGATCAATTCCGTCGAGGATGCCCGCCGGTTTGCAGCCGCCATGAAATATCCACCGGTGGGCGAACGCTCATGGGGTGTGTTCAGGGCCAATGCGGATTACGGCACGCCGGGTTCCAACGATTATCTGACGACCGCAAATCACGACACGCTCGCCTTCGCGATGATCGAGACGCGGGACGCCTATGATGCGCTCGATGCCATCCTCGACGTTCGCGGCATCGACGGCGTTTTCGTCGGCCCTGCGGATTTCTCCATAGCCTGGAGCAACGGACGCGAGGCCAACCCGAATTCCGACGCGATTGTGGAGCCGATCGGCAACATTGCGCGCAAGGCGATTGCGGCTGGCAAGATTGCAGGCATCTATTCGCCGACCGCAGAATTCGCGCGGCGTTACATTCCGCTTGGCTTCCGCTTCCTGACGCTCAGCAACGACGGTGGTTACATCCGGCTGGCAGCCGAAACGCTGACGAAAGCGGTCCGCGATTAAGTCCGTTGCAAGGTATTGAACAAGAAAAGGCGGGCTCGTGACCCGCCTTTTCTTTTGCTTATGGTAGACCAGCCGGAATGTTTGGGCCCAAACAATTGCAACTGGCAGCCCGCTGGACGGATCGATAAGTTGGTTGAACTACTTCACTTTCACTACCCACGCGATTTCATCACAAATATCTCTTAGCCGAACGCTCATTCGAGGGGTGTGCATGTCTGAACTTGATGACCTTCTCCGTCAGAAAGCGGAAATTGAAGCGCGAATTCTGGAAGTTAAAAGCCAGGATATAGAACGGAAGAAACTTGACTTTGCGATCCTCGCCTACGAGTTGAGGGAGTTGAACGCTCTCCCAAAATCTGTCGCGGATGCTTTTACCGACAAAGCCAACACCTTCAACTCCTTCCGCGTAATGAAGGTGAAGAAAAAATAGCCTGTCGGTTTGTGCAATGGACTTAAGATATCTATCGCGAAATGCAGGTTCGGCGGAGCGTATACGCTCAAGGATACTCCGTTCCGGGTTCACGATCAGCGGGCATCGATTATGGACTCATGACGAAGACCGGGTATGTCGGTTTTTCTATCCCGATTATTTTGCGATTTGCCAAGTTCTGGATACCCGATCAAGAAAAGCAATACAGGCACGCTGCCAGAAACTGGGGCTTGTTCCCAAGAAGTTGTGTTGGGGATGGTCAGCGAAACAAAAACTGCGGAGACTTTATCCAGAAGCGACCAAGGAGGAAATATGCAGCGCCTTTCCCGGCGTTGAGTGGGGGAAAATTCAGGCCGCGGCCCGTTACTATAGTTACCGGCGCAAGAAAAAACCTTACAAAATCACCGGAGTCCTCTCACTCGATCAGTGTAGGAGCCGCTGCTACGAAATAAACTGGATTATGCGGGATTTGGATGATGAAGCCGGTACCGGGCGATATTTCCAAACACGCGGTTATCGTTGTGACTATCCTAACTTCAAGGCCATCAGCCGAGCAGTGCGAGCCTTGGGTGGGCGATTGGAAGTACGATGGGAGGAATGGTAGCAGACCCTACCATTCCGTTTCTTCTCAGATCAATGATGCTTCGGCGCCTGTAGCTGCGTCATGAACTCGGCGAACACCATCGAGCCTTCCGGCCAGGGTCCATGCCCGGATTCCGAATTGATGTGTCCGGCTTCACCTGCATCGATGAGCATGGCGCCCCAATCCTTCACCACGTCCTCCGCAGCCTCGAAGCTGGAGAACGGATCGTTGCGGCTGACGACGGTAATCGTGGGGAAAGGCAGGCGCTCGCGCGGGTAGGGACCGAACGTCATCAGGTGCTTGGGCCTGATCCTGTCGTTGGAAACATCCGGAGGCGCCACGAAAAAGGCTCCGGCGACCTTGTGCTGGATATGCGGCACGGCATGAACGGCTGTTGCAACGCCGAGCGAGTGCGCGACCAGAACGATTGGCCGGGTGGCCGCATTGGCAGCCTTGACGACTTCGCCGATCCAGTCTTCGCGAACAGGTTTGGACCACTCCGCCTGCTGCACGCGCCGCGCCGTGGAGAGTTTGTTCTCCCAGCGGGTCTGCCAGTGGTCGGGGCCGGAGTTGGTATAGCCGGGGATGATGAGGATATCTGCGTCTTTGACTTTCATGGCCTCCCATTTAGAGAGGCTTGCTCACTTCTTCAAGCGGTGCTTGCGGTATGCTCGGTCTGGAAGGCATGCGAATGATGAACAGCCTGTTCGCTGATCGCGATCTTGTGAAACATGTCGCAAATGGTGATGTTTAGGCAAGATTTGAAACGCGACGGAGATAACGACATGGCAATCAGCAGACGCAAGATGCTCGGCGCAGCCGGGACTGCTGTCATGGCCAACATTCTTCCTGTCCGCGCAGAAATGCCGTCGAAGGAGAGCGATATGACACAGAATTTGAAAGCGGCGGCAGCCGAAACCGGGCGTCCTGTCGCTCCGCTTCCTTTCGCGATGACCACGCCAATGCGTGTGGCGCGCGTCGGCCTCAAGGCGCGCGACGCCGAAACGCTGGCTGAATATTACCGTGATGTCGTGGGCTTGCGCGAGATGACCCGCCGTGGCGCGTCGATCGTTCTCGGCGCGGGCGACCGCGAACTGATGGAAATCGAGCAGTTTTCAGCAGCCCGTCCGGACGATCCGCGCAGCGCCGGTCTTTATCACACCGCATTCCTGCTACCGACCCGTGGCGATCTGGCGCGCTGGTCGCGCCGCGCCATCGACAAGCAATTGCCGGTCAGCGGGGCGTCGGACCATAAGGTGAGCGAAGCGATCTATCTGACCGACCCCGAAGGCAACGGCATCGAAATCTATTCAGATCGTCCCAACAGCCAGTGGCAGTGGAATGGTGATCGTGTGGCCATGAGCACCGATCCTCTGGATGTCGGCAATCTGCTCGATGTCATCAAGCAGGAAGGCGGAGAATGGACCTTTGCGCCGCAGAACACGGTCGTGGGCCATGTTCACCTGCGCGTTGGTAATGCCCATGAAGCCGAAACCTTCTGGCACAATGAACTCGGCCTCGAAACCGTCCAGACCTATGGAGATCGGGCGGTCTTCATGTCCACCGGGCGTTACCACCACCATATCGCGGCCAATGCCTGGCAGAGCGCCGGTGCTGGCAAGCGCGACGAGGATCGCACCGGCCTCGCATGGGTGGAGCTGGAAGATACGCGCGGGGGTAATGACAGCACCTTCGTGGACCCATGGGGCAATGTGGTCAACACGCTTAAAAAGAGCGCATGACGCTGCACAATAAAAGGAGCCTCCCGATTGGGAGGCTTCAAATACAGTTTCGGAACTATCCAGTTTCTGTTGTGTAGAGCCCATTCATCACAGCGGGACGCACTTCCAGGAAATGCCGTCAGAGCACACGGCGCATCCGTAATTTTGCGGCTGTCCGAGGCTGCATTTCGGGTCTTTTGAATAACATTCTTGCTCGCTGGCATACTGACATAGCCGCGCTCCCGTCATGCCTGCCTTCTGCGATATCAAAACCACCTTTCGATGGTCAAAAAGAGTGAGCTTTTGTGCAGGCGTACCAAGATAGCTGGCTGAAACCGGCGTAGTGGTCGGGCCGACGCCCGAACCGGCATATGCTCCGATTGCAGAAAGCGATGTAATACCAATCATTATAGGAAACAGATATTTCTTCATGAAAACCTCCCTTGGCGCCCCGATCTGATTGAATCATATCCAGTCGCCAGCAATTTGTTTTTTGCGCATCCTGTTTCCGAAAACCGTTTCGAAATTTTTCGGGATCGCGCTGGAGGCTTTCAATATGCGCTCATTAGCGCGGTTGCGCACCCGCAAGCCAGGAGGGGCAATTTATAGAACAGAAAAGCCCCCACGTTCAGAACATGGGGGCTTTTTGTTGTCTCCGTGCTCCCTCCCTCATCCTGAGGTGCGAAGCGAAGCGAAGCCTCGAAGGACGAGGGCATGCGGAGTGTTTCCCTCAGCCCTTCGAGACGCCGTTTTCAACGGCTCCTCAGGGTGAGGGAGGGTGGGCAGAGCCACTTCAACCAAAGACGCGCTTGAAAATCGTATCCACATGCTTGGTGTGGTAGCCGAGGTCGAACTTTTCGCGGATCTGGTCTTCGGAAAGAGCGGCGCGCACTTCCGTGTCGGCCAGCAGTTCCTCAAGGAAGTCGGCACCCTGTTCCCAGACCTTCATGGCATTGCGCTGTACGAGACGATAGGCATCCTCACGCGACACGCCGGCCTGCGTCAGCGCCAGCAGAACGCGCTGCGAATGCACCAGACCGCGGAACTTGTTCATGTTTTTCAGCATGTTGTCCGGGTAGATCACCAGCTTTTCAATCACACCGGCCAGACGGTTCAGCGCGAAATCGAGCGTGATGGTGGTGTCCGGACCGATGGCGCGTTCGACGCTCGAATGCGAAATATCGCGTTCGTGCCAGAGTGCCACGTTTTCCATCGCAGGCGTTACCGACATGCGCACCAGACGGGCAAGGCCGGTCAGGTTCTCGGTCAGAACCGGGTTGCGCTTGTGCGGCATGGCGGACGAACCCTTCTGGCCCGGCGAGAAGAATTCTTCTGCTTCCAGAACTTCGGTGCGCTGCATGTGGCGGATTTCGATGGCTATGTTTTCCATCGACGAGGCGATGACGCCAAGCGTTGCAAAGAACATCGCATGGCGGTCGCGCGGGATGACCTGCGTCGAAACCGGCTCTGCCTCAAGGCCGAGCTTGGCGCAGACATATTCTTCCACACGCGGGTCGATATTGGCGAAAGTGCCGACAGCGCCGGAAATGGCGCCGGTTGCGATTTCCGCACGCGCTGCAACGAGACGGGCGCGGCCGCGCGCCATCTCGGCATAGAAACGCGCAAAGGTGAGGCCCATCGTCGTCGGTTCGGCATGGATGCCATGGCTGCGGCCGATGCGCACCGTGTCCTTGTGCTCGAAAGCGCGCTTCTTCAGCGCTTCCAGAACGCGGTCCATGTCGGCGAGAAGCAGGTCGGCAGCGCGCACCAGCTGGACGTTGAGCGTGGTGTCGAGCACGTCCGATGAGGTCATGCCCTGATGCACGAAACGGCTGTCCGGGCCGATGAATTCGGCCAGATGCGTCAGGAAGGCGATGACGTCATGCTTCGTGACGGCCTCGATCTCATCGATGCGGGCGACGTCGAACTTTGCCACGCTGCCTTTTTCCCAGATCGTCTTTGCCGCATCCTTTGGAATGACGCCCAGTTGCGCGAGCGCCTCGCAGGCATAGGCTTCGATCTCGAACCAGATGCGGAACTTCGTTTCGGGCGACCAGATGGCGACCATTTCAGGCCGGGAATAGCGCGGGATCATGGGTGCATCCTGTAGAAAGAGGGGTGTTTAATTTTTGCGGGCAGCTTCGGCAGCGGCGCGGATCGCCTGGATATTGGCGCGGTAGCTCTCGACCGAATTGCCCTTGTAGACGGCCGAACCGGCCACGAGAATGTTGGCGCCAGCGGCAACGACCGAGCCTGCGGTTTCCGGCGTGATGCCGCCATCCACTTCAATGTCGATAGGGCGGTCGCCGACCATCTCGCGAACGCGCTTGATCTTGTCGAGCATCGGGGCAATGAATTTCTGCCCGCCAAAGCCCGGATTGACCGTCATGACGAGGACGAGATCGACATCTTCGATGACATTGGCCAGCGCTTCGGCAGGCGTTGCCGGGTTGAGCGCCAGACCGGCCTTCTTGCCGAGAGCGCGGATCGATTGCAGCGAACGGTGCGTATGCGGTCCGGCTTCGGCGTGAATTGTGATGAGATCGCAACCGGCATCGGCAAAAGGCGCCAGATAGGGATCGCAAGGCGCAATCATCAGATGGGCATCGAAGAATGCCTCGGTGCGCGGACGGATCGCCTTCACCACCTGCGGGCCGAAAGTGATGTTGGGCACAAAATGCCCGTCCATGACGTCGATATGCACCCAGTCGGCACCGGCTTCCAGCACGGCGTCGACTTCTTCGCCCAGACGGGCGAAATCGGCGGAAAGGATGGACGGGGCGATGGCGATGGGGCGCATATGTGATCTCCGTAACTTTGGCCAGCCCCTAGCACATGAGGGGCGGGAATCCTATCCCCAGCGCTTGTGGAACCACATCCACTGGCCGGGATATTCGCGCACCCATGTCTCGACGGTATCGTTCAGAAGCTGCGCAGTCGCCGCAACATCGATCTCGCCCTTGTCGTCACGCGGCAGTTCCATGCGTTCATAGAGTTCAAGCCGGTAGCGTCCGCCGGGAAGGCGGATGCAGCGTGCCGGGTAGACGTCGCAATCATACTGCCGTGCAAGCTTGGCCAGAAGCGGGTTGGTCTTTACCGGACGATTGAAGAAGGTCGACGGCACGCCACGGCGGAATTTCTGGTCCACCAGCATGCCGACATTGCCGCCTTCATCGAGGATATGCGCAAGCGACCATGCAGCACCGGCTTTCGACGGCACCAGATGGCCCATATTGGTGCGGCGGGCCTTCAGCACCTTGTCGGCGATATAGGGATTGTTCGGCGGGCGGAACAGCGCCGTGACGTTCAGGCCGAAAGTGGCGGCGCAGATGGGCAGCAACTCGAAATTGCCGGTATGGGCGGTGAAGAAGATGTGCGGCTTCTTCTCGTCGCGCAGCCGTTCGAAAATCGGGATGCCTTCCACTTCGATCAACCCCGGCTTGGTCGCATAGGGATCGAAATCGAAGACCGCGTCGAGGAAGATATATTCCGCGAAAAGGCGCGCCATCGAATCCCACATTTCGCGGGCGATGTCTTCGATTTCCGCGTCGCTTTTCTCTGGATAGGCTGCACGCAGATTATCAGTCGCCACCTTGTGGCGCGGCGTCAGCGGCCCGACCAGACGGGCCACCCTGGCTGAAAAGCTGATCGCTGCCTTCGCCGGGAACAGGCGCAGCAGGCCAAGCAGCAGAAACACGGCCTGTGCCCAGAGCCAGTAGTTGAACTGCTTCAGCTTGCGGGTCCAGCGGAAGAGCAGAAGTTTCAGCTTGAACATCATGGAATTACGGCTCAGTCGATCTCAAGAATGATCTTGCCGAACACGTCGCGGCCTTCCATGCGCTTCAGCGCCGTGTCGATATCGTTGAAGCCGACCACGGTGTCGATGACCGGATGCACGATGCCGCGCGCCATCTTCTGCATCGCATCGGCCATGTTTTCCATGCGGCAGCCGAAGGAACCGAAAATCTTGAGCTGCTGCTGGAAGAGCTGCATCAGGTTCATGTTGGTGGAAACGCCGGAGGTCGAGCCGCAGGTGACGAGACGCGCACCGCGCTTCATGCACAGCATCGAACCGGCCCATGTGTCCGCGCCCACATGCTCGAACACCACATCCACGCCCTTCTTCTTGGTTAGCTTGCGCACCACGCCTTCAAAGCGGTCTTCGCGATAATTGATGACGTGATCGGCGCCGAGCGCCTTGGCTTTCTCGATCTTGTCGTTGGAGCCGACGGTGGTGATGACCGTGCAGCCCATTTTCTTCGCAAGCTGGATCGCCGCCGTGCCGATGCCGGAACCGCCTGCCTGAACGAGCACGGTTTCGCCGGGCTCAAGCTTGGCATTGTCGAACAGCATGTGTTCGACGGTGCCGAACGTAACCGGTGCAACGGCAGCGCCGATGGCGTCCACGCCGGGAGGGGCGGGAACGAGCAAGCGGGCAGGCAGGTTCACGGCTTCGCAGGCAAAGCCGTCGAGATGGAAACCATGCACGCCGCCGACATGCTCGCACAGATTGTCACGGCCTTCGCGGCAGGCGCGGCAAAGACCGCAGGTGCGCGCACCATAGATCGACACAAGCTGGCCGGGCAGGAGATTGGAAACGCCGGGGCCGACGGCATCGACGATGCCGGAAGCTTCCGCGCCGATGACGAGCGGCATCTTGCGCTTGGCAAACGCCATGCCACGCCAGCCCCATACGTCGATGTGGTTGAGCGCGACGGCCTTGATGCGTACCGTCACCTCGCCGATGCCGGGGTCAGGCGGGGGTGTGATATCGGTGATTTCAAGGCGGCGATCATCAAGAAGCTGCAAGGCGCGCATGGGCTGTTCCTTTCATGGCATGATCCCGGAGAGCTTCCGCCTTCCGGGATCATCAGGAATTTAAGTTCGTTGCCGGACGGATTAATTCGGATTTGCCGCCAAAACAAGGCTCGTATTCTGTCCGCCGAAACCGAACGAGTTGGAAAGCACGGCAGAGACCTCCGCCTGGCGCTTCACATTCGGCACGACATCGAGCGGGATAGCCGGGTCCGGATTGTCGTAATTGATGGTCGGCGGCAATGTGCCGGTCTGGATCGTCAGAAGCGAGAAGACGGCTTCGATGGCACCCGCAGCGGTCAGCGTATGACCGATCATCGACTTGTTGGAAGAAACCGGGATGGAGGCAAGCCTTTCACCGAATACGGTCGAGAGCGCCAGATATTCCATCTTGTCGTTTTCCGGCGTCGAGGTGCCGTGGGGCGTTGATATAGGAAATCTGATCTTCGGTCAGGCCCGCATCTGCCAGCGCGGCGCGCACCGTGCCGATGGCAGGCGAGGCGTCCGGCTTGGAGCGTGTGCGATGGAAATCATCGGCCTTTTCGCCGCAACCGGCCAGAATGCCCAGAACCCTGGCTCCACGCGCAACTGCGCTTTCAAGCGATTCCATGACCAGTGCGCCGGAACCTTCCGACATGGCAAAGCCGTCGCGGTCCTTGGAGAAGGGCTTGGAAGCCTTTTCCGGCCTGTCGTTCTGCGTCGAAAGGGCTGACAGCAGCGAGAAGCGAATGAGCGCTTCGGCAGAGACGGAACCATCGGTTCCGATAGAGAGAACCCGGTCGCTTTCGCCGCGACGAATGGCTTCCACCCCGAGCTGGATCGCAGTCGCGCCCGAGGCGCAGGCAGTCGACAAGGTGATCGGCAGGCCGCGCGTGCCGAAAGCTTCCGACAGGCGTTCGGCGATATAGCCGAACTGGGTCGTGTTGAAGAGTTCGTCCTGACGCGCGCGACGGCAGGCTTCCAGCAGAAGCTGATAGCTTGCCGGGCCTTCATTCTTCACGGTTGCGTCGAGTGCAAAGCGGCTTTTCCAGTCGAGTTCGACCGGGGGTGCCGCCAGGAACAGCGGACCGCCGAAATCCGTCGACGAAAGCCCCGACTGGGCGAGGGCTTCCTCACCGGCGAGCCGGGCCAGCGCTTCGGAAAGCGCCGATGCGCCCACATCGCTTTCAGGCAGGAAATCAACCGTTCCGGAAAAGCGCGTATTGAGATTGTCGGTCGGAAAGCGGGTGATGGTGTGGATGCCCGATTTGCCGCTGGTCAATGCAGCCCAGTTGTCTTCCTTGCCCTGACCGAGCGAGGAAACCACGCCAGCGCCGGTGATGGCGACAATGGGACGGCCGAGATGGTCTGTATATTTCGTCATCTTATACTCTCACCAGCTTTGCTGCGCCTTCGGCACGCGTTGCGCCGACGATGGTGACAATTGCCTCGCTGACAGAGCCACCCGCGTCCTTTTCGGAGGCATCGAGCGGCGCGAAAGCCTCGCCCTTCCAGACCGAAATGGCTGCAAGCGCCAGCGCCAGCGGGAACTGCGCCTCGCGCATATGGCCGGTCATTCCGGAAATGCCGCGATAGGATGCCGAGAGAGCGTCCAGCGCGGCTTTCTCCGCTGCGGTCGCCGCATGGGCGCCGGAAGCACCGGAAACGACATAGGACGGGTTCTTGCCGTCATTGGCTGCAAGCACGAGTTCGCGCACGGCATTTGCAAGGTCGGCATTGTCGCGACGGATCTGCGCGCTTTCAATTCCGGCCACTTCCGCATAGGCGCGGGCGCCGCGCTTTGCGGCATGTTCGGCGTTTTCGAGAACGAGGAAGACGCCGCCGGAACCGGAGATCATGCCGCCGCCTGCCGAGCCGTCGCGCTGCCAGAGCGGCGCCCAGCCGTCATGCTTGAGCAGACCGCCAAGCTCATGGCCGAGAATCATGTCGAAATGTTCGGCATTGTACGAACCGCCAACCAGTGCATGGGTGCTCTGGCCGGTGCGGATGCGTGCGGCTGCGGTCTCGATGGCCGAAAGGCCGGAACCTTCCTCGCCCATGAAAGTGCGCGAGGAACCTGTGACCTTGTGCACGATGGAAATATTGCCCGCGAGCAGGTTGGAAAGCTGGGCCAGAAATAGCGTCGGGCGCAGTTCGGTCGAGAGCTTCTCGTTCAGCATGACGCCGCGGTCGTTGCGGACGCGGCCTTCGTCCAGAATCTGCATGTCGACGGCGATGTCGCGTTCGCCGCCACCTGCGCCCACGACCATGTCCATGGTCGCGCAGAGCGCTTCATCGTCCTTCATGCCTGCGTCCTGAAGCGCCAGCCCTGCGGCATAGGTGCCGAGGCGCTGCCAGGTTTCCATCTGACGCTGGTCGCCGCGCTTTGGAATTTGCAGGCTCCAGTCCACTTCGCCCAACGGGTGAACGGTGTAGGGCGCAAAGGCGTGCCTTTCGAGACGCGGTTCGGAACCGGCCTCCGAGAAAGCGTTCCAATGCGCATCGACCCCTTCGCCGAGCGAGGAGATGATGCCGATGCCTGTGATGACGACTTTATTGTTCTGCATGGGTGCCGTTTGTCCGTCGGTGCTGAGACTGCTCCAGAAACGGAATCAGGGCGAACATTTCTGTCCACCCCTCAATACCGCCATATAATGTGCCGGATCAGCCTTTCTTGGCTGCGACCAGCTCGTCGATTTTCGCGCAGAGGTTCTTGAGAACGAAGTATTCTTCGGTCGGAACCTTGCCTTCGTTCACTTCCTGGGTCCACTGCTCAAGCGGAATCTTGATGCCGAAAGCCTTGTCGATTGCAAAGACGATGTCGAGGAAGTCGAGGCTGTCGATGCCCAGATCGTCGATGGTGTGGCTGTCTGGCGTGATGGTGTCACGGTCGATTTCACTGGTTTCGGCGATGATGTCGGCGACTTTGTCAAAAGTAGAGGACAAGTTTCGATTCCTTTATTCATGGCGGTGCCACAGTTGGCACGCATCTGACTGTTTGCGCGTGTCTAGCGTTTTTCCGGTGATAGGGAAAGTCATAATACTTTCATAAGCACCGGTCTGTCGAAAGCGCATATAAGGCGCGCAACATGCGAAGCGCAACATAAAGGCAAACTCTTGTTTTGGAAATATTCTCAAAACCGAGTTATTGCGATGCGGTCAGGGCTCGTTCCTGACCCGCCTGATAAAGTACCACAGACCGACGGCGGCGCAGGCTAACATGACGATCGCCAGCGCATATTGAACCGGTCCGTTCCCCGATACGATCGCCGCGAGGCCCGATGCCGCGCTCCCCATCGTACCCAGCGCTTCCGGGTGCATCAACGCGGATGTGACCGCCGTATCGCCCTGACGTGCTTTCGTCGGCGCTACATCGTTCAGGGCGGCAACCGGGCGAGGGACCGGCGACTTCTCAGTCAGCGCCAGCGCGCGGGCCCGCACCCGCTCAACGCGCGCCAGCCAGCCTTTTCCGAAGGTGGAAGCCGTCGACAGGCCTTTCAGCCAGGATGCGCGGGCGTCGCATAATGCATTGATGATCTCGCCGGCAGGCCGGATGCTCGCAGCCGCAACCGTCTTCGCGCCAATCACGCCATCCTCCGGCACGCCCAGGACGCCTTGCAGCATCTTGGCCGCGCGCCCGGGGCCTGAATTGACTGCAAAGTCGAACACCGCATAGTCGATGCCGGAAGGCAGGTTGTCGCCGTCGATCTTGTTCCAGAACTGCGCCTGATAGATTTTCGTGGCGGTGGCCGCGGTCAGGTTCTGTACATCTTCCGGCGATACGCGATGCCCCTCCCATGCAGACAGGGTGGCGATGGTGATGCCCATATTGGTCGCCCCGCCGGGATCGGCGGGGTTGTTTGCATAACCGCCTTCTTCACTGAAAACATAAGGCATGACTTTCTGGAAATTCGACTTCATTTGAAAATCCTCTAAATTAGTCTTTAGCCATAATAATCAATAATTTACACGTCATGATAACATCAGTTTCCTGCGGGAAAACAGCCCGAAATTCATCTGTCATCTTGATCGATCAAGTTCTGTTCAAAATCATTATTTGATCATCTTGCATCTTGCGTCCCGCGCATGGATGCGGATTCATGGGCAACTCAACGCTGCATCATTTACAGGCGGGCAAACGTGAATTCGGAAATCTTTGGGTATGCACCGGACGGGCAGGCGGTTCACCGGCTCACTATCTCCAACGGCCCGCTGACGGCCAGGATCATAAGCTGGGGCGCGGCCATCCAGGATTTGCGCATGGAGGGCCACGAAGCCCCGCTGGTGATCGGTTATCGCGACTTTGCCGATTATCCGGCGCATTCCCCGCATTTGGGCGCGATTGCGGGCCGTTCGGCCAACCGTATCCGCAATGCCCGCTTTGAACTGGACGGAACGACCTATGAGGTCGAGCCGAATTTCCAGGGCCGTCACAACCTGCATGGCGGCCGCAAGGGATTGGGCAATCGCGTCTGGAAGATAACAGGGACGGGGCCGGATTTCGTGACGCTTGCCACGGTGGCCGCCGACGGCGAAATGGGCTTTCCCGGCAACCTGAATGTAAGCTGCACCTACATGCTGAACGCGGACGGAACGCTTATCGTTCGGCTGGAGGCAGTGACCGACAAGACGACCGTCTGCAACCTGTTGCATCACAGCTACTTCAATCTTGATGATGGCGGCGAAGGCGATATTCTCGATCACCAGCTTAAAATCGAGGCGGATGCCTATATGCCGGTCGATGAAGCTCTCATTCCGGACGGGCGCGTGCTGCCGGTCAAAGGGACTCCATATGATTTCCGGGATTTCCGCCCGATTCGCTTCGAGGAGAACGGCGCTCAGGTCCAGTATGACAGCAATTTCTGTCTGGCTGCGGCTCGCGGGCCCTTGCGTCCCTGCGCGTCAGTGAAGGGCGCGCGCTCCGGCATTCGCCTCGATATATCGACGACAGAGCCGGGCGTTCAGTTCTATGCGGGCAACACCATGGCCAATGACTGCATCGGCCTTATGGGCAAGCCCTACGGAAAACATGCAGGTTTCTGCCTGGAGCCGCAGATATGGCCCGGATCGCTGGAATATCCGTATTTCCCGCAGGCAATATTGCGTCCGGGCGAGATTTACGCCCAGACCAGCCATTTCAGCTTTTCACATGAAAGATAATCAAAGCGCATCCCGAAAAGTGTGAAGCGGTTTTCGGAAAAGATGCGCGTTAAAACAAAGGATTAGAGCGCATCCCGAAAAGTGTGAAGCGGTTTTCGGAAAAGATGCGCGTTAAAACAAAGGATTAGAGCGCATCCCGAAAAGTGTGAAACGGTTTTCGGAAAAGATGCGCGTTAAAACAAATGATTAGAGCGCATCCCGAAAAGTGTGAAACGGTTTTCGGAAAAGATGCGCGTCAAAACAAATGATTAGAGCGCCGATCTGATCCAGTCAGATCGAAACGCGCCCTAATCGGCAAAGGCGGCGCGTGCGGTTTCCATCGGGGCAAGCGCGCCGCGTATCTCGACCACGCGGGCTGCAACCAGATGCGCCTTGCGGGCTGCCTCCACCGGGGCAAGCCCGTTCAGCCGCGCCGCGAGATAGGCGCCGTTGAAGCTGTCGCCTGCGCCCGTCGTGTCCACCGCTTGCGCAACGACGGAAGGCACCAGCACTCTTTCCTCGCCGGTGACGACGAGCGCGGGTTCCGTGCCGTCCTTGACGACGATCTCTTTTACGCCAAGCCCGGCAAGGCGATCAGCGCAGGCGCTAGCGTCCTTGTCGCCGAAGAGCGCCTGTTCGTCCGGGAAGGTGGGCAGCGCAATATCGGCAATGCGCATTGCTTCGCTGATGATATCCTGCGCGGCCTTGCGGTCCGGCCACAGCTGGTGGCGGAAATTCGGGTCGAAGGCAATCCGCGAACCGGCGGCGCGGCATTGCCGCAGGACGTCGAAGAACGTGTCACGATGCTCGGGCAGGATGATGGCGACCGAAATACCCGAGAAATAGATGATGTCGCGGCCGGTCAGGCTCTTTTCCAGCGCTTCGCGGTCACTGGCCAGACGCCTTGCGGCGGCGTCGCTGCGCCAATAGGTGAAGGAGCGCTCGGCGCCGTTGAGCGTGATTGCATAAAGGCCGGGATGCAGCCCGTCGATGATGGGGCTATGGGCGATACCGATACCGTTGGAGGTCAGGAACACGCGCTGTTTCTGGGAGAAACTGTCCTCGCCGAAGGCGGTCACATATTCGACGGGATAGGATTTTTCCATCAGCGCCCGCATGTACCACGCAGTGTTGAGCGTATCGCCCGCAAAACCCATGCGCCACTGGTCGCCTTCATTGCCAGAAAGCTCGATCATGCATTCGCCGATAGACGCAAATCCGCCCATTTCAGTCTCCTCACTTCCAATGGGGCTAACGCCTATACTAATTTGCGGCTATGTAAAATTGGTTTGTCGGCATTTCGTCAGCTGTCATCCGGCCTTTATCGACTTGCCACATTCATTGTGTAAGCATCCGCCCACCGCATCGCTTCCCAAAGCGGGACAGCTCTTCAAAAGCGCGATGCATTGCCTGATATTCTGGAGTTCCGCTGACGTCGTGTCGCGAACCTCGCCTAAGGATTTGACATGCGTTATGCGATTTATTTCACGCCGCCATCCAACGATGCGCTTTTGAAGGTTGCCGCAAACTGGCTCGGACGCAATGCGTTCAGCGGCGAGCCGGTAAAGATGCCTGCGATTCGCTCGCTTGCCACCGATGAAATCGCCCAACTGACCGAAGAGCCGCGCCGCTACGGCTTTTCATGCGACGATGAAGGCTCCCTTCCGTCTGGATGAGAAGCACACGGAAAACGATCTGCTTTCCGCGTTGATGCATTTTGCTTCGTCGGCGTCGCCTGTCACGATTCCCCGCCTGAAACTTCACGCGATTGGGCCGTTCTTCGCGCTTGTGCCCGAAGAACCGGTGGCCGAGCTGAACCAACTCGCCAACGATGTCGTGGTTGCCTTCGACCGGTTTCGCGCCCCGCTCACCGAGGCGGAAATAGCCAGGCGACGGCCCGAACGTCTCAGCGAGGCGCAGCGGCACAATATCGAGCGCTGGGGGTATCCTTATGTTTTTGAGGAATTCCGCTTTCACATGACCCTGACCGGACCGGTGGAGGAGAAAGACCCCGCTCGCGTGGAGCGAACGCTGGATGAATTCTTCACGCCGCTGCTGGATGACGCCGTGGAGGTTGCGAATCTCGCCCTGTTCGTGGAACCTGAGAAAGGGGCGCCTTTCCAGATACATTCGCTGCATCCACTGACAGGCGGCAAGGCAGCGTCGGCTCGCGCCTCACGAGCGGTTGGGAGGCCATAACCAATGGGAAATGAAACGGTTCTGCGCAACGCACGCATCGTGCTCGCCGACGACGTTGTCCTCGGTTCCCTGAAGCTCGTGGACGGCAAGATCGCCGATATTTCCGCCGGTGCATCCAGTACCGGCGAGGATATGGAAGGCGACTTCCTGACGCCCGGTCTGGTCGAGCTGCATACGGATCATCTCGAAGGGCACTATGCGCCGCGCCCGAAAGTGCGCTGGAACCCGATTGCCGCCGTGCAGGCCCACGATGCACAGATTGCCGCCTCGGGAATCACCACCGTTTTCGATGCCCTGCGCATCGGCTTCGATGACGACGCCGAAACGGGTATCGATGATATGCGCAAGCTTTCTTCGGCAATTGCCGAGGGCCGCGCGGCGGGGCGCTTGCGCGCCGACCATTTCCTGCATCTGCGCTGCGAGGTTTCAGCACCCGATTGCCTTCCGGCCTTTGAAAAATTCGGCAACCAGCCGCTGGTCAGGCTGGTGTCCCTGATGGATCACGCGCCGGGGCAGCGCCAGTTTACCGATATCGAAAGCTACAAGACCTATTTCCTCCGCAAGCTGAAATTCTCGGAAGAGGAGTTCAGGCTCTATTGCGAGCGCCGTATCGGCCAGTCGCAGCAATATTCCGCGCCGACGCGCAAGGCGATTGCCGAACTGTGCCATCAGCGCGGGGTTATTCTCGCAAGCCACGACGACGCGACCGTGGAGCATGTGGCGGAGGCGCAGGCGCAGGGGATACGTGTCGCCGAATTTCCAACGACCCACACGGCCGCCAAGGCTTCAAAAGTTTCCGGCATGTCGGTTCTGATGGGCGCGCCGAATGTTGTGCGCGGCGGTTCGCATTCTGGAAATGTCTCCGCGCGTGAACTGGCCGAGGCCGGAAATCTCGACATCATATCGTCGGACTATATCCCGGCCAGCATGATGCAATCGGCCTTTTTCCTCGCCGATGTCGTGGAAAGCATCTCCTTGCCGCAGGCCATTCGTCTGGTTTCCGCCAATCCTGCGCGCGCGGTGGGGCTGGAGGATCGCGGCGAGATCGTTGCCGGCAAGCGGGCCGACCTCGTCCGCGTTCAGATCGCCGATCACGTTCCGATCATCCGCACCGTCTGGCGCGAGGGGCGGCGGGTTATCTAGCCTACAGGGTCTGGCGCTGTCGGTTCCAGCCCCAGCCTGCCGTCGCTCAGGATATCGAGCTGCAGATTGCGATAGCTCTGGATGCTGAGATGGGAAGTCTGGGGCGAATGCGGATGCGTCGCGGTTACCACGACAACGCTCGCACCGGCGGTTTCTCCGGCAACGATACCGGCTGGCGCATCCTCGAACACAAGGCAGTTGTGCGGGTCGAAGCCAAGCCGCTTCGCGCCAAGCTGGAAGCATTCGGGGCTCGGCTTGCCGCGCTCGACATCTTCGGCTGACACGATTGTCTTGGGCATCGGCAATCCCGCCGCCGCGACGCGACGGCGCGCCAGTTCGAGCGGCGCAGAGGTTACAATCGCCCAGCGGTCTTCCGGCAGCGCGCTCAGAAACTCATGCGCGCCATCGATGGGCGCGATGCCTTCCAGATCGGCCATTTCGGCCTGAAGCAATATTTCCGCCTCGCGGATCGGGTCGACGCCGGGCAGGGCAAGGCGGCGGACGGTTTCCACTGCCCGAACACCGTGGATGGTCGGCAGGAATGTAACCGGATCGATGCCATGGCGTATCGCCCATTCGCTCCACACCCGTTCGGTTGCTTCGATGGAACTCAATATCGTGCCGTCCATGTCGAACAGAAACGCATCGAATGATTTGCCGAAAGGGGAAAAGGAGGTCACGCCGAATTTCCTTGAATTACGCAGATGAGAATCGGGAATGCTTCTGCACTCAATCATAGTGCGTCTTGGACGAGAAGACAGTCGTGGAGCGACGAGAGTTTGTCTCTGGTGTGAAATTTTTCTGCGCCTCACTATATAAAGCGCTGGTGGCCGCGATAGCGGCGAAACTTGATCATTTCGATCAATTGTGGCTTTTGGCACGCTTCCGAACTTGAATAAATGTCGAAAGCGCCGACTGCGACTGAATCGCATTCTCAGGATTGTTGTATAAATGACTGAAATAAAATCAAAAAACCGCAACTATCCGAACGTTCGTTTTGCCGTCGCGCCGATGATCGATTGGTCGGACAGGCATTGCCGGTATTTTCACAGGCTCTTTTCCAGTCATGCATTGCTCTATACCGAAATGGTCGTGGCGGATGCCATCATCCATGGCCCGCGCGACCGGTTGCTGGGCTTCGACGCGGCCGAACATCCGGTTGCGCTGCAACTTGGCGGTTCCGACCCGGCAAAGCTGAAAGAGGCGGCGAAGATCGGCGCCGATTACGGCTATGATGAAATCAATCTCAATGTCGGCTGCCCGTCGGATCGCGTGCAGTCCGGTACATTCGGAGCCTGCCTCATGCAGACCCCGGATGTGGTGGCGCGCTGCGTTTCAGCCATGAAGGAGGCGGTTTCCGTGCCTGTCACAGTCAAATGCCGCACCGGCGTTGACGATCAGGATGTGGAGGTTGCGCTCGACACTTTGGCCGATATGACGCTTGACGCGGGAGCGGATGCGCTTTGGGTCCATGCCCGCAAGGCCTGGCTGAAAGGGCTCTCGCCGAAGGAGAACCGCGAGATTCCGCCGCTTGACTATGATCGCGTCTATCGCCTCAAGGCGCGGCTCGGCGATGTTTTCGTCGGCATTAACGGCGGCATCACTACGCTTGATGAGGCAGAGCAACACTTGCAGACGGTCGACGCGGTGATGCTCGGTCGCGCCGCTTATCACAATCCTGAACTTCTGGCAGAGGTGGATGTGCGCCTTTATGGCGGCGAACAGCGCGATACCTCGATGGCAGGCATCATCGACGAGATGTGCGCTTATATCGATCGCCATATCGCGGCGGGCGGCAGGCTGTCCCATGTGAGCCGCCATATGGTCGGACTTTTTACCGGGCAGCCGGGTGCACGGCGCTGGCGGCAAATCCTTTCGACGGATGCCACCAGGCCGGGGGCAACTAGCGATGTGCTGCGTCAGGCCCATGCCGTCGTGACCGAAGCGGCAGCAGAAGCAGCTTAATCGATCAGAATAAGCTGGTCGCCGCGGACGGTGAAACCGCCGAGCGTCTGCAGAAAATTCATGCCGAGCAGGCTGCCGGTCATCAGCCCTTCCTTCGTCACCATGGCGCGCACATTCTGGCGTTCGATATCGCCGATCTGCAAGGTGGCGATGGTGATGACTGCCGCGCTTGCCGTGCCATTGGCCGTCATGATCGGAACGGAATAGTTGAGCGAGGCCGTGTCTATGCCTGCGCGCTCCGCATCCTGCTGGGACAGGACGACCGAGGACGCGCCGGTATCGACCAGAAAATGAACGCGTGCTCCGTTCACACGTCCGTTCACCTCGAAATGGCCGTTGGCAGCCTTTGCAAGCGTTACGGTCAGCGCACCATCGGCATTGCGGCCCGAAATAGGGCTTCCCGGCACCAGCCCCGCCGTGACCCGGCTTGCAACGTCCTGCAACTCGTAACGGTACTGGTAGCCCGCAACGAGGGCGAGAATGATCACGGCCCAAACGGCCATGTTGCGCGCAAAGTCGGTCAGTTTGATACCGGAACCGAGCAGGCCGGCGGCAAGCACGACGCCCCATATGCCCAGATAGGCGGCGCGGGCAAACACGTCATTGTCCATGCCCAGCGTTGAGCCGCCGTCATTGTTGGACATCAGCAGCAGGACGACAACGGCGACTGCCGCAATAATGAGCCAGAAAAAGCGCCCCATCAGCCAATTCTCTTTTCTACGATGATTTCGTGCCTGTCGGCGAGAAGCGACAGGACGGCTGTTCGCTCTTCCGCGCTCATGCTGGACCAGCGTGCGATTTCATCAAGCGTCCGCGCGCAGCCGAGGCAGAAACCGGTTTCCGTGTCGATCGTGCATATCAATATGCACGGGGATTCGATGGTTGACATATCCATGGATGCAATGTGGTTGCATCAAAGGGCCATGACAAGCCCGGCGAGCACGGCAATCGAACCGATCTGCTGTGCCGCGCCCAGAGTATCTCCCGTCTGTCCGCCTATTTTTGCCATGCAAAGTCGGGCGAAGCCGAAAATCAGGACGGTCACCAACACCAGCGCATTGATGAGCGCCAGGAAACCGCCGGAAGGTAGCAGTGTAAGGACAAGAACGGCCAGCCCGATGCCGGAGCCGCAAACAACGGTCTCCCATTGCGGTTGGCCGACGCTGTCGGAAAGCCCGCCCGGACGCGCCGAGGGCAGCGCATGCCAGAACGCAAGCATGCCGGCGCGGCTTGCCGCTTCGCAGCCGATCAGCGCAAGCACTGCATATCCTGCGCCCGCGCGGTCGATGATCGCCATCAGGAAAGACGCTTTCACACCGACAATGACGATCAGGGCAAGCGCGGCGAAAGTCCCGATGCGGGAATCCTTCATGATATCCAGCCTGCGATCGGCGGAAGAGGCGCCGAAAAAGCCATCGGCAGTATCGCCCAGCCCATCTTCGTGTAGCGCGCCGGTCATCGCCGCCAGCGCGCCAATCGCGAGCAGCGCACAGGCAAGGGGCGGGAGATTCATTCCATGGGCCGCGTAAAGCACGATACCCGCCAGCAGTCCCAGCACGGCTCCCGCGAGCGGAAATGCCCGTGCATTGCGCGGCAACGAATCATCGCCGTTTTCAAACCAGCGTTGCGGAAGCGGCAGGCGGCTCAGAAAGCCGAGGCTGCGGATCGTGTCGCCAAGGAGACTATTTCGCTGCAAGTCACTGTTCCACTTTGTTTCCGGCCCGGATTTTCGCGATAATTCGCCTCAATGTTGCTTCAACTCAAAGAGGTGATTTGAAAATTCGCGTCAGTGCTTATAGGACGAGCCCCACGAATTTACATCTCCCATCTTTGATTGGACTGAACCTATGAGCGCCAGCGGCCTACCTTTTGACGATTTCCGGGAACTGATCCGCAATCTGCCGGGGCCTGATCTGGGGGCGGAAAGGGCCGTTCGCGAGCGTGAGGCTACGCTGACGAAGCCCGCAGGTTCGCTGGGGCGCATGGAAGAGATCGCGGCATGGCTTGCCGCATGGACCGGAAAGCGCACGCCGCAGATCAATCGCCCGCTGGTTGCGGTGTTTGCCGGCAATCATGGCGTGACGGCCAAGAACATCACGCCGTTTCCGCCGAGCGTGACGGCACAGATGGTCGAAAATTTTGCAGCCGGGGGCGCGGCCATCAATCAGATCTGTATCGCCAACGATCTTGGGCTGAAAGTTTTCGATCTGGCGCTGGAACATCCGACAGGCGACATAACGGAAGAGCCGGCCATGGATGAGCGCACCTGCGCCGCGACCATGGCCTTTGGCATGGAAGCGATTGCCGGTGGAACCGACCTCCTGTGCATCGGCGAAATGGGCATCGGCAATACCACGATTGCGGCGGCCATCGCGCTGGCGCTTTTCGGCGGAACAGCGGAAGACTGGGTTGGACCCGGCACGGGCTCGACGGGCGAACTGCTTGAGCGCAAGCTTGCCGCCGTGCGCAAGGCGGTTGCGCTCCATCAGGCGCATCTGCAGGACCCGCTGGAGGTTTTGAGCCGCCTCGGTGGCCGCGAAGTCGCGGCCATGGCTGGCGCAATCCTCGCGGCGCGCATGGAAAAAATCCCGGTCATCGTCGACGGCTTCGTGGCAAGCGCTGCGGCGGCGGTGCTCTATGCCGCCAATCCGGAAGCCATCGATCATTGCCTGTTCGGTCATGTTTCCGCCGAGCCGGGCCATCGCAAGCTTCTCGCGAAGATGGGCAAGCAGCCGCTGCTCGACATGGGAATGCGCCTCGGAGAAGGCACGGGCGCTGCGCTCGCAGCCGGTATCGTCAAGGCGGCGGCACTATGCCATGGCGGTATGGCGACGTTCGAACAGGCTGGAATATCCGGCTCGAAATAATGGTCGCCACGCCGTCAAAAAAGCCCGCTATCGAGCGGGCTTTTCTTTTAAACAAATGCTTGAATGCGACAAAACAAATATTTGGAGCGGTTCCACGATTCCGTTTTAACTGGAGCCGCCCTAGTTGTTGTCTTTGTCGAGCACCATGTAGTCGAGCGGCAGTTCGGTCGTGTATTTGATCTGCTCCATGGCGAAGGACGACGACACGTCGCGGATTTCGATCTTGCTGATCAGGCGCTTGTAGAAGGCGTCATAGGCGGCAATGTCCGGCACGGCCACGCGCAGCAGATAATCCACGTCACCGCTCATGCGATAGAATTCGATGACTTCAGGAAACTCCTGAACCACTTCGGAAAAGCGCTTCAGCCATTCGTGGCTGTGCGAACTTGTGCGCACCGATACGAACACCGTCACCCGCGCATTGACGCGAACCGGATCGAGAATGGCCACACGGCGCTTGATGACGCCATCTTCTTCCAGCTTCTGGATGCGGCGCCAGCACGGCGTCGTGGAAAGGCCAACTTTCTTGGCAACGTCTGCCACCGCAAGTGTCGCGTCTTCCTGCAATAAGCGCAGTATCTTCCTGTCGAGCCTGTCCATGCGTTTCCGTTCCCGGTTTTAGAAATCGTTTCCCGAACTTTGCGAATAGGTGAAACGTCATACCTTATGGTTTGCAATGACCGGAAGTTACAGGAAAAATATTCTGATGAAAACGAATGGAGTAAAAATTATTTATCGTCGCCGATGAGGTGTCGCACTTTTGCCTGAAGAACAGGCACCACTTCAGCGTCGAACCACGGATTTCGCTTGAGCCAGCCGGAGTTGCGCCAGGAAGGATGAGGCAGGGGCAGCGCGATTCGCCCCGCCTGATTGGGCGTCTCCATGAAATGCCGCCAGTTCCTGACGGTCTCGGTCAGATTGCGGCCCCGATAGTCGGGCAGGTGATAGGCAAGGGCGTATTGCCCGACCACCAGAATGAATTCCAGCTGCGGCATCGCGGCGAAAACGCGGTCATGCCACGTCTGGCGGCATTCGCGGCGCGGCGGAAGATCGCCGCCATGTTTGTCATAGCCTGGGAAGCAGAAGCCCATCGGTACGATGGCGAAGCGTGACGGATCATAAAACTCTTCGCGTGACACGCCGAGCCATTGCCGCAGGCGATCCCCGGATGGGTCGTTGAACGGCAACGATGTGTTATGGACTCGAATGCCGGGAGCCTGGCTGCAAATGCCGATTTTCGCGGTATCCGAGACGATACAGACGGGATTGGGCTCGTGCGGCAGGGGCGGTGGAAACCGCGGTGTGTCGCGACAGATACGGCAGGCCCGGATCGAGTGTTTGAGCTCGTCCAGTTTTTCCATGAATTCCATCAGCTCCGTGGATAGTTCATTGGGGATAGATCATTGGGGATAGATCATTTCATGAAGGTGCGAATGTGTTCCCTTATATAGGTAAATGCATCGCGGATTACAGCCAGGGGCGGTTTGTGTTCGGCTGGCTGTTCAACGTTCGGGCTGTGATGTTCCTTGCGCCACAGGGAGGGCTGCTCGAATTTTCCGGCCCATATGCCGCGCTGGCCGCGGCGGGCATCTCTTTCCTCTCGCTGATAATCGCCATAGGAAACGGCCCAGCCCTGTTCGACCATCCAGCCGTTGAGATCGGTTTCTCCAAGATAACAGCGGGCCAGTTCGCGGCCATACTGATCCCGTCCTTCCGTCTCGCAGCGAATCGAGGACTTGCCGATTCTGGATCGCAGAAGGTTACGGGCCTCCCTGCCGCAATCGTAAGGAGTTCCCGCCCGGATACATTGCTGCTGCATCTCCGGCGCGTCGATACCCTTGAGGCGTATATGAATCTTGCCAAGGATCACCGTGTCGCCGTCGATCACATAGACCGGGCCCGCCAATGCCTCCCTGGGTGCCGACCGGATCGGCAGATAGGCGATCAGCACGGCTAAAAAAGAAAAAAGCAATATAGTCAAAAGGATACTGCGAAAACTTATGCCATTGCTTTTGCGGGGCTGGCGATAGGGACGTCTGTAGGGACGGCGGTATCTGCTCATGGGTGCGCTCCCCGACTCCCTTGCATCCTTGATTGAGACAGACTGCGGGCTCGTGTCGATGGCGTCAACAGGAGCAGATTTTCGGCCACAACAACAGCCGGTTTGTTGTCAATTAGCAACAGTCTTTACCGATGCTTTAGGCTAGAAAGAGCTATGGTAGATTTTGCCCATTTCCCGCCACAAACAGGCGTCACCGATCATTGGAAAGGCAGAAGCCACCAAAATATTGGGAGCCGCAAGCTCCAACAGGACAGGCAGGAATGACGAAGGGCGCGTTGTTGCACGGCAAACGGATTGGGAACAGGGTGAACCCTGTTCACGCACCTTTTATTCTTTCCCGTCATGGCAAGGCTTTTTTCGGCCAAGATCGGGTCTCAGTCTTGACGAAAACAGCGTGCATTCTGTCCTCCATGAATGTTTCCTCCACTGAGTGTGAAAGACCAGCGTTGTGATGCGTATCCGCAGTTTTTCATATAGCGCCCTTGCCATGGCTCTCGGCTTCGCCATTGCCTGCAACAGCGCCTTTGCTTTCGATCTCAATGACGATTCAGAAAAGTCGAGAAGCCCGTTTGAACTGTTCAAGTTCGGCTTCTCCGCCTACAAGAACGGTCATAAGGACGAAGCGATCAAGGCGCTGCGCTATGCTGCGGATCGCGGTCATCAGGGCGCCAAGTGGAAACTGGCCCGCATGTATGCCGATGGCGACGGCGTGCCTGAAAACGATTACGAAGCCTACAAGATTTTTGAAAAGATCGTTCGCGAAGGTTCGGAGCCGGGTTCGGAAAACGACTCCTATGTGGCGGATGCCCTCGTGGCGCTCGCAGGCTATGTAAAGCGCGGCATCCCGGGGTCGCCGGTTAATGCCAATCCGAGCATGGCGCGCGATCTTTATGTGCAGGCTGCATCGAATTTCGGTGATTCCGCAGCCCAGTTCGAGCTTGGCAAGATGCTGCTCGATGGAGACGGCGGAGAACGCAATTCCGTCCAGGCAGCCCGCTGGTTCCAGCTTGCAGCCAAGAAAGGCAATGCCGGTGCGCAGGCCATGCTTGGAAACATGCTGTTTCAGGCCGGCAAGACCGTTCGCGGCCTTGCCATGATGACGGCGGCTTTCGAACGCTGCCCCGCCGAGGATTGCCCGTGGATACGCGATATGCAGGAACAGGCTTTCTCGATTGCCGGTGAAGCGGACCGCCGCAACGCGATCGCTCTCTCCGGCGATTACAAGGGCGATTTCTGATCGTCTTTGATTTGGGCCTTCTCAGACCGCAAGCCTTATCGTAACCGGCACATGGTCGGATGGCTTTTCCCAGGCACGGACGTGCTTTTCCACGTCACTCGATATGAAGCGGTTGGCCGCTTCCGGCGACAGCATCAGATGGTCGATGCGGATGCCGTTGTTCTTCTGCCATGCACCGGCCTGATAATCCCAGAACGAGTAAATCCCGGCTTCATCCGTTGACGCACGGATTGCATCGGTGAACCCCATATTCTCCAGCCTGCGGAATGCCTGGCGCGATTGGGGCTGGAAGAGCGCATCGCCAACCCACTGGCCCGGATTTCTGGCGTCTTCCGGTTCAGGAATGACGTTATAGTCACCGGCAAGCACGAGCGGTTCTTCAAGAGCGAGGCGGTCTCTGGCCCAAAGCTCCAGCCGCTGCATCCACGAAAGCTTGTAGGGAAACTTCTCGGTGTCCACCGGATTGCCATTCGGCAGGTAAAGCGAAACGACACGGACAACACCCTTGTCGGTCGAGTAGACGCCCTCGATGAAGCGCGCCTGTTCATCGCTATCGTCGCCGGGAAGGCCGCGATTGATCTCATCCGGCGATTTTTTCGACAGAAGGGCTACGCCGTTGAAGCCTTTCTGGCCGTGTGTTTCCACATGATAGCCGAGCGCTTCGATCTCCAGTCGCGGAAACTGGTCATCGACCGATTTGATTTCCTGCAGACAGACAATGTCGGGCGAGGACTCCTTCAGCCAGTGCAGGAGATTGTCGATGCGGGCTTTGACGCCGTTGATGTTCCAGGTCGCGATTTTCATACCGCTATGATTATGCGCTTGGGGAGGTGAGGGCAAGCAGCGTGCAATCGCGCGTCACAGCTTTTCATCGGCTGCAATTTCACTATCCGCTCATATTTCGGCGCGCGCCCCTTTGATTGGCGGTTTCGCATTCCTATCTGCTCTGGACAGGAGCCAAACAGGAGATATTCGAATGTTCGACGCCAAGAAACTTCTCGAACAGTTTCTGGGATCACAAATACCCGGTACGTCGGGAAGCGTCCGCGACAAGGCCGGGCAGGTGACCGATCTGGCAAAGAAGAACCCGCTTGCGACAGGCGCCATTGCCGCCGCCATTCTTGGCACGAAGACCGGGCGCAAGCTCGCGGGCAACGTGGCGACCGTGGGCGGCATCGCCGCCATCGCCGGTTTGGGATATCTTGCCTACAAGAATTACAAATCCGGTCAGGCGCCGCAGACGGCAGAACAGCCCGTTGCGAAGGAGCCTGAACTTCTTCCGCCGCCTCCGCCCGATTCTCCGTTTCACCCGCAATCTCCGGCAATGAGCAACAGTTTTGCGCTGACGCTTGTGCAGGCGATGATTGCCGCCGCCAAAGCCGACGGCCATATCGACGACGCCGAGCGCGCTCGCATCATGGAGAAGGTGAGGATTTCCGGTCTGGACGATGAGGCGGAAGCCTTCCTTGAGAAGGAACTTGCCGATCCGGTTGATCTCGATGTTCTGGTTTCAGCCGCGCAGACTGAGGAACAGAAGGTCGAGCTTTATACGGCTTCCCGACTTGCAATAGACCCGGATAACCGGGCCGAACGCGGATATCTGGATATGCTGGCCGGTCGTCTCGGCCTGCCGGATGCACTGGTGGACCACATCGAGGCGACGGTCGCTTCGGTCAAGGTTTGAGGCCGGTTGTTTTTCCGCAGCCATGAAAAAACCGGCCGCCCACATGGCAGCCGGTTTTAATTTTTTCGTGGGTGCCATTTAGATGGCGAAGCTGGTTCCGCAGCCGCAGGCCGAAGTGGCGTTCGGATTGCGGATCTGGAACGACTGCCCCATCAGGTCGTCGACGAAATCGATTTCCGAACCGTCCATATAGGGAACCGAAATGGAATCGATCAGCACTTTCGCGCCGAGCTTTTCGATAACGATGTCGTCGTCGGCCTGCTCGTCGACCAGATCGTACTTATAGGAGAAACCCGAACACCCGCCGCCTTCGACAGAAACGCGAAGGGCAGTCTTTCCCGGTTCCGAACCGAGAATCTTGGCGATCCGCTTTGCCGCGGAATCTGAAACGGTAATGCCTGTCATCTGCCTTGTTCCGTTTGCAAATGCGAATATCGAACCGGACGATTTCTCCAGAATTCCGATAGCCGCATACTTGCCTTCATGATTAGCTGATAGCTATGAACGCGAATAGCGGAAGTCAATGTCTGTACCGGGTCCGCACCGGTTTGTGTAATCATATTACAGTGAGGGATGCATCGCAATGTCGCTGGAAGGAATAGGCTTTGGTTATCGCAAACGCGCGCCCTATGCCTGTGATCCTGCGCGCAGCCGTGGCCGTCTGGTGCCGGAGCCGGAAAGCCCGACCCGCACGCCATTCCAGCGGGATCGCGACCGGATCATCCATTCCACCGCCTTTCGCCGCCTGAAGCACAAGACGCAGGTTTTCATCGCCCATGAGGGCGATCATTACCGCACGCGCCTCACGCACACGATAGAAGTTGCCCAGATTGCCCGCGCTCTGGCCCGCGCGTTGCGGCTCGATGAAGATCTGGCCGAAGCGGTGGCGCTTGTCCACGATTTCGGCCACACGCCATTCGGCCATACGGGCGAGGAGGCGCTCAACGAGCGCATGAAAGCCTTCGGCGGCTTTGATCACAATGCGCAGTCGCTCCGAATCGTGACCAAGCTTGAGCATCGCTACGCCGATTTCGATGGCCTTAATCTCTCATGGGAGACGCTGGAAGGGCTGGTCAAGCACAACGGCCCCTTGCTGGGCGCTCATGCGACGCATCCGGATATCCCGGTTCCGCTGCCGATTCTCGATTTCAACGAACGCTATGATCTGGAACTGACGCGATTTGCCAGTCTGGAAGCGCAGTGCGCAGCCATTGCCGACGATATCGCCTATAACGCCCATGATATAGATGACGGCTTGCGGGCAGGGCTTTTGAGCCTCGATGCACTGGACGAAGTGCCGTTGACGAAACGCCTGCTCGATCTGGTGCGGACGCGTTATCCCGATCTCGACCCCGTGCGAACCGGACATGAACTGGTGCGCCGGCAGATCACGATCATGGTGGAAGACGTGATCGAGGAAGCGCAGCGCCGTCTGGCTGCGGCAAAACCGAAGAGCGTGGATGACGTGCATGACCAATCGCGCGCGCTGGTGGCATTTTCCGACGCCATGCGAACCGATGAAAAAGTGCTGAAGCGGTTTCTCTTCAAGAATCTTTATTTCCACGACAGTGTCGTGGTGCGCAGGCACGCCGCCGACAAGATATTGCAGGACCTTTTTGATGTCTGTTTCACCAATCCGTCAAACATGCCGCCCGAGTGGCAATCGGACTGCGAGAGGCTGGATGAAGCGGCACGGGCGCGGCGGGTTGCCGACTATCTTGCCGGGATGACTGACAATTATGCCGTGCGAGAACACCGACGATTGTTTGACCGCACACCCGATTTAGCTTAATCGGGGCTAAACGAAGCGGCATTGTCGGCAAACCGGCTGGATTCCGCAGAAAATCAAGGCATTTTCGAGCCAAAAGTGCGAAGCGGTTTTGCATCGGACAATGCGACAAACAAAGCCCGGCGTAAGCCTGACAGGACAGACCATGAATATCTTTGCAGATTTCGACGCACGTATCAAAAAGACGTTGCAAGATATTGATCTGAAACCGAAAGACGGTAGCGAACTGGACCTCTCGCGCATTGGTGTCGAGCCGCCGCGAGATGCTTCCCATGGCGATATCGCCACCAATGCTGCAATGGTGCTTTCCAAGGCTGTCGGCCAGAACCCGCGTGAACTTGCCAGCCGCATCGCGGAAGCTCTTGCCTCGGACGAAGATGTGGAAACCGTCGATGTTGCCGGTCCGGGGTTCATCAATCTGCGTCTCAAGGCCAGCTACTGGCAGCGCGAACTCGCGGCGATGCTCAACGAAGGCACGGATTTCGGCCGTTCCAAGCTCGGCTCCGGCACGAAGGTCAATGTCGAATATGTTTCGGCGAACCCGACCGGCCCCATGCATGTGGGCCATTGCCGTGGCGCGGTCGTGGGCGACGTTCTGGCCAACCTGCTGAAATTTGCAGGCTATGATGTGGTCAAGGAATACTACATCAACGATGCGGGTGCGCAGATCGATGTGCTGGCGCGCTCCGTCATGGTGCGTTACCGCGAGGCGCTCGGCGAAGATATCGGCGAAATTCCGTCAGGCCTTTATCCCGGCGACTATCTCGTTCCGGTCGGTCAGGAACTTGCAAAGGAATTCGGCACCAGGCTTCTCGAAATGCCGGAAGCCGAAGCGCTTGCTCTGGTGAAGGATCGTACGATCGATGCCATGATGGCGATGATCCGCGCCGATCTCGATGCGCTCAATGTGCACCATGACGTGTTCTTCTCCGAACGCAAGCTGCATGTCGATCATGCCCGGGCGATTCGCAATGCAATCAACGACCTGACGCTCAAGGGCCATGTCTACAAGGGCAAGCTGCCGCCGCCGAAGGGCCAGCTTCCCGAGGACTGGGAAGATCGCGAGCAGACCTTGTTCCGTTCGACCGAAGTGGGTGACGACATTGACCGTCCGCTGATGAAATCTGACGGTGCCTTCACTTACTTTGCCGGCGACGTTGCCTATTTCAAGGACAAATACGACCGCGGCTTCAACGAGATGATCTATGTGCTGGGCGCCGATCATGGCGGCTACGTCAAGCGTCTGGAAGCGGTTGCAAGGGCTGTTTCCGACGGCAAGGCGAAGCTGACGGTGCTGCTCTGCCAGCTGGTGAAGCTTTTCCGCGACGGCGAGCCTGTGCGCATGTCGAAGCGGGCAGGCGAGTTCATCACGCTGCGCGACGTGGTGGACGAAGTCGGCCGCGATCCGGTCCGTTTCATGATGCTTTACCGGAAGAACGATGCGCCGCTGGACTTCGATTTTGCCAAGGTGACGGAACAGTCGAAGGACAATCCGGTCTTCTACGTGCAGTATGCTTCCGCACGTTGCCATTCGGTTTTCCGTCAGGCAGCCGATCAACTCGGGCTGGCCGATCTCGACCGGGTCGGCATGGCTGCGAATTTCGGCAAGCTTACCGATGAAAGCGAAATCGCGCTCGTTCGCAAGCTCGCGGAATATCCGCGCCTGATCGAGGCTGCGGCCATTCATCAGGAGCCGCACCGGCTTGCTTTCTACCTCTATGACCTCGCCAGCGCGTTCCATTCGCAATGGAATAGAGGCACGGAGAACCCGGACTTACGTTTTATTAAGGTTAACGATCCAGACTTGTCGCTAGCCAGGCTAGGGCTGGTACAGGTTGTTTCCGATGTGCTGACCTCCGGATTGACGATAATCGGTGCGGATGCTCCAACGGAAATGCGCTAGAGTATAGTTTGGAAGGTGAAGACCTTTTGAGACGGATTATACTCGAAGAATGGTCTCCGCAGTCTGCGGGCCGGGAATATGCGGCTCGAGATGATTCCGGAGACCAGGCGACTGTCATGAAGCTTTTCAGGTCGAAAGACTGATTGAAGGCAAAAGTTGGCAAGTCGAACGGGTGGAAGGCCATAATGAACGCAAGTCATTGGTCTTCCTTCTGGCGCAGGAAACTTCCGTCAACTTTTGCCCACATTGCCTCGCTAAAAAAGCAATGTATGGAGACGTCTTGCGGCGTCCAGGGTTTGAGTTAGGAACACGCTATGACGGACAGCAGTGCAAATCCCCGTAATTACGGCGAGCGTCCGTTGCACGAAGACGACCCGCTGATGGAACTGTCGCGGATCATGGACTTCGGCACGCCTGCTGATGACAACGTCGCTTGGAATGAGCGCCGCCCCACTCAGTTTGGGAATACTCATTTCGAGGACAGAACCGATCCCGGCTTTGATCCCTCTCTGGATCTGGAACGCGAGCTGCTCGGCGATTTCAGCGATTATTCCCAGCCTGTGGACCAGTCGCAGTTCGCAGCCGCACCGGCGCACGATGATTCTCATCAGTCTGGCGCACCTCTGATACATGAGGAAGAACTTGCTTCCGCTCTGGAAGACGAGCTCGATCTTCAGATGGATGAGGATGAGCTGGCTCCTGAAGTGGAAACGCCTTCCTTCGAGACGCTTGAGTTTGAGGAAGCCGATCGCACCGAGCCCGTGCCGCAATTCGACTATAACGACTATTCGGCTGCTCGCGATTCGAACGCGGATGACTTCACCGCGTCGTCTTCCGTGTATGGTCGCAGGGAAACTATCGAGCCCCTTCATATCGATCAGACCGATTACGATCCGACGATCTATCAGCCAGCTATCGAGCCGCATGAAGAGGCTTATCAGTCGGCACGTCACCATGACTGGAATGTTCAGGCTGTCGAGCCCGAACAGCCGTCCTATGCTGCAGTTTCCGCGCCGGTTTCGCTTGAAGACGAACTGGAAAATCTCCTGTTTGGCGACGAGCCGCAGCCCGCATCCCCTGAGCTTGCATCACATGACGAGACTTATTTCTCGCATGGGGCGCCTGCCGAATCGCCGGATGCCCATCACGATGTCGCACCGGTGCAGAATTCTGGATATCAGGATGCGCCCGAGCTGGACGACTTTCATTTCGATGATTTGCAGCTCGATGAGCCGGCCCATGACAGCGCAGCGGAAGCCGTCGCGCCGTCGGAGCAGGGATACGGCTACACGCCGCAGGCAACTCCTTCCGCATACCCGTATTATACCCGGAGCAATTTCGCTTCGGGAGTTGCAGGGCAGGATGCGGTAGCAAGGGCGCCGCAGGCCGATTACGCGCCCGCAGTGGAATCGGCATCATCTGTCGACAACGAAGACGATTTCTCCTTCGACGACGATTTTTCTTTCGATGCCGAGGAAGGCGCGGCTCCAATTGCTGCCGAGGGAACCGACGACGATCTGTCTGAACTGGATGAAATCAGCCTCTCGGAAGATGATTTCGGCTTCGAGCCATCGGGCGACGTTTCCCGGCTGCCGGACGAGAACGCTTTCACCGAAGAGGATTTCTTCACGGAAGATGATCTTGATCTGAGCGCGGAACCCGAAGCAGAAGCAACGGCTTATGCGCATGCTGTGCGTTCGGATGATGATTACCGGGCTTCTCCGGCTCCGTTCTCGCCGTTCGGGACGGCTCACGGGGCTGCGGTCAGCGCACCTGCGCCGGAAGTTGAAACGCTGAGCGTGGCCGAAGAAAAGGTCGAGCAGACACATTCCCTCGATCTGCCGGAAATCAATTACGGCGAAGAAGAAAACAATGCCGGACTGACGGATCTCGAAGCGGAATTTGCAGAGGTCTTCAATACGGTTGGCGTCGATGAAGCGGCGAAATCCGATGCACAGAGCGAAGCTGACAGGGCTTTCGAGGATATATTCCGCGAAAGCGCCTCCAGCTATCTGCCGGACTCCGGCGCAAGCCTCGGTGCCGCCGTGGGTGCTGCCGCGTTGGGCGTTGGCGCTGCCGCGGCTGCGGGGGCATATGGCCGCTCGCAGGCGACGACGCAGGCTCCGGCGCAGTCCTCCGGCCAGTTGGGCAATGAGGACGATTTCTACAATCATTGGGCCGCTCAGGGCGCACAGCCGCTCGAAGCTGGCGACTATGGCGAACGCGCCGCGATGCAGGCGGAAGATGACCTTGGCAGCGCTGCCGAAGCCTATCGCAATCGCCCGGTTCGCGGTCGTCGCGGCCTTATCCTGGCAAGCGTGGCCGGTGTGGCCGTGCTGCTTGGCGGGATCGGCTACCATTTCATCGGCGGCAGCGGTTCCGGTGAACCGGTCGTGATTCGCGCCGACAATCAGCCGATCAAGATGCAGCCGGAAAATCCGGGCGGTGCAACGGTTCCGAACCAGGACAAGGCGGTTTATGACCGCGTTGCCGGTACGCTGCCGAACAATCCGGAACAAAAGTCGCTGATCACGTCCGGCGAAGAGCCCGTCGATATTTCGGGTACGGATGACAGCGAGAACATGGTGGACAACACCCCTGACGAGCAGCCGGTGGCGAATAATGCTCCGGCCGTGAATCAGGACAGCAACCGCAATGCGCCGCTGGTTCAGCCGCGCGAAGTGGAAACCATGATCGTGCGGCCGGATGGCTCCATCGTTCAGCCTTCTTCGGCACCGGAAGAAACCGCTTCGCAAATGCCTCCGGCAAACAGCGCGCAGCCCGCTGCGCCTGCTGGTGGCGACGAAATCGCCGCGCTTGCAGCAGGCAATGCGCCTGCGGCACCCGCCGCCCAGACACAGACAGAGACACAAGCACCGGCTCCGCAGCCACAGCCTGCGGCCGAAGCTCCGCGTCTGCCCGTCCGTGCTCCGGTGGTGCCGTCGCGTCCTGCTGAACAGCCGGTCAATATCGTCGGCAACGTGCCGCAGCGCACGCAGGCCCCGGCTGCTGCCAACCCGGCTCCTGCACCGGCTGCGCCGCAGGTTGCATCCGCGGCAGGTGCAGGCGGTTATTTCATCCAGATCGCTTCGCAGCCATCGGCTGAACTGGCCCAGAAGTCCTATGCGAACATGGCCCAGAAGTTTGGCAGCGTGATCGGCGGTCGCAGCGTGGACATCAAGCGGGCCGACATTCCGGGCAAGGGCACTTACTATCGTGTCCGCGTGCAGGGCGGCTCGAAGGAAGACGCATCCGCGCTGTGCGCACGCCTCAAATCCGCTGGCGGCAGCTGCTTCGTCACGCAGTGATCGATCAGGCACTGAGTATCGAAAGGGCGGCTTAGGTCGCCCTTTTTTATGGTCCACTACCAAGCCCCGATTTTTTCAGTTAAACCGGGGCAGGGTTGTTCGAGTACAGCATTTCCAGACAATTTTGGGGAAGAGCGCATGAAAGACTGCAAGGCATGGATTGCCGGTGTGTCGGGAACGAAACTGACGGAAGACGAGATCGCGTTCTTCCGTGATGAAAGGCCCTGGGGCTTCATTCTTTTTGCGCGCAACGTCGAAAGTCTGGAACAGGTTTCCGAGCTGACGGCGCATATGCGTGACCTGACGGGACGCGACCAGACCCCTGTTTTCATCGATCAGGAAGGTGGCCGCGTGCAGCGCCTCCGCCCGCCGCTTGTGCCGAACTACCCCTCAGCCTCGGAAGTGGGCGCGATTTACGCGCGCGACCGCGAGGCAGGCCTGCGTGCTGCATGGCTTCATGCCCGCCTGCATGCATTCGACTTGCTCAGGGTCGGCGTCAATGTGGATTGCCTGCCGGTGCTGGACGTGCCTGTGGAAGGCGCGCATGACGTCATCGGCGCACGCGCCTATTCCAAGAATCCGCATGCGGTAGCCGAAATGGGCCGGGCCGCTGCGGAAGGCTTGCTGGCTGGCGGCATGCTGCCGGTGGTCAAGCATATGCCCGGACATGGCCGTGCATTTGCCGACACGCACAAGGAACTTGCCCGCGTCACCGTTCCTCTCAACGAGCTGGTCGCGCATGATTTCGTGCCGTTCAAGGCGCTCAACGATCTGCCGATGGCAATGACGGCTCACGTCGTTTTCGATTGCATCGATCCGCAACGCCCATCGACATTGTCGCCAACCGTCATCAACACCATCATTCGCGATGTGATCCAGTTCGATGGACTTGTCATGAGCGACGACATTTCCATGAAGGCGCTCTCGGGCAGCCTCGGCGACATTGCGGACGGCATCATCGGCGCGGACTGCGATGTGGTTCTCTATTGCGCAGGCGTGATGGAAGAACTGAAGGAAGTTGCAGCGCGGGTGCCGGTTCTTGAAGGCAAGGCAAAGCGCCGCGCCGACCTGGCTGAAGTCTACGCGGGCGACCCCGATCTTTCCGACGAGGAAGAACTGCGTGCGGAATTCAGCGCCATGTTCGAACTGATAGCGTAATCGTCAAAACTTGGTAAACTGACATCATCGGCGGATTGATCTGCCGGTGACCTTATCGGCAGGGAAACGGGCTTGGCAGCATCGGGAGCAGACACAGACGGCAAAGACGGCACGCTCGTGCCGATGGAAGCGCTGTGGCAGGGCGACACCGAACGCAGCGAAAGCGAACCGTCGCTGCTCATCGATGTGCAGGGATTTGAAGGGCCGCTCGATCTGCTGCTCCATCTCGCACGGAGCCAACGTGTCGATCTTGCCCGTATTTCCGTTCTGGCGCTTGCCGAGCAGTATCTGGTGTTCGTGGAGCAGGCGCGCGCGTTGCGCCTTGAACTTGCTGCCGATTATCTCGTCATGGCTGCCTGGCTTGCCTATCTCAAGTCGAAGCTGCTGATCCCGAAGCAGCAGGGGGATGACGGGGCGACCGGTGAAGAACTTGCCGCTTCGCTGCATTATCGTTTGAAGCGACTTGAAGCCATGCGCGACGCGGCGGCCAAGCTCGTCAACCGCAACCGGTTGGGGCGGGACGTCTTTGCGCGCGGCATGCCGGAAATGGTCATGGTCGACAGGACCAGCCAGTTTTCCGCGACCTTATATGATCTTCTTACCGCCTATGCTTCCCAACGGCAGCGGCAGGCGGTTTCACAGGTGCAGATCGCCAAGCGGGCTGTCTGGTCGCTGAAAGAAGCGCGCGTGGCGCTTGTGCGCCTGATGGGATCGGTGGGGGACTGGATATCGCTGGATCGCTTCCTGATCGATTATGCCCTTTCACCGCGCGAAAGGGCTTCGGCACTTGCCAGTTCCTTCGCCGCCAGTCTCGAACTTGTTCGCGAAGGCAAGCTGGAAGTAAGGCAGAACGCTCCTTTCGAGCCGATCTATATAAGGGCGACGGGCGACCTGAGCGAATTGGATGAGGATGAGGATGTCTGAGGCGGAACGTCGAAATCTGGCTGAAATCGATAGCGACGACGATCAGATCGAAACGGAGGTTTCAGTCTCGACGCAGGGGCTGGCCGAGCTTGCGCGCATTGTCGAGGCGATTGTCTTTGCGTCTTCGGAACCCGTTTCCGAACGCGCACTATCGGAGCGTCTGCCCGCCAATGTGGACATTGCCCCGGTTTTGAAGCATCTGCAGAAGATATATGAAACGCGCGGCGTGCATCTGGTTCAGGTCGGCGGCGCATGGGCGTTTCGCACCGCCCCCGACCTTGCCTTTCTCATGAGCCGCGAAGCCGTGCAGCAGCGCAAGCTTTCGCGCGCTGCAATGGAAGTGCTGGCCATCATTGCCTATCATCAGCCCGTCACGCGCGCCGAGCTGGAAGACATTCGCGGTGTCGAAACCTCGAAGGGTACGCTTGACGTTCTGATGGAGACCGGCTGGATCAAGTTGCGCGGGCGCCGCCGCACGCCCGGCCGCCCGGTCACCTATGGGACGACGGATGCTTTTCTCGACCATTTTGGCCTTCCGGAGATCCGCGATCTGCCCGGATTGGAAGAATTGCGCGGGGCAGGGCTTCTCTCTGCGCGCATGCCGTCGAGTTTCGCCGTTCCCGTGCCGAACATCGACCCGGACGAACTGACGGAAGACGAAGAGCCGCTTGAAGATATCGATCTGGAAAGCCTTGGCTTGCTCGCCCCACGCGGTGAATAGTCCCAGTCTGGCCTTTGCAGCCAATTTTATTTGTCGCAAAGCCGTTCACCGTCACACTTCTGTTTGAAAGATTTGTTGAAAGCGCTTAAATCGTAACTGGCATTGCAGGAACATGCCGCGCTCGCGGCAATGAGAGGAATAAAATGGGTAGCTTTTCCATCTGGCACTGGCTGATCGTCCTGGCGGTTGTGCTTCTTCTGTTCGGCCGCGGCAAGATTCCCGAGCTGATGGGCGATGTTGCCAAGGGCATCAAGAACTTCAAGCAGGGCATGTCCGACGAAGACGCCAAGGATGAAGCCAGGGATTCAGGTCGTACGATCGACGCCAAGGCTGATGAAACCGTCAACGACGTCAAGAAAACCACCAAGTCCTGATCTGACGGATAAAGCATGCTGCGTGCGGGAAAGCGCGCGCAGCATATTTTGCCATTTAAAAGTGCGGTTTTCCGCCGAAAGACGGGACGCGCGCGCGAATTGCGCGGGGTATCAAGAATATGTTCGACATCGGTTGGTCTGAACTTCTGATTATTGCGATCGTGATGATCGTGGTGGTCGGTCCCAAGGATTTGCCGAAGATGCTGAGGGCATTTGGCAAGGCAACCGCGCGCATGCGCGCTACCGCCAACGAGTTCAAGCAGCAGTTCGACGAAGCCTTGAAAGAGGCCGAGCTTGAGGACGTCAAGAACATCATCGACGAGACCCGCAAGCTGGACCCGCGCTCGAAGATCACGCAGGTGTTCGATCCGATTCGCAGCGCCGGTGATGATTTGCGCGCAGGCCTTCAGTCCACGACTTCCATGTCTCCGGCTACGCCTGAAAAAGTCGCCGAAGTGACCACCCCGGTTGATGCCGGTGGCGCACCGGTTCCGCCTGCTGCGGAGCCAGCCGCTGAAAAAGCCGTAGCGCCGAAGAAAACCACCCGCAAGGCTGCACCGAAGGCAGAGAACAAGGCGACCGAAACAGCCAAAGCGAAAGCGGCCCCGAAGGCGGTTTCCGCCGCAAAGCCTGCTGCCAAAAAGTCCGCAGCGGCGAAACCGGAAACTGCAAAGGCTGCTGCCGCACCTGCCAGGAAGACCACGAAGAAGACAGGAACCAAAGCGTGAAACGCGACGAGGACGAAATCGAACAGAGCGCAGCGCCTCTGCTTGAGCACCTGATCGAACTGCGCCGCCGCCTGATCTGGGCAATTCTGGCATTTTTCGTGGCATTTGTTTTCTGTTTCGCTTTCGCCAAACAGCTCTTCAACCTGCTTGTCGTGCCCTATCAGTGGGCGCTCGACTGGGCGGGCATGGACCGCTCGAAGGCAGAACTGATCTATACTGCGCCACAGGAATTCTTCTTCACACAGGTGAAGGTCGCAATGTTCGGCGGCATCGTGCTGGCGTTTCCGATCATTGCCGCGCAGATTTACAAGTTTGTTGCGCCGGGCCTCTACAAGCATGAACGCATGGCGTTCCTGCCATTCCTGATTGCTTCGCCGATCCTGTTTTTAATGGGCGGCGCACTCGTCTATTTCTTCTTCACGC